>JBGPGA010000017.1:0-24150 GCA_041483635.1 Thermoplasmata archaeon
GTCCACGCGGTGAGGAACGTGAGCCTCGAGGTGAAGCCGGGGGAGGCGTACGGGCTCATCGGGGAGAGCGGGAGCGGGAAGTCGACCGTCGCGCTGGCGATCATGGGCCTGCTCCCCCTGCGCTCGACGCGGATCGCGTCGGGCGATGTCTTCTTCGCCCGAGATCCGGCGAACTCGACCGAATACACGAACCTCCTCCTGCTCAAGGAGAACGAGATGAACGCGGTCCGGGGCAAGGACATCGCGATGATCTTCCAGGAGGTCTCCGACTCGCTCCATCCTTCGTACAAAGTCGGGTTCCAGATGAGCCAGACCTACCTCCTGCACCAGTTCGAACTGGTCCTCGAGATTGCGGTGGGCGAGATGGAGCGGTCCTTCCCCGAGCGGCCGTGCGACTACTGCGGCGCGACGGTGAAGGAGGGCGAGTGGGTCTGCGTACGCTGCCACTCGGTCGTCGAACCGCCGAAGGAGGCGAGGCATTCGCCTGCGGATGTCGTGGCGGAGAAGTTTTCCGGGAGGCAGCGGTCTCAGCTACTAAAGTACCGGGAGCTCTACCAGACCTACGAGAAGCGAAAGCTCGGCCCGGACCGGCCCCCGGACAAGAGGACCCGGGACATTTGCCGGAGACTTGCGGTCCGAGACCTGAGACGCGCTCTGGTGCCCGATCCCGAGCGCACGGTCGACCTCTATCCCTTCGAGCTGTCCGGCGGCATGAAGCAGCGAGTCATGATCGGGATGATGATGGCCTCGAACCCGAAGCTCCTCATCGCGGACGAGCCGACGACCGCGCTCGACGTGGTCACAGAGAGGAACATCCTCGACCTGATCAAGAAGTTCAAGGAGGAACTCGGCGTCTCCGTCCTCCTCATCTCCCACGACCTCAGCGTGATCCGCCGGTTCTGCGACCGGGTCGGGGTCATCTACGCGGGGAAACTCGTCGAGGAGGGGCCCCTGGCCCAGATCTTCTCCGATCCCTGGCACCCGTACACGAACGGGCTCATCAAGTCCCTTCCCAAGGTGAGGAGCGGAGGCGTGTTCGTCCCGAGGGGCGAATACTACACGATGCAGGGCTCCCTGCCCGAGCTGAAGGCGATCCCCGTCGGCTGCGTCTTCGCGCCGCGGTGCGAGCGGGCGACGGAGGAGTGCCTCAAAACGGACCCGCCTCTCGAGACCCTGGCGCCGGGACGCACCGCCGCCTGCTTCCATCCGTTGAAGGGGGAAGGTGCCCATGGGAGCTGAGGCGACCGCGGTCCCCGAGAGCCTCCTGGCGGTCGAAGAGCTGAAGAAGCATTTCCCGATCCGTTCCGGTCTCCTGTCCCTCCTGAAGGGATATATCCGGGCGGTCGATGGCGTGACGTTCTCGCTCGAGCATGGGAAGACGCTCGGCATCGTCGGCGAGTCCGGGAGCGGGAAGTCGACCCTCGCACGGACGATCGCCCGCCTGATCGACCCCACGGGCGGTTCCGTGGTCCTGCTCGGGAGGCCGATGACCGAGCTCCACGGCCGAGCGCTGCGCAAGTTCCGGGTCAACTTCCAGATGGTCTTCCAGGATCCGATCTCCTCCCTCAACCCGAGGAAGCTGGCCTTCGACATCATCGGCGAGCCGCTCAAGCTCCACTTCAAGCTCCATGGCGAGGAGCTCACCCGGGAGGTCGCCGACCTCATGGCCAAGGTCGGCCTGGAGAGGGCCCAGCTCTACCGATACCCGCACGAGTTCTCGGGCGGCCAGAAGCAGCGGCTCGGCATCGCCCGCGCCATCGCCCTGAGGCCGAAGCTCCTGATCTTGGATGAACCCACGTCGAATCTGGACGTGTCCGTCCAGGCCCAGGTCCTCCGGCTCCTCTCCTCCCTGCAGCGGGAGCTCGACCTCACCTACCTCTTCATCTCCCACGACATGGCCGTGGTCTACCACATCAGCGACATCGTCATGGTCATGTACGCCGGCAAGGTGGTCGAGCGCGCGGAGACGCGGGGCCTGTACATGAACCCGCTCCACCCCTACACCCGCGCCCTCCTGGACATCGCGGAGGCCGAGGGGAAGGACCTCCAGGTCACCCTCGGAGGCGAGCCGCCGAGCCTGCGCTCCCTTCCGTCCGGATGCCACTTCCATCCCCGCTGCCCGTACAAGGTGGACATGTGTGAGAAGCTGGAGCCCGAGCTGCTCGAGGCCGAACCGGGGCACTTCGTCGCCTGCCATGTCTTCGGCGTGGCGCCGCCCGAGTCCCGCCCGGAGGTCGCGCATGAAGCCCGCTGACCTCCCGACCCGGGACGAGCCCGAAGGGGAGCATCGCGGGATCGACGCGATGATGAAACGCTACAGCCGCTGGAAGCTCAAACGGCTCGCGAGCATGGCCGATGAGCCGTTGTCCACCCTGGCCCTACGAAATCTGTACCTCTCGGCCTGCGTCCTCCTGGACGGCGTCCTTCTCCCGTGGGTCGTCGTGGTCGCCCAGAGCGGCTTCTCCTTCCTCCTGTTCGCGATCCTGTTCGTCCCGACCGTCCTCGGCGAGGGGATCGTCTACCGCAGAATGACCGCGCCGCATCGAGAACGAGCTTAGCGCGACCCAGTCAAGGACCCGATACGATCCGGTCGATCGCGACGATCATCCCCCGCTCGTCCGTGGGCCCGTGGTTGATCACGATGGAGAAGGGCTCCGTTCCGTCATAGCCCGCGAGCGCTTGCACGCCCGTCAGGGAGCCTGTCTTCGCGCGAACCCGGCGGGGGAGCTTCCGGCCGAGGAGGGTCCCGTCCTTTCCTCCGATCGGCAGCGAGTCGACGATCGATCGGTACTCCGTGCATGCTTCCAGGAGAGCGACGGTTCCCGACGGGGAGACGAGGTTGTACCGGGAGACGCCGGAGCCGTCGTACAGGCGTGCGTCCCGTACGCCGATCCGGTCGAGCGCGTCATGGAACACGGGCAAGGCTTCCGCGTAGTCGAGGCGGGTCCCCCGTGCGCGGGCCGAATGCGCGAGGAGGAGTTCGGCGAGGATGTTGGACGACTTCTTGTTCATCGAGCGCAGCACGTCCTTCAACGGCGCTCGCGCGAACGGGATGGGAGTGCCCCGCAACCGGCCCGTCCGCTTCTTGCTCGGGGTCCCGGGAATCCGTTCCCTCAGCCAGAGGAAGAAGAAGTCTTCCGGCTCCAGGATGGGGAAATCGAACGTGCCGGAGAATCCGGGGGGAACGGAGACAACCCGGCCTCGGGCGGCGGGCTTCTTGAGCCCCTTCACGGTTCGGACCGAGTAGTACGAACTGGACGGGGTCACCGTCCTCCGTTCGGAGCAGGTGGCGGTGGCGTAGTTCTCCCGAAAGCAGATGTCGGAGATCGGAGCACCCCAGGGCTCTCGAACGTCCGCGATCACCCACGTGGATGGATATGGTGGAATGCGGAGGAAACCCCTGGAGAAAACGATCTCCTCGATCGTCTTCCCCGAAATCCCCTCCAGGAGCCCACCCAGCGTTTCCTCAGAGAGGAGGGGATTGCCCATCGGGCTCAGATAGAGGGTCCGGCCCTCCACGGAGTACTCGGAGTGGAACGAGAAGTCCTCTCCGAGCGATTCGCAGGCGAGCCACGAGGTGTAGAGCTTCGTGGTGGACGCGGGCATGAACAGCCGTTTCTCATTGAGGAGGAGGTTCTTGGAAGGATAGCAGATGCCGACGAACGCCTTCTCGTTCAGGATCGGGTCGAGAGTCTTCATGCCACGACGTCTCGCGTCCGAACGGCCTGATTTGCGTCTCCTCATGTCTCCCCGCGTCCTCGCGCCATCGCCGGTGCCAGATGGGAACGACTTCGGCAAGAAGTATCTTCCTGAAGCGGGCCGCGATCCACGATTAGGGATGGAGCTCCCCTCGGATGCTCGGCTCCCGCCCCCGGCTCCCTCGGGCTCGACGAATGAGACGTGGTCACAATACGTACCGCGCCTTCATCATGGCTGCAGCGCCTCCCAGCGGATCGAAGGGGAGCATGTGCCACCCGCCGCGATCTGCGATCTCCGCGACCTGATGTTCTGGCAATACGCCAAGATCATCGCGGACTCCGCGGGCGTCGGCAAGAAGCAGTGGGCCTTCGTCATGGAGCGCTTCAAGAAGCTCCAGTCCGGGGAGATCGCGTGGGACTCGATCCGGGAGTACGTGAAGGAGCGCAACGACTTCCACCGCTGCCTCTACTGCGGCCGCGCAGGGGACCTGACCCTGGACCACCTCATGCCCAAGGCGTTCCACGGCCCCGAGGACGAGAAGAATGCGGCCTGGGTCTGCCGGTCCTGCAACGCCTCGAAGGGCCCGCGCCGCCTCTACGAGTACTGGACGCTCTCCAAGGGCGGCCTCAAGGCGGCCAAGTACGACGTCCCCCGCCTCGCCGAGGGCAAGTACCTCAAGCTCCTCTACGAGCTCTTCGATCACGCCGACGTGCTCGGCGTCACGGAGGAGGACCTCCACGCCCGCTTCTGCCCGGAATGCGATCTCGCTTCGGTGTGTGCCCAGGAGCGTTCCGTCGGGAAGCTCTCCCCGCTCTGCCTGGACGGCGTCGCGACCACGGTCCTCCGGGGCGGAACGTAGCCCCTTGGCTTCTCCTCCCGAGGTTCCGTCCGCCGATGCGGCCTCAGGGCACGGCCTATCCCGTCTTCGTCTCGAGGTCCGCGGGCGTGTAGATCCGGAGGATCGTCCCCTTGGGCACGGGCACCGCGTGGATCGCGACGGCGGACACGACCGCGGCGACGGCGGTCAGGCCGATCCCGAGCAGGTGGATCGCGAACGGAATCCCTCCCGTCGATGGGTCGATGAACGCCCAGGCGATGGCCCCGGCCGTCCCGACGGAGATTCCCAGTCCTGCCGCCCAGCCCACGAGCTGCCGCGAGGTGCCCTCCACCTTGTACAGGTCCACAGCCAGGAGGATCAGGGAGACCGCGGTCAGGAGGAACACGCCGTAGAGGGACTGGAGCTCGCCGAAGACGCTGTCGTTCGCGAGCAGGGTGGACTGGAAGACGTCCTCGTGGAACTCGATATAGAAGGCCGCGACCACGCTGATGACCACCGCGGCCACCCAGGTCCCGAGGAGCGAGAGACGGACCGGGTCCTTCCACGACCCCTTCCCGTTGGCCTCCCGCGGCGTGAGGGCGAGCGGGACGAGCGCGATCATGGCCCCGAGGGCGATAATGGACATGACCATGTCGTCCCCTGCGAGGCCGTTCCCGTCCGCCCCGAACCAGGTCCCCGGGTCGACGTTCGCGAAGGCGATGGCCAGGAACAGCGCAGTCATCCCCGCGACGCCCGCGATGGACACGGAGAGGCCGAGCCGAGCCACCTTCTCCCGCACCCCGGCCGTGCGGAGGACGCCGAAGCGCTCCGCCGCGATTGCGATGACCCCGGCCATGATCGCGAGGGCCATCTCGTGCGAGTGCGGATCGAGGGTCGCGCCCAGGATGTCGTAGTTCGGGCCCATGAAGGAGAGGTAGCCGGAGAAGATCCCGGGGCCGAAGGTCATCACCCAGAGGTTCACGAAGCCCAGGATCCCGGCGATGAATGCGGACGCCACGGAGGTGAGGACGAGCCAGTAGCTGAGAGGCATATGCCGGTACGCGGCGCGGTCCTCCTTCCGGAGGGGCAGCATTCGGGACAGGTAGCCCATCTGGGTCGGGACGGGTCGCAGCTCGTAGTTCATCACATATACCCCGGCCTTCTTGCGCGGCAGGAGGATCAACTCGATGAGGAGAGCGCCGCCGGCGTCCGCGATCATCAGAAGGCCGAGGAAAGTGAAACCCATGGGCAGGCCGCGGAGACCCTGCGTCTCGGGGATCAGGAAGAGAATCCCGCCAAGCGCGCCGAAGAGGACCGCGGAGAGCGCCCGGTAGTACAGGGGCATGTCGAGTCCGGGCTCGTACTTCCGCAGGTCGAAGGCCACGATGACCATGTACACGGCCAAGGCCGCAATCCCGATTCCGATGGAGTGGAAGAACATGACCGCATAGTAGCCGTCGAACCCAGGCGGCAGACCGAAGGACGCGTAGAGCCCTGCCATAACGACGGTGGCCAGGATGGTCCCCCAGACCGCTGACTTGAAGGACACCTTGTACTCGTGCGTGTGCGTGGTCGCGGTGATCTCGTCGACGGTCGCCATGGAATCCCTCGTTAGGTGAACCGAACTGCCGCAAGCTCTGTTGTTGTTGAGTATGTAATGTCCCTACGAAGTCCCTACCGACGCACAATCCTGGGAAAAATAACTACCAGTACATAGGCGGACCGAAAGTGGCTTTCAGCCGAAACGACACCAGATCCGGAGCCCACGGCCTGTCCTTCCTAGTGGGGGAGGTACGGGCCCAGGACCATCGAGAGGAAGACGAGGGCCAGATAGGGACTGGAGAACTTGAATACGACCCAAGCGCGCTCCGTGCTCGGCCGAACGAGCAGCCACGAATTGAGCGCGATCAGGGCTCCGCCCATTCCCACTGCGGTCCACAAATACGCGTCCCCGAAGGACCCAAGCGAATCGAGCGCGACGGAGAAGGCGACGAGCAGGAGGGCCGTGGACGCAATGCACCGAATCGCCTTGCGCTCCTCGAGGACGACGGGGAGCATCGGGACCCCCGCCCGCGCGTAGTCCTCCCGGTAACGGAGGGCGAGGCTCCAGATGTGGTTCGGGGTCCACAGGACGACGAGGGCGGCCATGAGGATGGGGACGAGGCTCACGGAGCCCGTTGCGAACACCCAGCCGTACACGGCGGGCAGGCCGCCGCTGAACGAACCGAGGATGATGTTCCACGCGCTCCTGCGCTTCGTGAGGAGGCTGTACACGACGACGTTGTCGAGGGCTCCCAGTCCGATGACGACCGAGGACATGAGGTTCCGGACGAGCGCGAGGAGGAGGGAGGCAACGATCAGGATGGCGCCCAGATAGAGGGCGTTCCGAGCAGGGTCGATGCGGCCCGACGGGAGGGGGCGCTTCCGGGTGCGGTCCATGAGGGAGTCGATGTCGCGGTCGATGTAGCAGGTCACCGCGTTGGAACCCGCACAGCCCAGCGTGATGGCCGTGATCCCGAGGACCCACAGGATGGGGGACAGGACGATTGCGTTCGAACGGGCCCCTACGAACATACCCACGAAGGCCGTGAACACGAGGAGAGACACGAGCTTCGGTTTCGTCACCTCGACATAGGCTCGGATGTTCGCCATGGACGACCTTGGAGGACGACATTTCGGACACCCCAAAGACCCGACCTAAATCCTCCGTATGTTCAGTGGGGGTTGTTACGGGACGTTCGCAAAGACGTGTCCATGGCCGCACAGAGCGACACGTCTAAAAGCTGCGTCCTAATACCAACCTCGAGGGGGGGTCGCGATGCTCCGAACGCGCTTCACCGACTTGCTCGGCTGCAAGGTACCGCTTCAAATGGCGGGCATGGGGCAGCTGTCGACGCCTCGCTTGGCGGCCGCGGTCGCGGACGCCGGGGGCCTGGGAATGGTTGGTGTGAGTGGGGCTCCACCCGAGTACGTGGCGAGGGTCCTCGACGAGACCCGACGCATGACCTCCGGCGTGTTCGGCGCGAACTTCATCGTCGCCGGCCTCCGGGACACGCCATCCGGGGACATCGATCCCGAGCTCGCCCCGGCCCTGGAGCAAGCGGCCTCGCGAGCTCGCGTTGTCGAATTCTTCTATGACAATCCCGAGGCGTCCCTCGTCGACGCGACCCATGCGGGCGGCGCCCTCGCGTGTTGGCAGGTCGGCTCCCTGAGCGAGGCGATCGCGGCGGAACGAGCCGGCTGCGACCTCATCGTCGCCCAAGGGACCGAGGCGGGCTGCCACGTCCGCGGAAAGACGGGACTCCTGGCCCTCCTCGGCGAGGTGGTCCCGTCCGTGCGCGTGCCTGTCATCGCGGCGGGAGGTATCGGGACCGGACGCGCCATGGCGGCGGCCCTCGCCGCGGGGGCGTCCGCGGTCCGGGTCGGCACGCGGTTCGTGGCCGCTGCGGAGTCGGAAGCCCACCCCCTGTACGTGGAGAAGCTGATCGCTGCCGAGGCGCCGGACACGATCCTGACGGGGCGTTCTCCGTGAACTGGCCGAACGCGCCCCACCGCGTCCTCCGCGCCTCTGTGGAGGCGACGCAGCGATTTCCCTCCGAGGTCGTGGGCGAGCGGGTCCACCCTTGGGCCCCCGAGAAGAGGGTCCCCGCGCAGCGCGGTGCCTCTCTCGTCCCGATGCGCTCGACGACGGGAGAGATCGACGCAATGCCCCACTGGGCCGGCGAGTCCGTCGGCGCCGTGAAGCGGGTTCAGCCCGCGGCGGAGATCGTCCGCGAGTTGACCGAGGAAGCCGAGACGCTCCTGCGGCAATGGGGAACGTGATCCGAGGAGCCACGGGGGACGGCCCCTTGGTGCGAGCGTGGATACGGGAGAGGCTTAAGCCCCGCCCTCCGATACGGTGCCGGGGGAGACGGACGCAGCACATCCAGTTTGGCAACGTGAAAGAAGGACGGTATTCGGAACTGCAGGCGTGGGTCAAGAAGAACGAGGGAGCACTCGCGAAGCACGCGCCCGCGGGCTGGACCTATCGCGGGACCTTCGGGACCGTTCTCGGGTTCGGGAAATTCGACGCGGCCCAGATCTGGGAGATCGACCGGTACGGGGACTTCGACACCTCCCGCGAGCATGACGATTCGACCTGGAACCGGCTGAACGAGGAGTTCGTGGATTTCTTCATGCCCGGTTCCGGCGAGGCAACGCTGCTTCGGGAAATCGGGGACGTCAAAGTCGTCGAACCGAAGAAGTCGAAGAAGTGAAGATGGCGACGGGGTCTGTGGGCGATCCCTGAAGATGCCATCTTACCCTGGTGTCGCGCCCTAGCCGTGCCCCAGAATCGACATTCGTTCGCGTGGCGCCGCGGCCCAGGTGGGTCGCCTCGCGCCCTTCCAGAGGAGGCCATAAGGCTGGGCCGACCTGAGCGGGTCACCCATACTTTGATGCCTGCCCGTGGTATGTCGTAACACGGTCTAGGATCTCGGGTTTCTTACGTAGGCGTACCGGGCCCTGATCATCGCGCCGACAAAGGGCGCCGAACAACGTTCTCGAACCGCCGTCTCGGACGGAGGGGGTGATATGACGGGAAACAACGCGGATCGAATCAAGGAAGGCATCGAGCACTTCAACCGGGGGAACATCCCCGCGGTCCTGGAGCTGTACGACCCCGAGGCCCACATCGAGTCGAGTGGGACAATCGCGGGCGGCTCGTTCCGGGGACGAGAGGGAGTGCAGGAATGGATGCAGAAGATCGGGACCACCTGGCCCGGAGGGCTGCGGCTGAACGTGGAGAACCTCCACGAGACGGGGGACCTCGTGTTCGTGGAATGGACGCAGGAGGGGAAGCTGGCGAACGGGAAGGAGACGAAGCAGAAGGCGCTGAACGTCTTCGAGCTCCATGAGGGCAAGGTCAAGAGCCACCGGCTCTACACGGACTCGGAAAGGATCGCCAGGGACATGGGCAGACTGTGAGGGACGATCACCTCGCGGACTCGCTTGACCCCACGGAGTCTCACCGCCAGCGAACCGAGAATCGAAGGACCCAGCTCGGGCTTCACAATGCCTCGCCGAGGGGAAGGCCCAAGCCTATGTACCTCGAGCGCATCGGGCAACGGATGAGCGAGACCAAGAAGAAGTCCTCTATCGCGAAGACGCGGAAGTCGCTGGACATCCGGGTCGAGGACCTGCGCAAGAAGATCCTCCACCTCGATCCCTACTCCGGATGGTTCCCCGTGGACGCGACCAAGAAGATCGTGAACGTTGTTGATGAGGAACTCGAACCAATCGGGGAGCTGGAGACCGGGAGCGACGGCTTCGTACAGATGGCCCTCCTCGTGGGACGGCGCTTCATTCGGGTCTCCTACTACCCAGGTCAGCCACACGCAATGGTCAACGTCGTCACGTTCGACAAGTAGCCGGGGAGTGACCGCCACGGTTCGTCAGGAAGACCCTCCTCGCCGCCGACCGAACTCTTCTTGAAGACGGAATGGCCTAGGGCCTAAATACCCTTCCAGCACCGCAGCCTATTAGGCATCTAGTCGCTTGCCGTAGTCGTGGCATTCCTCCGAGTCAAGCGGATTCGCGGGCGCGACTACGCTTACCTTGTCGAGAGCAAATGGGATCCCGAAAGGCACACGTCCCGCCAGACCACGATCAAGTACGTGGGTCCCGTGGACGAGGTCCGCTTGGAGGACGTTCCTTCGGAGTACCGTGACGACCGAGTGAAGGCGTTCATCCTGCAGCATGCCGCGGATGCGGACAACCGCCGGCAAGGGGTCGTCTCCGACTTCCGCGAACGGTTCCTCAAGGCACTGATCGCGGGAGACCGGGTGAAGACGAGCCTCGTGGCCGAGGAGGCCCGGGGCTTTGTCGGACTCGACTCATTCTATGTGGAGGTCCTGACACCCTCGATGCACGCCATCGGGGACATGTGGAAGAAGGGAGAACTCACGGTGAGCATGGAGCACCTCGCGTCGAACATCATCGGGGAGCTCTTGGATTCTCTGAACGCGCGAATCCGGGTCACCCGGAAACCCCGAGGGACCGCGGTCCTGTGCACCCCCCAAGGCGAGATGCACTCCCTCGCATCGAAGGTTCTGGAAGGGCTGCTCCTGGAGCGAGGCCACCGGTCGTGGAACATCGCGGCATCCGCCCCGACGGACTCCATCGTGGACTTCATCGCCTCGAAGAAGCCGGATCTCGTGCTGGTTTCCCTCACCATCCCGCAGTACCTGCCCTCCCTGAAGCGCCTCCTGAACGCGGTCCAGCAGCGGAAGATCCGCGCCCGGATACTCCTGGGCGGTCAGGGCCTCCGGGAGATCTCCCCCGAGAGTCTCCCGCACGGGACCCTGGCCGTCACGGATGGATCCCTCGACGCGCTCGACCGGGCCTGCGGCGTTAGGCACCAGTCATCCTAGTGCACACACGCTTAAGTGGACGATATTCACTAGGACGCATCATGAAGCGCCTCGCGCTCGGCCTCGTCCTCCTGATGATAGCCGTCCTGATCGTCCCGACCGCCACGGCCCACGCGCCTCTCGGAGCGGGGAGCAACGAAAGCTTGGCCACCGCCACGCACGTCCCGGACCCCACGAAGTCCTGGGCCGTATACGCAGACCTGCATGAGGGCGGGGAGGCTCAGTACTACACGTTCGACATCACTCAGGGTCAGCGGATCCATGTTTCCCTGCTCACCACCACCTCGTCCGAGGACGCGAACTTCACCCCGGGCGTCATCCTCATGGGGCCCGGCGTCCCGAACCGAGGTTTCGTCCCGAGCTACGTCGAAATTCCGGCGGGAGCAGGCATCCTAGCCGTGAATGGGACGCGCGCGGCCCAAGCCACTTACGAGGCCTTCGCCCCGAGCTCTTTCGTGCAACTCGCGGACCTCTCCCTGGACGCTCCCGCGAATGGCACGTACTACGTCGCGGTCGAGGATGCGGCCCGCGGCGGCCACTACGGCCTCGCGATCGGCGACCGGGAATCCTTCACCCTCTCCGAGTGGCTCTTCACCCCCTTCTCCCTCCTGACTGTATACGAGTGGGACCGGCAGAGCCTGCCCCTCGTCCTGCTGCCCGCCATCGCGACCGCGACGCTCGGGCTCGTACTCTTGGTGCGCCGCCAGCGAGCGGGCAAGCCACTGGACCTGATCGGCTGGACAGCCGCCGTCGCGGGCCTCCTGTTCCTCGGGACCGGGGCCACCGTCCTGTCCCAGATGATCCTGTCCCTCAGCCGATCCTCGCTGGACCCGTTCGCCGTCGTGACGCTCATCTTCGCGGTCGTCCCGATCGTTCTGGGCTTACAGATCGTCCGGCTCGCCCTGCGCTACGCCGGGCCCTGGACCCCGCGGTCTCGGCTCTACCTTATCCTCCTCGGAGGCGGTGCCCTTGTCGCATGGGCGGGCTTCGTGATCGGGCCAATCCTCGCCATCGCTGCCGCGGTCCTCCCCTCCAAGGCCGCCGTCACATCGACGATCGAGGTCGAGGCGTGAACGGGGCGGCGTGAGGGAATGGATGCTTCGGCGGTCGTCCGTGGACTCCTGGCGGGTCTCGCAGCGACCGGAGCGATGACGGTCCCGGAGATCCTTGCGCGCTCCCGGTGGGGACTCGATGCCCTCCTCGACTGGCAGGAGAACCAGACGATTGCGGCGGGAATCACGAAGCGGGCCCTCGAGGCCGCCGTGATCCCGGGATTGGGCTTCCACTTCCTGCACGGGCTCCTCGCGGGAGTCGCCTTCGTCCTGGTCCTGCCCCTGTTCCGTTCCGAGCTCCCACTCGGGATCCTCGGACCCGGGTACGGCGTTGTCCTGTTCGCCATCACGCTCGTCATCCACAAGGCCATCACCGGGCGAGCCCCCTGGTCGGGTAACCGCGGGTCCGTCGCACTCGGCGTGAGCCTCGTGGCCCACATCGTGTACGGAGCGGTCCTCGCGCTCCTGGTCGCGTGGCCATGAGCGGCCGCACGATCGCCGTCACGGGAGCGAGCGGATTCATCGGTCGGCATCTCGTTCCGGCGCTGCGAGACCGGGGGCAGCGTGTCCGGGCCCTCACCCGCCATCCCGCATTCCATGGATGGGGTGGGGTCGAGACCCGCTACGCGGATGTGCTGGATCCCCGGAGCCTGGTCCCCGCCCTCGAGGACGTCGACACGGCCTACTACCTCGTCCACTCCATGGAGGATGGCTCGGCCGCTTCCTTCGCGGAGCGGGACCGGCGCGCCGCGGACAACTTCGTTCGGGCCGCGGACCGGATGGGCGTTTCCCGGATTATCTACCTCGGCGGTCTCGGCGAGACCGGACAGGGGCTCTCGGAGCACCTCGCGAGCCGCGCAGAGGTGGGACGGATCCTGCAATCGGGCACGCCCGCCGCCACGGTCCTGCGGGCCGCGATCATCCTTGGTCCCGGCGGGACATCCTGGGACATGCTCCGTCAGCTCGTGGAGCGCTTGCCGGTGATGGTCACCCCGCGCTGGGTCGAGACGCGATGCCAGCCCATCGCCCTCCGAGACGTCCTGGGCTATCTGGTCGGA
Organism: Thermoplasmata archaeon; assembly: GCA_041483635.1. Taxonomy (GTDB): domain Archaea; phylum Thermoplasmatota; class Thermoplasmata; order RBG-16-68-12; family RBG-16-68-12; genus RBG-16-68-12. Next base: position 13,037 of record JBGPGA010000017.1, read on the forward strand.
TGCGCCGCCGTCGCGGAGACCGCAGGAGGTTCCTTCGACATCGGCGGCTCGGATGTGCTCACGTACCGGGAGATGATGACCACCCTGGCTGGGGTCCTCGGCAAGAGACGCTGGATTGTGAACGTGCCTGTCCTGACGCCCCGCCTCTCGTCGTACTGGGTGGACCTCGTGACCACGGTGCCTGCGTCGGTGGCCCACCCGCTTGTGGAAGGCTTGCGGAACGAGGTCGTGTGCCGCGAGAATCGGATCCGGGACCTGATCCCGATTCCCCTGACCCCGTACCGCGAGGCAGTCACTCTGGCCCTCCGGGGATAGGTCTGACGGCGTGCCCTCAGGCCGTCGCCGGATTCATCCGCCACACAATCCGGTTCAGATTCCCTGCGAAGGCGACCCAGGCCGGCGTCCGCAATCTCGCCTACGAGCTGTTCACGGAAGCCATGGTCGAGCGAGACCCCACTGCAGCGGCCGCGAACGTTCAGGCGCACGAGAGGACGAACCCGATACCATGGATCACAGGATCCGTACCTGCGGCCAGAGAAACGTCGGGAAAAAAAGGGAAGAGGAGCGGGAAGACCTTAGCGATCCCCCGCTCGGTGGAGGCTCTTACCGGGGAAGGATCACGTGGTCGATCACGTGGATGATCCCGTTGTCCGCCATGACGTCGGGCGCGATCACGTTCGCGTCGTTCACCTTCACGCCGTTCCGGGCATCGATGCGGATGCTCCGGCCCTGGACGGTCTGAAGGGAGGACCTCGTGATCACGTCGGCGGCCGAGTGGCGGCCCGCGACGACGTGGTACGTCAGGACGGCCGTGAGCTTGGCCTTGTCCTTCAGGAGGTTCTCGACGGTCCCGGCCGGGAGGCGCGCGAACGCCTCATCCGTCGGCGCGAAGAGCGTGAACGGTCCCGGGCTCGACAACGTCTGCACGAGGCCCGCGGCCTGCACGGCGGTCACGAGGGTCTTGAACGATCCTGCGTTCACTGCTGCCTCTACGATGTTAGCCATGTTGGTTACACCTTCTTGAGATTAAGAGCCGTGTCCGCCTACTTAACTATTAGGCATCCCCTACAGTTATTAGGCACTATTGGCGTATGAATCGGGTCAAACCGGCCGTCGAGCAACGTTGGACAAAGACGTCCTCCTCCGGGACTCTCGGCGGGAGACCAGGTCGCGACGCGACGGGTGAGAGCGGGGTTCCCCCTCACCTTCATGGGTCACAACGTCACTTGCCCTGTTCCTCAAGGCAGCAGTCCGTGACCTCGAGGCTCCGGCCCGATCGGCGCACGAGGATTGAATTCGCGGTCCGGTTTGTGACGCGCGTTCCATCGACGTCGACCGTCTCCTTGGGGCGCACCCGGACTTCGCGGGGCGATTTCGAGGACATCGTGGAGGCACAAGCCCCGAGCCTAGTTGAGCTTTGCCGCCCTGCGCATCGCCCGGATCGCACGGCCCAACCAGCGCGCGAGGAACAATCCGGCGACGGTTTCGGCACGCTGCCTACGGGTTGCGACGGGGCGATTCCCTCATGCGGGACGGCCGCCCTACCTCCCTCCGGTGAATCCATGCTGGCCTTCCAGGACACGTATCCGGACGATCTCGCACACTGCTACGGCTGCGGTCGGCTGAACGACCACGGCCTGCACTTGCGGACGTTCTGGGACGGAGGCGAGACGGTCACGCGCTACACGCCGCATGCGTGGCACATCGCCATCCCCGGCTACGTGAACGGCGGTCTCCTGGCGTCCCTCCTCGACTGCCACGGCACGGGCACCGCGGCCGCCGCGGCGTATCGAGCCGAGGGCCGCGAACCCGGCACGCCTCCCGTCCACCGCTTCGTCACCGCCTCCCTTCAGGTCACTTATCTCAAACCGACCCCGCTGGGCGTCGAGCTCGAGGTCCGCGGGCGGGCCACATCGATTCAGGGTCGAAAGGTCGCCGTCGAGGCGAGGATCCTCGCCGGAGGCCAGGTGACCGTGAAGGGCGAGATCCTCGCGGTCGAGATGCCCGAGGGGATGCGGCCGAGCGCCGTCCCGTGACTCCGGGTAGTCGGGGGTGGCCTCTTCCGCGCGCGGGGTCGAGTTCCGCTGCCAAATACCGCATGTAAGGAGAGTCCTTAGGCAGAGAACATGCACCCCTCAGCCGATGTCGACGGCGATGGCTCTTCGATTCGTCATCGACGACCGCGAGATCGATGCCAGCCTCGCCGGGGTCTGCGGCGCCTATTGCGGTGCGTGTCCCGTGTACCGCGCGTGGGCCGCGCAGGACGTTGCGCGCCTCGATGCCCTCGCCGCCTCCCTGGGCACAACGCCCGACCGCCTCGTCTGCACGGGCTGCCGCACCGCGGCGTCGTTTTGCCTCGGGGGCGACTGTGGAATCAAGCAGTGTGCCCGTGATCGCGGGGTGACGTTCTGCGTCGATTGCTCGGAGTATCCGTGCGACCGGATCCGTCGGTCCCTGAGTTCCGTGCCTTACCTGCCTGCGATCTGTCGGGACGCCCTCCGCCTCCACGAGGCGGGCATCTCGGGCTGGTTGCGCGAGGAAGACACGCGGTGGCGCTGCCCCGGATGTGAGACGCCCGTCGCCGCGGGGACGGGCACGTGCGCACACTGTGGAGTCGCCCTCCGTTGAGCCGCTAGCTTCGGGGCTCATTCCATCGGGATCTCGACCTCTGGAGCCTTGTAGACTCGCGGAGGCTCCCAGAGTTCGATCCGGTTCCCCTCCGGATCGGTCACCCACCCGAACCGGCCGTGCACGGATTCCTCGATCCTCGGGTCGACGTCCGCGCCGCTCCGAACGAGGGACGCCAGGGTCGCGTCGAGGTCCTTCACGCGATAGTCAATCATGAACGCGTTGCGCGACGTGCCGAAGTAGTCCGTCTCCCGGGGGAACAGGGCCCAGACCGTGTGCCCCTTCCGGCGGGGATCCTTCGCGCTCCTCCAGGTGAACAGGCCCACGTTCCCCTCGATCCGGATCCCGAGATGCCGGCGGTACCAGCCCGCCAGCGCCTTCGGGTCCTCCGCCTTGAAGAAGATCCCGCCGATCCCCGTCACTCGGGTCTTCCGCCCTCGCGTCGGCATGATCCGGGGGAAACGCTCTCCAAGTTGTGAACCTTCGCGATGGAGACGCCTCACGCTTCATTCAAGCCCCGAGGCCCGACGGCAAACCTCATGACCCGCGTCCACCTCCCGGCGGAAAATGGCGCTCGAATGGCTGGCCTGGGCCCTTGGGGCCACCGTGATCTGGGGCTTCGGCACGTTCGCGGCGAAGCCGGCCACGGACCGCCTGAGCCCGCGGACGATGGCCCTGGGCGCGGTCCTCGTGGAGGGGATCCTCTTCGGCCTCGTCGGGCTCGTGCTCCCGCGCGGTCCCCTTCCCGCCGACCCGCTCTTCGCGATTGCCGCCGTATCGGCGGGCACCCTCGGGGCGATCGGCTACATCTTCTTCTACGAGGGGATGCGGGTCGGGAGCGTCGGCCTCGTCGGCACGATCTCCGCCGCCGCCCCGATGATGACGGTCGTCCTGAGCATCCTCTTCCTGAGCGAGACGCTCGGGTCGTTCCAGGTCCTCGGGATCGTGCTGATCATGCTCTGCATCCTCCTCCTCGCATACGAGCCGAAGCGGCGGGACACGTCCCGCCGCGCCGCAGTCCTCCTGAGCCTCGCGGGGTTCTTCGTGTGGGGCCTCTGGGGCTTCCTCGTCAAGGGCAGTGTGGGCGCGCTCGGCGAGGGCAACCTGGACCTACTGCTCGCGGCCGCGTACCTGGGCGTCACGGCGGGCTATGCGATCGTCCGGAGGAAGCCCGCCGCGACGGGCGACCCGCCCTCCCGTCGATCCTGGACGCTCGGCGCCTTCGTCTTCTTGGCAGGGTCCGTCGGTGCGGTCGGCCTGACCGTCGCCTACGACCTGGGGCCCGCGGCCCTCGTGAGCCCGATCTCTGGGACGTATCCGATCATCGCGACCCTGGGCGCCGCCGCGTTCCTCAAAGAGAGGCTCGATTGGCGGATCGCGGTGGCCCTCCTCGCGTTCATCCTGGGAATCATCCTGCTGTCTGCGGCCTGAGCGCGTGGGATTTCCTGGGAAAGCGTTTTCCCCCGTGGGGGGATGGCCGCGGCGAGGTCGATCCGGATTCGGTCCGCCCGCAAGGGAGTCGTCGTCTTCGCACTCCTCGTCGCCCTCGCCGTCCTCGTGGCGAGCGGCCGGCCGGCCCGAGCGGCCCTGGCGAAGCCTGCGTACGGGGCGGGCGACCGCTGGGTCTACGTGCTCCATGGTTCGCTCGCGGGCCTCCCGGGAATGAACGAGAGCCAAGGCGGGCTCTTCACCCTCGGTCTGACCGGGATTGCCGAGGTGGACGTCACGGGACCCGCGTCGGGCCTGGCGGGCGGGGTGCGGGTCGAGACCCACTCGTCCGGATTCCTCAACGGCACTTTCCAGATTCCCGGCAACCAAACGATCCATGTCTCGGGCACCTTCTCCTCGGACGCGCTCGAGCTTTGGGAGGGCGGGAGCTACCTGCCGGTCGCCTCGAACAGCTCGACGGGCTACGTGATCGACGTATCATTGATCGGGATCTCGACCAAGGTCACCGCGAACCTCTGGCTCAACGCGACGACGGCGTACCCGTCGATCCCGCCGTTCAACCTAAGCGTCGGCGACTCCGCATCGGCCCCCTTCACGGCGGACATCCATCTGGCCTCGAGTTTCTCCTCCTTATTTTTCTCCCAGTACAACCAGACGACCGGCGTCGCTGCGGGTTCGTGGATGCGCCAGGTCCTCGACGTGGAGAACGTCACGGTGGGGGCCGGGACCTTCTCCTCATACCGTCTCAACGAGAGTCTCGGTGCGTTCCCCGGGCTCGCGGCCGTGGCGCCCGCGAGCGGCGCGAACGAGACGGCCTGGTTCTCGAACGACGTCGGCTATTACGTCCGGCGTGTGGTGTACGTGAACGGCACGCCCGCGGCGGAGATGCGGCTCAAGTCCTACACCTATCCCGCCCCCACAGGTGGCTCCGTGCTCAACCTCATCCTTCTCACCGCCCTCCCGATTGCGATCGTCGCGGTGTTTTTGGTCCTCCTCCTGCTTCGCCGACGGAAGCGGACCGCGGGGGCATCGAAGACCTCAAGTGGCGCGGGGCCGGTCGGGGAGCTTCCGCCCAAGAACCCGGGAGGCGAACCGTGACCGCGCTCGTGAAGACGGTCGGATTGACGAAGGCGTTCGGGGAGGTCCGCGCCGTCGACGATCTGAGCGTGTCCATCCCGGAAGGGGCCATCGGCCTCGTCGGACCGAACGGGGCGGGCAAGACGACGTTCCTGCGGCTCCTGCTCGGCCTCCTCCGGCCCACGTCGGGCTCGGGCCAGGTCCTGGGCCACGGCATCGAGGAGGGCATCCCCGTGCGGGAGCGCACGGGCTACATGCCCGAACATGACTGCCTCATCCCGGACATGACGGGGATCGGGCTCGTGTCCTATATGGGCCGCGTGAGCGGCCTGGACCGGGGCACGGCGATGAGCCGCGCGCACGACGTGCTCCAGTTCGTCGGGGTCGAGGAGGAGCGGTACCGCAAGGTCGCGGAGTACTCGACGGGGATGAAGCAGAAGGTGAAGCTCGCCCAGGCGATGGTCCACGACCCCGAGCTGTACGTGTTCGACGAGCCCACGACGGGACTCGATCCCCGGGGCCGCACGGAGATGCTCGACCTCGTGGGGAAGATCGCCGCGTCGGAGGGCCGCAACATCATCCTGTCGAGCCATCTCCTCCCCGACGTCGAGACGATCTGCAAGTACGTCGTGATCCTGGACGGGGGCCACCAGATTGCGGCCGGGCCGCTGTCCAAGCTACTCAGCGGAGCCCAGGACCGCCTCCGGGTCGACCTGCGCGGGGACAAGGACGGCTTCCTTCGGACTCTCAAGGAGGCGGGCGTCGACGCCGAATTCGGACCGACCGGCGTCCATATCGCCCGGAAGCCGGGAGTCGAGACGGAGATCTTCCGGGCTGCAAAGGCGAGCGGCGTCGAGGTGCGCTACCTGGGCCAGGAGATCCGCAGCCTCGAGGAGCTCTTCCTGGAACTCGTCGAGCGAAACACGGGAGGCCGCTAGATGTCGATCTCCCTGCCGACCTACACGCGGCGGGAAATCCCGCTCCTGGGTCGCCGGCACCGGATGTGGGCCATCATCGGAACGGGCCTGCGCCGGGAGATCCGGCGACCCGGCGCGATCTTCGCGGTGGGCGTGGGCACAGCAATCACGACGATCGTGTCGATCGTCCTGCTCTTGTTCGCCCAGCTCCTCCTTGCCGGACAGAACATCGACCTGACCTTCTTCTTCATCCCCGCGTCGAACGCCGCGATGCTCTTCTTCGTGACCCTGATGGCCGCGACCGTCGGCGCAGGGCTCATCGCGGACGACCTCGACTCGATGGCTCTCACGCTGTACCTCAGTCGCCCGCTCACCGCGGCGGACTACCTGACCGCGAAGGCCGCCATCCTAGCGACGCTCACGTCGATGATCGCGGTCCTGCCCCTCGTCATCACGCCGCTCACGGCGGCCCTCCTCGGCCTCGTTCCCTGGGATATCGCCCTGGAGGCCGTCGGGATCGGGATCGTCCTGGGGCTCCTGTTCACCGGCTTCTTCACCGGGCTCGCCCTCTTCCTGTCGAGCCTCACCCGGCGCCGCGCCTATGCGGCCGCCGCCGTGTTCGCCATCGTCTTCGGTCTCACGGTCCCCGCGCAGCTCCTCGCCGGGCCGGGATCCGTGAACAACCCCGCGCTCCTGTACGTGTCTCCATGGGAGGACTTCCTCGCGGTCGCCCGGGCCGCCTTCGGCGTGTCCGGACAGCCCCTCGACTGGGTCATCGCTCTGGCGATCCTGCTCGGCTCCACGATTCTCACTGCGCTCGCCACGTGGCTTCGGATGCGGGCCGTGGAGGTGGTCTCCGGATGACGGCGATCGTCGAGGCGAAGGGGATCATGAAGTGGTACGGGGAGGTCCTCGGCCTCAACGGGTTCACGGCCTCCTTCAACCCGGGGATCACGGGGCTCGTCGGGCCGAACGGCGCGGGCAAGAGCACGTTGTTCAAGCTCCTCATCGGTCAGCTCCGGGCGAGCGGCGGCGAGCTCCGGCTCCTCGGAGAGGACCCGTGGAACAACGTGGAGCTGAAACGGAAGATCGGATACTGCCCGGAGTCGAACCAGCTCTACGGATGGCTCACCGGCCAGGCGTTCGTCGAGATGCTCCTGCGGCTCAACGGGATGTACTCGGGGGACGCGCGCAAGAGCGCAGAAGAAAGCCTCGCCTTCGTCGGCCTGACGGGGGCGAAGGACCGGCCCATGCGGACGTACAGCCGCGGCATGCGGCAGCGGGCCAAGCTCGCCCAGGCGCTCGCCCACGCCCCGGAGCTCCTCATCCTGGACGAGCCGCTCTCCGGGGCCGACCCGATGGCCCGCGTCCAGATCCTCCGAGCGATCACGGAGTTCGCGAAGCGCGGCGGCCACGTGATCATGTCGACCCACGTCCTCTACGAGGTCGAACGGGTCACGAGCAACATCGTCCTCATCCACAACGGGAAGGCAATCGCCTCGGGAGACCTCCACGCGATCCGCGCCCTGATCGACGAGCACCCTCACGCCGTGCGCATCGCGACGACCCAGCCGCGGGACCTCGCCCAGGCGCTCACCGCGATGGACCACGTCGTGTCGGTCGAATTCCCCGCGGCGGACACCCTGCTCGTCCGGACGCGTAAACCGGACGTGTTCTACAAGGAGCTCCCCGAGATCGTCGTGGACCGCCAACTCGACGTCCACGGCCTCGAGAGCCCGGACGACAGCCTCGAGGCGGTCTTCCGCTATCTGGTGGGGTGAGAACGCGGCCTTCGGCGAGTCGTTCCGGAAAGGCTGGGTCGTGATGACCCTGACCCTTCGCTACCTCCTGTCGACCCAGCGCGGCATCGCGACGCTCGCCCTGTCCTGGATCCCCCTCCTGCTCGTGGGCGCCCTCGCCGTCGCGCGGGTCGCGTCGTTCGACATCCTCCTGTTCCAGACCCTGATGGTCCCTCTCTTCCTGCAGATCGTCCTCATCTTCGTGACCCTCGTGGACGCGACGGCCCTCATCCGAGAGGAGATCGACGACAACACGTTGCCGTTCCTCCTCACGCGGCCCGTCTCGAAACCGACCGTGGCCGTGAGCAAGTACGCGGGCTACGTCATCGCCGCCCTCGTATTACTCCTGCCGCCCGTGGTCGCCGCCTACGGCGTCACGGAAGTGTACGCAGGGAGCGGCCTGGGGACAGACGCGGACGTCCTCGGGGGATTCCTCGCCGCGACCGCGCTCGCCGCGATCGCGTACGGCGCCCTGTTCTTCTTCCTCTCCGTGGTCCTCCGGAAACCCCTGACCATCGGGCTGCTCATCGGCTTCGTCTGGGAGTCCGTCGTCGGGTCCCTCCCAGGGAGCGTGCCCAAGCTGAGCCTGATCTACTACCTGCGCTCGGTCCTCAAGGGGACGATCGGCGTGGGTCCTCTCTCGGGCTTCGCCACGGATGTGTCTGCGCCCGTCGCTGCGGCGATTCTCCTTGGCTTCGCCGTTGTCATGCTCGTCCTCGCCGTGTTCATGTTCCAGAACATGGAATTCCGGCAGAAGGCGTGAGCAGAGGCGGCTCGCGGCCTCCGGGTTATGTGCCTGCGGCGGGTTCTCGGGAGAGGCTGACCGAGCCGAGGGGAGCGCGCGTCGTGGGCATCCAGGTTTCCACGATGCCCGATGTGGCGGGATCCGGGTCGCACGGCGGAGCCCTGTGAGCCCGGCGGGAGCTCCATCCTGAGCCGGCCCGCTTCGACTGGACGATGTCAAAGGGGCATTCCGGCCAAAGGTATTAGACGGAGACCGTCGCATGTTCTAGGCGGAGGAGGGGCTGAGATCGACCTCTCGCAGATCGTGCCGTACGTCCTCGTCCATGCACAGTGGCTCGGCCCTGCGCTCCTGGGGGCGGGAATCCTGGTGCGAGTCCTTGGGCGCTCGCTCAGCCGCATGCTGTTCGTCGCCGGCGTCCTCGCCGCGGCGACGTTCGCCTACCAGGAGTGGCAGGCCATCCACAGCGTCCTCTTTTCGGGAGCCATTCTGCTCGCAGGCCTCGTCGTCTTCGGGTTGCTCGTGTGGACGATCCGCGGCATCTCGTTCGTGTTCGCCTTCGTCCTCCTGGCCGCCGCATTCTACCTCATCGTGTACGGATGGATGGGGCCGTCTTTCGCCGGCACGACAATCGGCTCGCTGACGTGGGCTGGGGCGACGATCCTGACCATGATCGTCACCGGGATCCGCGGCGGCTCGCTTCGCCGGGTGCCCACCGCGGTCGCCGGGGTCGGAGCCGTTCTCTGAGGCGCCGCGATCCGCGGGCCGAACAAGCTCGGCGACGCCGGCAGATGTTCTCACGACTGAAATTGACCAAAAGGTCTAGAGCCGCCATCGGACTGTCTGCGGCGAGCGCGCACTGTGATCGGGAGTGAGCCATGGACGCTGGGAGTCTACCTCTTCAGCCGGAAGGGGACTCCGCTCCTCGCGTTGCCTTCGGCCGAACAATTGCCCCTCGATCCGTCGCAGGTCGAAGGCGTGCTCGCGCTCGCTGGCGAGTTTGACCGGGACGCGTTCGGCAACGGCCGCCGCGAACCGGTGGCCCGCGTCAAGTACGACGGATACGGCATTCTCGGATTGCGGGGACATCACGCGGTGGTCGCCACGGTGTCCCGGGGGACTCCCGAGGAGGCCCTCGTCCCCGAACTCGAGCGATTCCTGAGACGTTGCGAGAAACGCCTCCGGCGGCAACGTCAGGAGTAGGGGGCTCTCGACCCCGCGCCTCCGTGCGGACCGAATCGCATGCGGAGGAAACGCTTATCACCCCGTCGAGGCCATCGCGCTCCGCCCCGTGGAGGCAGGGTAACGATGGAGAGCAGGCCCGCGCACCCAGCGGCGATCCAATTTCGAGGGAACGCACATCCCCCGTCGTCCGGACGCATGCTCGGGTTCGGGCTTGCCATGCTCATGGCCCTGAGCGCGTGCAGCGTGCTCGGCTCCGCGCCCGGCCGCGCCGCGACGTCCTACCCGAACGTCCTGTCCTATCGAGTCCAGGGCGCGGTCAACTACTCGGACCCCGGGAATGAACCGTTCTGGAATCTGATCTCCTCCACCGACGTCCCCTTGTTCGCCTCCATCGCACCGGGCGGGGGCCACACGCCGGACGTGCAGATCAAGTCGGCCAACGACGGCTACAACGTCTTCGTGCTGTTCCGGTGGAACGACTCGGCGGGTCCCTCCTTCGCCTCGAACGATGAACTGTGGCGGGCCCCGAACGGGACTCTCATGCTCCTCGATCCGTCGGAGACCAAGAACGTCACGCACCTCTACTACAACGCGACGTACTACTATCAGGACCGCGCCGCCCTCCTGTGGTTCCTCCCGCAGTCGCTCGGAAGGGACCAGATTCCCGCGATGGCCCTCGGCTCCGAAGGCGCGCTGACGGGCGGCGCGGCGGAGATCTGGCACTGGCAGTCCAACCCGACGGACAACAACCCTCTCGACACCGGCTTCCCCGGAGGCTACACGGATTCCGTGGACCATCCGATCTACCCGGCGGACAACCTCTCCTACGCGGAGGAGGACTACACGAACATGACGGGGTTCTTCCCGATCGCGGGCAACTTCGGCGCGGGATCCCCGAACCTGGTCCCCGAGGCGGATCCGTTCCTCGTCCATGTCGGGTCGCGGTATGACGATGCGAGCAAGACCTGGACCGTCGAGATGGTCCGGTCCTTCACCACGTCCCAAGCGACCCCGTATTGCGTCCAGGTGATCCCGAGCGTGCCGTACTACGTGGCGTTCGCGACCTGGAACGGCCGCCTCGGCGAATCCTCTGCCTACAAGTCCGTGTCCTCGTGGTACACCCTGACTGTCTCGAACCAGACCGTGACGGAGGCGCCCGCGCCGACGGGAGGCATCCCGCTGACGATCGCCGCCGGGGTGGGCCTCGGCATGCTCTTCGTCGGCATCATGGTCGGAGTCGTCGTGCGCTCCTTCCGCAAGGAGGAGGAGAAGTGATCCTCCCTCGCCGCGGGAGGCCGTGAGCATGGCTGCGGAGCA
>JBGPGA010000018.1:0-23347 GCA_041483635.1 Thermoplasmata archaeon
GACATGATCATCGACGAGGGTCCGGAGTGGCGGGCCTTCGATTCCGAGCAGCGGGAATCCCGCGAACGGGCGGGGCCGCCGAGCACGATCATGGCCCACGACAAGGGTCTCTCGACCTCGATCGGGTGGAGGAACAAGGACGCGTACGGCCGCCAGATCCCGCACAAGAGCCGCGCGCAGATCTACCGCCTACGGAAGTGGCAGCACCGGATCCGCACCTCCAAGAGCGGTGAGCGGTCCCTGGCGCAGGGCCTGACTGAGATCAACACGATGGCTTCGAAGATGGGGCTGCCTCGCCACGTCCGGGAGAGCGCCGCTGTCCTGTACCGAAAGGCGTCGACGAAGAACCTCGTGCGGGGGCGGTCCATCGACGAAGTCGTCGCCGCGACCCTGTACGCGTCGTGCCGCCAATGCGGGGTCCCTCGCACCCTCGATGAGATCGCGGGCAAATCGAGCGTCGACCGGAAGTCGATCGGACGCACGTACCGCACCCTCGTTCGGGAACTGGGACTCAAGCTCCTGCCGCAGAGCCCGCGGGACTACATCGCGAGATTCTGCAACCGCCTCGACTTGGACATGGAGGTCCAGCGGAAGGCGAAGGAGATCTTGGACAAGGTGGAGAAGGACGAGCTCGCGTCCGGCGTGGCGCCGAGCGGGGTGGCCGCTGCGACGATTTACATCTCGGCCATCCTCTGCAACAAGCCTTGCACCCAGAAGGAGGTCGCCGAGGTCGCGGGCGTGACGGAGGTCACGATCCGAAACCGGTACAAGCGAATCTCCGTCGCCATCGGAATGAACAAGTGAAGGTCTGCGGCCGAGGGCATGTCCCACCGCGGGGATGTAGCGGCGGCTGGAAACGGAATCGTCCGGTCGCCATCCGATAGGGCCGATCGGCCTTCCCAGCATGGACTTAAGTGGACCGGGGGCCATCGGTTGACGGGAAGAGATGGATCGGACGGAGTCGTTCTCGGCCCTTACATGCCCGATGTGCGGCGGCTCTCTGAAGGAAGGCTATCTCGTGCCGGGAAGAGGGCTTGCTTGGACGCCCCTAAGGGCCCGGTTCCCCCTGGGCGCAGACTATGAGTGGCTCTCCAAACCGTTCCAGCTCCGGTACGTAAACTTCCTTGCCCGCCGATGTACCGATTGCCGGCTGATCCTCTTCCGTTACCCGTGATGCGGTCGTCTCCCGACCGGGAACGGAACCTTTAAGCGAAGGCGCCCCTTCCGAAGTTTCCCCGAACGGTGAGCGCGTGGCCTCTGATACGATTAACAAGGGAGACATCGTCTGGCTCGAGTACGACGCCTACACGGTGAACCCCAACGGCACCCAGACCCTCTTCGACACGACCCATGAGGAGGTCGCGAAGAAGGAGAACAAGTTCGAGGAGAAGAAGGTCTACGCCGAACAGCCCGTGATCGTGGGGAAGGGTCGCCTCTTCATCGGCCTCGAGGAGGCCCTCCTCGGGGCGAAGGTTGACGAATCAAAGGAGGTCACGATCGCCGCAGACAAAGCTGCCGGGGCCCGGGACGCCCGGCTCGTGGAGCTCAAGACGGAGCGGGAGTTCCTGCGGCAGGAGATCGAGCCGGAGCTCGGGCTGGAGGTCTCGATCGGAGGTCGACGGGGGACGATCACCTCCCACGCCGCGGGCCGCGTCCGGATCGACTTCAACAACCCGCTCGCGGGCAAGACGGTCAAGTACGTCTTCAAAATCACGAAGAAGGCGGTGACCCCGGAGGAGCGCATCCGCGCGATCCTCGACATGGACTACGGGCTCGCGGAACAGTTCAAGATTCAGCTCAAAGACGATGTTCTCGAGGTCCAGATACCGGACCTGTGCAAGACCGACGAGAAGTGGTTCGTGTCCAAGTTCCGGGTCGTCGCAGACCTGCGGGAGCTCACGGACCTGCACCTGATGCGGTTCGTCGAGGAGTACGAGAAGAAAACCGAGGCGCCCAAGGCGGAGAAGGGCGAAGAGAAACCTGCTGAGGCCAAGCCCGAGGAGGCGAAGCCCGACGCCCCGAAGGCCAAGCCCGCGCCGAAGAAGGCTCGACAGCCGAAGAAGCCCAAAGAGCCGCGGCGGTCCGAAGAGGAACTCCCGCCTGAAGAGAAGGCGCCCGAGGAACTCTGATCCCCTGGAACTAGATTCAGGCCATCCGAAAGCGGCAACCGTGCACAAGAATCTGCATGGACGGCCACTTGGTTGTACGCGCTCGCTCGCATCGCGTTACATTTAGCAGTTCTGTCACCTCTGGCGATACGAGAAGTTCAAGGCTTGTTCGAGGACCGTCCAAGAAAGGCCTTGACCCCGGACGATGGCGGGGGGCCGGGAGGTGAACCCACACATGGAAGCGACCCATACCGGGTCCACGGCGACGGGACTCACGCACTCGTGGCGTGAGCTCACCCGCATGCCCACGTACCTCATCCCAGAGGTGCTCGCGGGCGTCCTTGCGGTGCTCGTCGGCGTGCTGACCTATGCCTTCGACGTTGCGAAGGCCGGTGCAATCGTTGCGGTCTCTCCGGCAGAGACGTTCCTCGTCCTGTTCGGGATCGTCGGATTGATCGGCTACGCTGTGTCGAAGCAGAACGTCCAGAACGGCGCGATCGTGGCAATGATCGCGGGTCTGGCGATGGTCGTCCTCGTGAGCGGGACGGCCGGGCTCTTGCTCGGCCTGCTCCTTCTCGCAGGCAGCCTGTGGAGCCTCGGCGCGAGCCGGTAAACCGGCGGCGTCGCTGAACGCTCCCTTCCCCTTTTCTTCTTACCTCTTTCCCTCATGGCAGGAATCCAGAATGCCGCACGGCAGGGAGCCGTCCGGAACGGGACGCAACCAAGAAGGAATCCGGACGCCAAGGCTCATCGACCGCCCACCGTGCCGTCCACCCGAGCGCGGGTGGCCTGGATTGGATGGGGCGGCGTCAGTCCAAGCCTCCCGAGCTGGCCGTGCCATCTAGCGTAGTGTCTTCCCCTGTCGGATCATCTCTAGGGCCTTACGAATGCGGCGGTCACGCGTCTCGCCTTTCTTGGCCGCGTCCCATCCGTGCTTTCTGCTTGAAGCGTATCCATCCCGAGCCCGTGAGGCTTCAGGGTCGAAGCATGATGTATCCTGGCCACTCTACAAAGATAGTCCGGTAGGGAGACTTGCGGACCACTAGGCGTGCGCCAGACGATACTTGAAAGGTGAGCGAGCGCCCGAGGGCTCTCGGCAGGCTTAAGATTGTGAGTCGAATGGACGTGTCGTGCTCGGGTAGCCTAGCTTGGAAAGGGCACCCGCCTCCTAAGCGGGATGTCTGGGGTTCAAATCCCCACCCGAGCGTCCTGTTCTCGACTTGTTGACCACCCGAAGGAAGGGCATTGAGGGCGGGATAGGGCGGCGGCCTCCTGAGCCGCAAGCCGCGGGTTCAAATCCCGCCCCGCGCGTTCCTCGCGGTTCATCGCTCGCGGGTCCGGAGCACCAGAAGGATTCCGAGGGCAGCGGTCACCGCAATCATCGCGAACGGGACGACGAAGGTCCCGGAGACGTCGAGCAGGAATCCCGCGAGGCCGGGGGAGATCGAACCACCGACCAGGCTGATCGTGTTCATGAACGCGTACGCCGTGCCTGTGAACTTCGGCGGCAGAATCTGCGCCGAGAAGAGGTAATAGACGCTGAACGGGACCTGCGCAAGGAAGCCTCCTGCGATGAGCAGGGGGATCGCACCCAGTCCCACGAACGGGATTGCAGCGCTCGTCGCCGCGAGAATTCCGAACGCGGCGAGGGGGACCACGCGCTTGTCACGCGAGAACCGGTTCTCGGCGAGATAGCCGCCACCCGGCCGGGAGAAGATGCCTGCCGCGGGAATCGCGGCAGAGAGGATTCCGATCAGGGCCGCGGCGCGGACCCCGCTCGCTTCGAGGAAGGTCGGGGACCAGCTGGAGTAGAAGATGTACGCGGCGTAGCTGCACGCGAAGACGGCCCCGATCTTCCAGAGCTCGATGTTCCGGAACGCAAGGAGATAATCCGACGAGGTGAACGGCTCCTTGCGATAGACGGGGAGCGACCGCGCCTCGTAGGCGAACAGCGGCAGGAGCGCGACGAGGGGAAGGGTGAACGCGATGTAGACTGCGGGCCACCCGAATCGCTCCGCGACGAGCGGTCCGAGGAGGTTGCCGATGGCGACGCCGGTCGGCGGGCCCGACAGGAACAGGCCGACGGCCTTGCCGGGAGAGTCCGCAAAGGCCTTCGCCACCAGGTAGGCGCAAGGAACGAAGATGAAGGCCAATGGGATCCCCGCGAGGAAGCGGACCGGGAGCATGACCTCATATCGGGGTGCGAGCCACAAGACCGCGCTCAGGCCGAGGACGGTCGCACCCGACCCTACGATGATGGGTCGCGGATCGCGGCGGTCGATGAGATAACCCGCTGGAATCTGGAAGAGGAGGATCGCGATCAGGAAGACCGAGATCAGCGCCCCCGCCTGCGCATTGCTGATTCCGAGGTCCCGAATCATGGGCTGGAAAACGGGCGCGGGTGCGATGTAGAACGCGTTGCTGCAGACGTTGACGGCCCAGGTGGCGAGAAGGAAGGCGTAGGGTCGGAAGCGCGGCGCCTGCCTGGCCATCGCCGGGGCGACTTCCTCCATGGATATAAGCTCGTTCCCGGTCACCGGCGGATGCGCGCCCTCCGTCGTCTCGGCTTGGAGCGCTCACGTGACACCGTCCGGATTGCGCCCTCGAAAAGTCGCTTGGCCGCCGTCTGCGGGTCCAGCTCCTGCGTCGCGACGCTCTCTGCGAGACGGTCGAACGCGGCTCCGAGCGGCGTGACCCGGCTCACACGCTGGGCGAGGATGCGCTGTGCGTTCTCGAGAATTTCGTGCCGGGCGCGCTTCAGATTCCGGCGGTGCAGGTTTCCCGAGGAGGAGAGGAAGGTGGCGTGGGCGGCGAGCGCGTCCGCGAGCTCGACGATCCCGCGGTCCTCGAGTGCGGACGTCGTGACGACGGGCGGCCGCCACCCGTCCCGCTCCTCGATCTGGAACTGGAGGTTCGCTACGAGGTTCTCCCAGCTCCCCAGATCCGTCTTGTTGACGACATAGACGTCCCCAATCTCGAGAATCCCCGCCTTCATCGTCTGGACGGCGTCTCCGGTCAGCGGCATCTCGACGACGACCGTCGTGTGCGCGCGACTCGCAATCTCGACCTCGCTCTGTCCCGCGCCAACGGTCTCGACGAACACGATGTCCGAGCCCATCGCGTCCAGCACCCGCACGGCGTCGAACGTGGCGAGCGCGAGGCCGCCCGCATGACCGCGCGTCGCCATGGAGCGGATGAAGACGCCGGGGTCGATGCCCGTGTCCGCCATGCGGATGCGGTCCCCGAGTACCGCACCGCCGGAGTACGGGGAGGTCGGGTCGACCGCGACCACGCCGACCCGCTTCCCGCGGGTCCGGAACTCGCGCACGAGGCGGTTGATCAGGGAACTCTTGCCGACTCCGGGAGAGCCCGTGAAACCGACATAATGCGCGTGCCCGGTGTGGGGGTAGATGAGGGCGAGCGCGGCGGAGGCCTCGGGCTCGTCGTCTTCAATCAGAGAGATGAGCTTCCCCGCGGCTCGCTTGTCGCCCGAGAGGAGCTCGTGCACGAGGGCCTGGATCGGCTTCGAGGCCGTGCGGGCCCGAGCGGGCACGGCGTCACGCACCCTTCGCCGGGCCGGCCTTCTTGAAGAACGCGACGATCTCCTTCAAGGGCGTCCCGGGACCGAAGACGGCCTTGATCCCCGCCTTCTTGAGCTTCGGGATGTCCTCCGCGGGGATGATCCCACCGCCTGCGACGACGATGTCGCCGGCCTTCCGCTTCTTGAGCAGCTTCACGACGTCGGGGAAAAGCGCCATGTGGGCTCCGCTCAGGCAGGAGAGACCGATCGCATCGACGTCCTCCTGGATCGCCGCTTCCACGATGTCCTCAGGGGTTTGCCGGAGGCCCGTGTAGATGACCTCCATCCCGGCGTCGCGGAGTGCGCGGGCGATCACCTTCACGCCGCGGTCATGCCCGTCCAGCCCGGGTTTCGCCATGAGGACGCGGATCTTCTTCGACATCGACATCACCTCAGTAGAGAAGGGGTTCCTCCCACACGCCGAAGGCCTCGCGCATCACGTTGCAGATCTCGCCCAGGGTCGCGCGAGCCCGGACGGCCTCGAGGATGCGGGGCATCGTGTTCGCGTCCTCGTCCTCGCAAGCCCTCCCTAGGCCGTCGAGGGCCCGCTGCCATTTCCTGCGGTCGCGGTTCGCGCGGATTCGCTTGAGACGTTCGAGCTGCCCGCGGAGCGACGCCGCGGTCACGCGCATCGGCTCGACCTCGGGCTGCTCCTCGACGATGAAGTCGTTGACCCCGACGATGATGCGCTCCTTGTCCTCGATCTCGCGCTGGTAACGGTACGCGGAGTTGGCGATCTCCTGCTGGATGAATCCCTTGCGGATCGCAGCGATCACGCCGCCGAGATCCTGGATCCGATCGAAGTAGCGGTAGGCCTCCTCCTCGAGCTCGTCCGTCAGATCCTCCAGGAAATACGACCCGCCGAGCGGGTCGATCGTGTTCGCGACCCCGCTCTCATGCGCGAGGATCTGCTGGGACCGCAGGGCGAACCGCACCGCCTTCTCGTTCGGGACCTGGTAGGCCACGTCGTAGCGGTTCGTATGGAGCGACTGGGTGCCCCCGAGGACGGCCGCGAGCGCCTGGATCGTCGTCCGGACGATGTTGTTCTCGGGCTGCTGCGCAGTCAGGGACACCCCGGCCGTCTGGGCGTGGGTGCGCAGGAGCCAGGACCGCGGGTTCTTCGCGCCGAACGTGTCCCGCATCTCGCGGGCCCAGATCCGCCGCGCGGCGCGATACTTCGCGATCTCCTCGAACAGATCGTTGTGCGCGTTGAAGAAGAAGCTGAGCCGAGGCGCGAAGGAATCGACCTTGAGCCCTCGGTCGATGCCCCATCGCACGTACTCCATGCCATTCGCCAGGGTGAAGGCGAGCTCCTGGCCCGCGGTTGCCCCGGCCTCGCGGATGTGGTACCCGCTGATCGAGATCGTGTTCCACTGAGGGACCTCCCTTGCGCCGAACTCGAACGTGTCCACGACGAGGCGCATGGACTGCTCGGGCGGGAAGATCCACTCCTTCTGGGCCTCGTACTCCTTCAGGATGTCGTTCTGGATCGTTCCGCGGAGCTTCGTCAGCGGTACGCCGCGGCTCTCCGCCATCCCGAGATACATGGCCCAGATCACATCGGCGGGCGCGTTGATCGTCATCGACGTGCTGATCTCGCCTACGTCGATGTCCCGGAACAGGATCTGCATGTCGTCCTGGGAGGAGACCGCGACCCCGCACGTCCCGAACTCGCCCTTCGCCTCGGGCGCGTCTGTGTCGTAGCCGTACAGGGTAGGCATGTCAAACGCGACGCTCAACCCGGTCTCGCCGTGGGAGATGAGGTACTTGAAGCGACGGTTCGTGTCCTCCGCGCTGCCGTATCCGGCGAACATCCGCATCGTCCAGAGGCGGCCGCGGTACATCGTCGGATGGATCCCGCGCGTGAAGGGAAATTCGCCCGGCTGGCCCAGCCGGTCCTCAGGAGACTTACCCGCGAAGTCCAGCGGCGTGTACAGCCGCCTCACCGGGCGGCTCGAGGTCGTGACGAACTCCTTCCGGCGCTCGGGCAGGGCCTTCAGGGCGTCCTTGAGCGTCGTGGCCTCCCACTTCCGAAGGCGGGCCTCGAGTTCGTGAGCGTCGTCGGAGTCCGACATGCCCCTTCGGCGCTTTGAAGCACGGGTCCATATAAGATGGTTGCGACCCGTCGGACTCACTCGAGCCTCGTCGTCTCGACGATCGTCTTCGCGAGGCTCTGGAACGCCTGCTCGACGTTCTCGCCCGTCTTGGCCGACGTGTAGAGGATCGGGCACTCGTACGATCGCAGGGTCTCCGAGGCCTCCTCATCCGTCGTCTCGCGCCGTTCGACGAGATCCGCCTTGTTCCCGAGCGTATAGACGGGAATCGGGCCGACCGAGTCTCGAACCCCGTCGATCCACTTCGTGAGGTCCCGGAGGGACGCCTTCCTCGTGACGTCGAAGACGGCGAGGATGCCCTTCGCGCCGTGGAAGTAGGCCTCCTTGAACAGCTGCAGGAACGTTCGCTTCCCCATGATGTCCAGGATGACCATGTCGACGGACACGGGCCGGCCTTCGAGGGTCCCGAGGCTCACGGACTTCTTCGAGACGACCGCGCCCAGGGTCCGGATG
Organism: Thermoplasmata archaeon; assembly: GCA_041483635.1. Taxonomy (GTDB): domain Archaea; phylum Thermoplasmatota; class Thermoplasmata; order RBG-16-68-12; family RBG-16-68-12; genus RBG-16-68-12. Next base: position 8,256 of record JBGPGA010000018.1, read on the forward strand.
TACGACTCGTCGAACGCGCCGGACACGAATCGGTGGATGAGGCTCGTCTTCCCGACGCCCTCTTCGCCGACGAGGCAGATCTTGAACTTGTAGGTCTTCGACTCGGTTTCCATCCGAGGCCTCCGTGACGTTCTCTCGGCTGATACCAGCCTACGGCTTATAACGCCTTGGCCTCCATTCTCACGGTTGCGAAGCCACCGGCTCGAATCCTTCGATGTCGAGGATCGTGCCCGTGCGGGCCTCCCTGGACTTGAGCCGGGCGCGGACCGCGAGGCCCGCCTTCGCCCGTTCCGGGACGACGAGGAGGCGGTGGATCAGGCCGCCTTCCTGGATCCCCTTGAACGTGACGAAGGCATAGACCTCGGGCGCGGGGAGCGGCCCTCCGCGGCGATCGAGGCGGGCCACGGTGACCGCGGCCACGCGGCCCTCGGCCGGCACGTCGACGAAGTCCTTCAGCTCCGTGAAGCAGTGCTCGCAGAACATCCGGGGCGGGAGCTGGTTCACCTTGCAGACCGGGCAGTGCACGGCGAGGATGCGGCCCTCGTCCCGGAGGGCCTTGAAGAAGGTCTCCCCCGCGATCCCGCTCGTATAGATGTAGTCCACGGACATGTCGACGGGCACGTGGCGCAGGCGCTTCACGTCCGTCGTGCGCTCAAGGAAGGTCATGCCTCCCCCTCCCGCAGCGGTCGGAAGTAGCGGATGTCGAGCACGCTCCCCTTGCGCTCTTCGGGCGGCTTCCACACGGCCTTCACCTTCATCCCGATCCGGATCTCGTCCTTCGTCATCTCTCCGAAGTAGTGCATCATCCCCATCTTGGGCGACGCGCCGTCCACGCTCACGACCCCCACGAGAATCGGGTCCGTGATCCGTTTCGCATCTTGATCGAGGTAGGAGATCGAGAACGTCTCGATCGTGCCCGTGTCGCGGATGTACCGCCACTCGTCCGTGGGACGGTAGCATTCCTCGCAGAACATCCGGGGCGGGAACAGGATGCGCCGGCAGCCGTTGCAGGTCCGGGCGATGAGCTTCCCCTTCTGCAGTTCCTCCAGGAAGCGGCTCATCGCCTCGCCCGCGGAGAACTCGTATCTCGCGTCGGGGCGGGAGCGAACCTGCGTGACTTTCCCCTCATAGAATGCCTTGGCCCCGAGCTCGACGCCGGGGAACTTCGCGATCCGCGAGGTCATCCGCGCATCACCACCACGGCACCGTATTGCATGAGATCGCCCCAGGCCTGGGCCACCCCCGTGTGGACCTCGTGCGGGATCTGACGCTTGCCCGCTTGGCCCGTCAGTTGCCAGAAGAGCTCCCCGATCTTGATGCCCATCGTCGCCGCGATCGGGTTGCCGACGCCGAGGAGGCCTCCGGACGGGCACGTGGGCAGGTCCCCGTCCCGCTGGGTCACGCCCTCCTTCGTGAGCTTCGCGGCCTCCCCCTTCTTCGCGAGGAGCAGGCCCTCCAAGTGGTGGAGCTCCTTGTAGTCGAACGGGTCGTACGGCTCGGCGAAGTCGATCTGCTTCGGCGGGCGGTCGATGCGGGCCTGCTTGTACGCCATCTTCGCTGCGCGGGCCACATACTCCGGGAAATAGAGGTCCCGGTCCGTCCACATCGTCGAGTCGATGCACCACCCGACGCCGCTGACCCAGGCCTTGTCCTGCACCTTGTGCTTCCGGATGAAGTCCTCGGAGGCCATGACGATCGCCGAGGCGCCGTCGCTGGGCGGGCTGATGTCCAGTCGGTTCACCGGCCACGCCATGACCTCGCTGTTCATCACGTCCTCCACGGTGATGTTCGGGTCCGCGAGCTGGGCGCACGGATGCCCGACCGCGTTCCGTTTGTTCTTGACCGCGACGAGGGCGATGTCCTCCTTCTTAACGTGGTGGACCGTCATGTAGCGGTTCATCTCCATCGCGAAGATCCACACCAGGTTCGGCTTGAGCGGCCGGTCCAGGATCGGGTCCCAGATGTGTCCGAAGACGCTTTGCGCATGCGGCTGGCAGGGAGACATCTTCTCCTCGTTCACGACGAGGGCGACGTCGGCGAGCCCGGAGGCCACGTGCCACCAACCCGCGATCGTGCTGAAGACGCCCGTACCGCCTCCCGTGAACACGCGCATGTAGGGACGTCCGAACGCCCCGCAGCCATCCGCATAGTACTCTCCCTTCATGTGCACGCCGTCGAACGCGTCAGGCGCGGACCCGCTCACGACCATGTTCACGTCCGCGAGGGTGATTCCCGCGGAATCGAGCGCCATCTTCGCGGCCTCGTAGCAGAGCTCCTTCGGCGTGTCCTGCAGGCGCCGGCGGAACAGGGTCATCCCCGCGCCGATCACGCCGACCTTCCTCACTTCCCCACCCCCAGGAGTGCGACGGCCCCGCTGGCGGATGGAACGAACCGCCAGGACTGGGCGAGACCCAGCTTCGCTCCGTCGACCTGGTGGCGGCCCGCCTCGCCGCGCAACTGGAGCGTGACCTCGGCGGCCCGGTGCAATCCGGTTGCCTCGAACACGTTGCCGCAGCCCAGGGATCCGCCCGAGGCGTTGACGGGGAGCTTCCCCTCGAGGGCGAAGTCACCCTTCATAGCTCGTCTCCCGGCCTCGCCGGATTTCGCGAGGCCCGCCGCCTCGAGGTGCTGGAGCTCCTTGTGGGAGAAGCGGTCGTCGACCTCCGCAAGGTCGACCTCCGCGGCGGGCCGGCGGACCTTCGCGAGCTTGTACGCCATCTGGGCCGCGAGCTCCGCGTACCACGCTCGCGCGAACTGCCGCGTCTCGAGGGTCGGCGAGTCGCTGGCCCAGCCGACACCCCGGATCCAGACGGGATTGGCGTGGAACCGCTTCGCGGCGCGCTCGGAGGCGACGACGAGGACGACCGCGCCGTCCGCGGGCTCGCTGATGTCGAGAGCGCGAAGGGGAGTGAACCGCTCGGGAGCTTTCGCAGCCTGGGCCTCGTCGACCGCGGCACCGTAGGCGGCAAGGGGGTTCAGGAGGCCGTTCCGGCGGTTCTTGGCGACCACGGCGGCGAGAGCCTTGACAGGCGTGTGACTCTTGCGCAGGTAGGCGTCCGCCTCGAGCCCGACGAACGCATACGGATGCGCACCGAGCGGTCGGTTCCAGATTGGGTCGAGCCCATGTTCCACGATGCCCTCGAGGCTCACGATGTCCGAGGCCTTGCTGTGCGCCTCGACCGCGACGACGTCCACGACGCCAGTATGGATCTGCATGAAGGCGGAGGCGAGACCATGGAGACCATCCCCCGAGACCGTGCACGTCGGGCGCAAGGCCGCGCCCAGCTGGTCCGGCACGAACTCATCGAAGATCCCGAACCCCTCGTAGTAGTCCTCGGCACAGGTGATGAACGAGTCCACGTCCGTGCGTGGGTTCACGCCCGCGTCCGCATACGCGCGGGAGGCCGCTTCGAACATGAGTTCTTTCCAGTTGTATTCCGGCGTCGACGGCCGGAAGGCCGTCATGCCGACCCCGATGATGCCCACTCGCATGCTCCTCCCTCAGGGGCGCTCTGCCCGGGGCGGGGAAGCTCCTGTTCGCTCAAAAGACTGTCGCATGAGCCGAGCGCCGCGCGGCTAGGCCAAGCCAATCTTGCGATGCATCACGTGGCGCTTGAGCAGCTGGACGCCCATGCCGGGATCCACGCCCTTTGGGCAGACCGCGCTGCACGATCCGGCGAGCTCGCACCGGAAGCAACCGTGGGGGGAGTCGACGATCTCCGCGCGTTCCGGCCACCCCTGGTCCCGCGAATCGACCGCGAACCGGTAGGCCTGGGCGAGCGCCTGGGGTCCGAGGAAGTCCTTGTCCATCCCGACGATCGGACAGGCCGCGTTGCATAGCCCGCACATGATGCACATCGTGAACTGGTAGTACTCGAGCTTCTGCTCCTCGGATTGGAGGAGTTCCTTCTCGATCGGCTTCCCTTCCCCGTTCTCCTTGCGGATCAGGTAAGGGCGAATCCGGTTGTGATGGGAGAAGAAGTCCGTGAAGTCCGTGGCGACATCCCGAACGACCTCGTAGTTAGTCAGGGGGCCGATCTCGATCACGCCCGTACCGAGCTCCGCAATCTGCGTCTCGCATCCGAGCATTGGTTTGCCGTTGATGAGCATGCCGCAGGAACCGCAGATGCCCATTCGGCACGAGTAGCGAAACGAAAGACCGTTGTCGACGTGCTCCTTGACCCAAAGGAGGGCATCCAAGACCGTGAGGCCCTTCGACATCGGCACGCGGTATGTGACCATCCGGGGCTTGTCGCCGCGGATGGTCGGGTTGTACCGGAACACCTTGAGGAGGATCGTCTGGGGATTCGAAACCGCGCTCTCCTGGGCGACCGGCTCGATCTTGATGACGGTCTCCTCCTTCTTGGGCGGCTCCTGCATCGTGAGGACCATGTTCAGAACCTCCCGAAGGCGAAGATGATCGTCCGCATCCCCCACCCGAGCATGACGACTGCGAGGCCGAGCGTGATGCCGGTCACGGCGCCGTGCCACCGGCGGCCGGGGCGCCACTCGAGGAGGATGTTCCGCAGGCCGAAGAGGCCGTGATACGTGGCTGCAATCAGGAGGACCGTGAGGATACTAACGGAGACGGCATCGCGGTAGCGCGCGAGGGCGGTCTGGTAGCTGAGCGCGTCCGCGTACCCCGTCACCCCGAGGAACGCCTGCATCGCGAGGTGGAGCGCGAGGGTGACGAGCAGGGCCAGGATCATGATGTAATTGACCAGTGTCAGCGTGGACTCCTTCATCAGGCCGCCCCCAGGAAGAGGATGAAGATCCCGGCGATCGTCGAGAGGCCGGCCATGATCATCGCGGTGAGGAGGATCGACTGCTGGCCCTTTCCCAGCATCTGCGTCTTGTATGGATAGTCGGGCCGGATCGGGTGGCCGACAAGGCGGGTGAGCTCGAGGAGCATCACGCGGATCCCGTTGATCCCGTGGAACGTGGCTCCCACGACGACGAGCAGTTCCCCGATGTGGGCGAACGGGTTGAAGAGCATGCCCATGAGGCCCTCGAACACGTCCTGGCCTCCGGGGACTCCGCCCGGACCTCCGACGATGCTCCCGGTCACGAAGATGTGGAAGAACAAATAGACGAGGATCCCGACGCCGGACACGCGCTGCGCGAGGAGGGCCATCTTCTCCAAGGTGAACGGGTGCCGGAAGCCCCACTTCACCTGGGTCGTGATCAGGTCCTTCTTCGGGGCCTTGGCTTTCTCGACGGACACGACCGCATCGGACATGTCAATACTTCCTCTCTACGGGCTGGTGCTTCGTGATCGTGACCGGGACGTAGCTGAGCTGCGGGGTACCGTCGGGACCGCGGTGGGCGAGCGTGTGCTGGAGCCAGAGCACGTCGTCCCGCTTCGGGAAGTCGAGGCGCGTGTGGGCTCCGCGGCTCTCCTGGCGGGCGAGAGCGCCGGTGACGACGACCTCCGCAGCATTCAGGAGCGAATCGAGCTCGAGGACGTGCAGCAGGTTCGTGTTGTACTCCCGCTCCTTGTCGCCGACGTTGCGGTAGGCCTCGGCTTTCAGGGAGCGGATCTCGCGCAGGGCGCGGGTCAGCCCCTCGCCGGAGCGGAACACATAAGCGTCGCGGTCCATCAGTTGTTGCAGTCGGTCCCGAATCTCGTACGGGCTCGCCTCGCCGTGGCCGTTCAGCGTGCCATCGAACAGCCTCGTCTCTTCCGCGAGGACCTGGTCTTTCGACAGGCCGTTCCCCTGCCAGTTCTTCACGTAGTATGCGGCTTCGGCGCCGGTGATGCGGCCGTAGACGAGGCAGATCGCTGTGGAGTTCGAGCCGAGACGGTTCGCCCCGTGGATGCTGACGCATCCGGCCTCGCCCGCCGCCCAGAGTCCCTTCAGCTCGGTCGCGCCCTTCTGGTCCGTCTGGACGCCGCCCATCGAGAAGTGTGCGGCGGGCTTGATCGGGATCAGGTTCTCGACCGGGTCGATGCCGAGGAACTTCATCGTGACCTCGCGGATCTGCGGGAGCCGCTCCAGGATCTTCTCCTTCCCGAGGTGGCGCAGGTCGAGCCCCACGCACTGGATGCCCTCGGGGCCGGCGATGCCGCGACCTTCATTGATCTCGGTCATCTCGCTGCGAGAGACCACGTCCCGAGGCGCGAGTTCCATCTTCTTTTCGGCGTAGCGCTTCATGAAGCGGTCGCCGCCCCGGTTCACGAGGTAGCCGCCCTCCCCCCGGGAGGCCTCCGTGATGAGGATGCCGCTCGGGACGAGCCCCGTCGGGTGGAACTGAATGAACTCGAGGTCCTTGAGCGCCAGGCCGGCGCGGTACGCCATATACAGACCGTCCGCCGTCGAGTGATGACCGTTCGTCGTGAATCCGTAGATGCGGCCCGCGCCGCCGGTAGCTAGGATGCCCGCCTTGGCCCGCGCCGTTACGAAGTTCCCCGTCTTCAGTTCGATGGCAGTGACGCCCGCGAAACGGTCGCCCTCCTTGAGGATTGACGTCGCGAACCACTCGTGGTGCACGTGGACGTTCGGGAAGGCCTGGATAGCCCCGTACAGGGTCTGCATCTCGAGGAACCCGACCTTGTCCGCCGCGAACGTCGCCCGCGGGAAGTCGTGGCCACCAAAGGGACGCTGCGCGATCCGCCCATCCGCCCGCCGGGACCAGGGCATGCCCCAGCGCTCGAGCAGGCGCAGCTCCTCGGGAGCCGCGTGGACGAACATCTCGACCGCGTCCTGGTCTGCGAGGAAGTCCGAACCTTTGACCGTGTCCCAGACATGGGAGTCGAAGGAGTCTCCCTCGTCCGGGTACAGGACGGCGGCGGTGCCGCCCTCCGCCGCGACGCTGTGGGACCGCATCGCCTGGGTCTTCGTGAGGATTCCGACGTCGAGGCGACCGTGGCTGACCCGCGAAGCCTCGAGAGCGGCGCGGAGGCCGGCGAGTCCCGACCCTATCACGATGATGTCATGCTCGATCCGGTCCATCGACTCCCTACTCGAAAGGAAGAGTCGGAGGGCTTAGACCCCGCCGTTCATGAAGTGTTTGCTACCTCTGAAAGAATATACATGGGTATTATTCGGGGTTCTTAGGTTCGGCAATCGACGACTTAGGGGGACCTAACTCCAGGAGAGCGGGCCCACGGAAGCGCTTAAGTGGCGTCGCCGCCTTGCTTCATCCCGGCGGGTTCCCTGACTCTGTTCTACTTCGATCAAGAGACCACGGGCGACGACCCCCAGCAGGACCGGATCGTCACCGTGCAATACCATCAGCTCGACGAGAACCTCGAGCCCGTGGGCATGTTCCAAATCATGACGGAATGGGATTGGGGCGAGAAGCAGATCATCCAGATGACCCTCGAGAAAGGGATCCTGCAGCCGACTTGGGACTTCGTCCCCGTTGGGAACCGGCTGCGGTTCGACCTCACGTTCCTGATCGAGCGGGCGACGAAGTGGAACCTGATCCAGTGGGACATGGCCACCCTGAAGTACTACTGGTTCACGAAGCCCGTTCTTGACCTGCAGCCAGTCCTGATCCTGATGAACCGCGGCGAGTTCAGCGGTTCGAGCCTCCACGCGTTCGCGGACAAGGACCCGGGCGCCCGCGTTCCTGCATTGTACCGCAAGGGGGCTTACACGGATATCCTCGGGTATGTGAACCAGGAGCATGACGCCGCTCTCGAGCTCCTGCGCGAGTCCAAGAAGCTCCTCACCGAGTTTGGGGACCACCGCAGGCGGCCGCCGCGCTGAGGGGCGAAGGCTCAAGCCCGAGAGGGCGATTGCCCGGTGGGCCTGAGCATGGATTTCGACTTCTCCGAAGAGCACGAGATGATCCGTAAGACGGTCCGCGAATTCGCGGAGAAGGAGATCCGCCCCGTTGCCGCGTACCACGACCGCACGGGCGAGTTCCCTGCCAAGACGGTCGCCGGGATGGCGTCCCTGGGCCTCATGGGCATGATGATCCCGACCGAGTATGAGGGGGCGGGACTCGACACGATCACGTTCGCGATCGCGCTCGAGGAGGTCGCCCGGATCTGCGGCTCCCATGCCCTGATCATGTCCGCCCACAACACGCTCGGTATGGGCAACATCTGGCTCGCGGGCACGGAAGGCCAGCGCAAGCGGTACGTGCCCGAGCTCGCGAGCGGCCGCAAGATCGCCGCCTGGGCCCTCACGGAGCCCTCGAGTGGATCCGACGCGGCCGCGATGAAGACGACCGCAGAGAGGACGGCTCGCGGCTGGGTCTTGAGCGGGGCGAAGAACTTCGTCACGAATGCGCCCGTGGCGGGGACGTTCGTCATCATGGCGATCACGGATCGCTCGAAGGGCACCAAGGGCATCAGCGCGTTCATCGTGGAACGGGGGAACCCGGGTCTAGAGATTGGAAAGATCGAGGACAAGCTCGGAGTGCGGGCGAGCGGGACCGCACAGGTCCTGTTGAACGACTGCGAGGTGCCCGCGGACGCGCTGCTCGGCGACGAGAACCAGGGGTTCGTCAACGCCCTCCGCATCCTGGACAACGGCCGGATCGGCATCGGGGCGATGGCCGTCGGCCTGGCCCAGGGCGCTCTCGAGGAGAGCATCAAGTACGCGAAGGGACGCACGCAGTTCGACAAGCCAATCGCCGAACACCAGGCGATCCAGTTCATGCTCGCGGACATGGCGATGCGGATCGAGGCCGCGCGCGTCCTCGTCCTGCAGGCGGCGTGGCGGAAGGACCGCAAGCTGCCATTCAAGAGTCAGGCGGCCATGGCGAAGCTCTACGCCAGCGAGATGTCCTCCTTCGTCACGAACAAGGCAATCCAGATCCACGGGGGATACGGCTACATCAAGGACTATCCGGTCGAGCGCCTGATGCGGGACGCCAAGCTCACCGAGATCGGGGAGGGAACGAGCGAAGTCCAGCGACTCGTCATCGCCCGCGAACTTCTGCGAGGAGCCTGATTCAGCGGGTACGGGCGAAAGCTTGAAAACGCCGCGTTCCATGTAGAGAACCTCCAGCCGGAACGGGACGGGAGCCTGGGGCACCCGCCGGAGCTCACCCCGTCCGGAGGGAGACGCCGGGTTGGTGCGCAAGGAGGGCTACGGATGGACGTGAAGAAAATCCTGATCACCGCGGGGAAGATGGCGGGACACGGCCTCCCGTTCGCGCTCCTGGGCTTCACGGCGGCCCTCATCTGGGCGCGTTTGTTCTCCACGTTCCTCGGGCTGAACGCATGGCTCTCCCTGATCGGCTTCCTCGCCGTGCTCGCGGTAGGGTGGGGACTTCTGAACCTCCTCATGACCTATGTCCTGTGGTTCCTCGTCGACTACAGCTGGAGGAGTTTCATCCCGCAGGGGTTCGCCTTGCTCATCATCTTCTTCACGATCGAGATCCTGCCGCTCCACTTCGTGATCACACCCCTTGCTGCGCTGGGGTACAGCGCGTACCTCACAGGATTCATCGTTCTGAATGTGTTCTTTTCGTTCGCCGACGGGTGGATCGCGATGAAGATGGGCGCACACTGGAAGGCCCGCGGCATCCCTCGGGCCAAGGAGGACGCGGTCGCCTTCACGCCCGAGCCTCCCATCCTGCCGAACAACCCCAAAGGCCTTCACTGCCCCCGGTGCGGCGGCGTGAACCTCGTCGTGGCGCAGGACGTCTCCGCGTACTGCGTTGATTGCGGCCGAGGGATCCGCAAGGAAAGACTCGGCGGTACGGTCGGGTGAGACATCCGCCGGACCGGGCTTGGGGATCGCACCCCGGATGATGGGGCGCCTCCTGACTGCACGTCTCCGGGAACCTTTATGCCCCGCCATCCCTTCGGAGGCCCGAATGCCTGAGAGCGAGTACGAGGTCGAGCTCTTCCGCACGCAGGGATTCACGCGCCAGACTTGCGCGAACTGCGGGACGCCCTTCTGGTCCCTCGGCCAGCACGAGACCTGCGGCGAGGCACCGTGCCAGGAATACGACTTCATTGGTGCCTCCCCGTTCAAGAAGCGGCTTACGTACCGTGCGATGCGGGAAGACTTCCTCTCCTTCCTCGAGCAGAACGGCCACACGCGGGTCAAGCGCTACCCCATCGTCGCGCGCTGGCGGGACGATGTCTTCTTCACGCAGGCAAGCGTCTACCCGTTCCAACCCTGGGTCATCAGCGGGCAGGCGAGCCCTCCCGCGAACCCGCTCGCGATCAGCCAGCCATGCGCGCGCTTCAACGACGTCGACAACGTCGGGAAGACGGGGCAGCACTTCACGCTCTTCGAGATGATGGCCCATCATGCGTTCAACTTCCCGGGGAAGTTCATCTACTTCAAGGACCGGACCGTCGAGCTGTGCCACACCTTCCTGACGGAGCGTCTCGGGCTCGACCCGACGATCGTCCGGTACAAGGAGTCCCAGTGGCGCGGCGGCGGCAACAGCGGTCCCTGCTTCGAAGTCGTCTTCGGCGGGGCGGAGCCGGCGACGCTCGTCTTCATGATGAACCGGGAGGTCGGCGGGAAGGACGTGCCGATGGAGACCCAGGTCGTCGACACGGGGTATGGCCTCGAGCGACTCACCTGGATCTCGCAGGGGACGACGTCCGCGTACGAGGCCGTGTTCGGGGACGCGCTCGCCTACCTGAAGAGGGCCACGGGTGCGAAGAGGGTCGACGAGCGCATCCTGAGGGAATACTCGAAGATTGCGGGCCTGCTCAAGGTGGAGAACCTCGCGGATGTCCGGGAGATCCGCCGGCGCACGGCGGAACGGGTCGGCATCGATGTCGAGGAGCTCGTCGCACAGGTCTCGCCCTTCGAGTCCCTCTACACAATCTGCGACCACTCGAGGGCCCTCATCTTCCTCCTGGGCGACGGCGTCACGCCGTCGAACAGCCGGGAAGGCTACTTCGCGCGCCTGCTCATCCGTCGCGGTCTCCGAGCGCTCAAGGACCTCAACATCTCCTATACCCTGGCGGACACGATCAGCTTCATGATCGACCAGATGCGCGAGGACTATCCGGAGTTCTTCCTGAACAAGGGGGATATCCTCAAGCTGCTGAAGGTCGAGGAGCAGCGGTACCGCGAGACCCTCGAGAAGGGGCGCGTGATCGTTGGCCGGATGGAAGGAGAGCTCCGCGCGTCGAACAAGGGCTTCGACGTCGAGACCCTCTTGCAGCTGTACGACAGCCATGGCCTCAATCCGGACGTCGTCCGCGAGTTCACCTCCTTGCCCGTCGAGGTGCCGGACGATTTCTACACGCGGGTCGCCGAGCGCCACATCCAGCCCACGCGGGAACCGGAGAAGCGGATCCAGATCACGGGCGAACTGCCGTCGACGAAGCTCCGGGTGTACGAGGACCGGAGGAAGCGCATTTTCCGTGCGAAAGTCCTGGCGTTCCAGAACGGGGCGCTTATTCTCGACCAGACGTTCTTCTATCCGGAGGGAGGGGGACAGGAGGCGGACCACGGGACCATCGGCGGCTTCGAGGTCCACGATGTCCAGAAGGTCGGGGCCTCCGTCCTGCACTTCGTCCGAGGCGACGCGTCCCCCCTGGTCGGCAACCGCGTGAAGGCTGAGATCGACGCCGCGAGGCGGGATGCACTCACCCGCAACCACTCCGCGACCCACATCCTCCTCGGCGCCGCCCGAAAGGCCCTCGGCAATCATGTGTGGCAGGCGGGGGCTCACAAAGCGCAGGACTTCGCGCGCCTGGACATCACCCACTTCGACGCCCTAACCGAGGAGGAGATCGTGAAGATCGAAGACCTCGCGAACGGACGGGTCCTGCAGGACGGGCTCGTCCGGTCCAAGTTCATGCCGCGAGACATCGCCGAGCGGAAGTTCGGCTTCCGGCTCTACCAGGGCGGCTCCGTCCCAGGGGGCGAGCTGCGCGTCGTGGAGTTCCCCCACTGGGACGTCGAGGCGTGCGGCGGCACGCATGTGTCGAATGCTGCTGACGTCGGGCTGATCAAGATTCTGCGGACGACCCGGATCCAAGACGGGGTCGTCCGGATCGAGTACGCGGCGGGAGCCGCCGCGCTGGCCGCGGTCCGGTCTCAGGAGAAAGAGCTCGCGAAAGCTGCCGCGGCCCTGGGCGTGCCGACCGCTCAGGTCGGCACGGCTGCCGAACGGATCGCCGGGGAGTGGCGGGATCAACGGAAGCAGCTCGAGAGGGTCCGGTCGGACCTCGCTGGCGCCGCGGCGAAGAACCTGCTCGAGGATGCAACGACCGTGGGCGATGTGAAGATCGTCGTGCGGCAAATCGACGGGGACATGAAGGATCTGATGGCCCTTTCGAAGGAGATTTGCGCGGATCCGAAAGCGGTGGCCCTGCTCGGAGCGAAGTCGGCCTCGGGAGCGAGTCTCATCGTCTCGCACGGCGCGGAGGTGTCGCTCGATGCCCGCGAGATCCTCGCCGAGGCCGTGTCGTCCATCGAGGGAAAGGGCGGCGGCCGCCCGGATTTCGCGCAGGGGGCGGGCCCCAACGCGACCGGGGTCGCCGAGGCCCTCGAGATTGCGCTGAAGCGAGCGCAGGAGAAACTCTCGACCCCGAGCGAGTAACATGGAGCGACCGCCCTGGCGCCAGCGGATCCGCGAGTACAGCGAGATCACGGACCTCGGGCCGATCGCCCGCCGCTACTTCGTCATCGGGGCGTTCGACGGCGCGCTCACGATCCTCGGAATCATCGTGGGTGCGACCGCCTCCGGCGTGGCGGAATCCGAGAAGGCGATCGTTCTCACCGCATCGATCAGCGCGGCCATCGCCCTCGCGGTGAGCAGCGCGGTCGGCGCCTTCGAGGCGGAGCGGGTGGAGAAGAAACTCGACATCCGGAGCCTCGAGCGAGCGATGCTGACGCGGCTGAGCGAAGAGCACAAGGGCGCGTTCCGATTCGCAGCCTACACCAGCGCGCTCGTCCACGGGGTCGCCCCGCTCATCGCGGCCCTGCCGCCTGTCGTCCCGTTCCTCCTCCTCCCGATGAACGAGGCCACGGTCGTCGCCACCGTCGTGACCCTCGCCTTCCTGTTCGCGATGGGCGCCTACCTCGGTGCACTCGTCCGCGAGCGGGCCATCTACACGGGGCTCCGATTTGTCGGAGCGGGACTCCTCACTGCATTCGTGCTGTGGCTCCTCCGGGGCGGCACGCCATGAGTGCGGCCGTAGCTTCAAATACGCGCGGGGGTTGAGACGCCCGATGCTCTCCGCAGACCAGGAAATCGAGAACCTCCGGGGAGTCGTTGAGCGACACTTCACGGTCTACGGGACCGTGGTCACCCCGCTCGCGCTCACGTTCCAGGTCGCCCGGCCCGAGGGCGGGAACGTCGAGAAGCCGTTCGACGCTCTCCGCCGCGACCTGGTCCCGAAAGACTACATCCCGTCGATCACGGAGGAACGAGGCGAGCTGCTCGTCCACATCCAACGCCGGCCGAAACAGCGGTTCACGGGCCTCTCCGTCAACCTGACGATGCTCTTGCTCACGGTCGTGACGACCGTCTTCTTCGGCGGGGCGTACAACTGGTCGCAGTACGTGGGCGAGCCCCTCTTGTCCCTCGACGCGATCCTGAACGGGACCGTCTTCTTCACCCTGCCTCTCCTCGCGATCCTCGGATTCCACGAGATGGGGCACTACGTCGTCGCGAAGCGCTACAAGATGCAGGCGTCCCTCCCGTTCTTCATTCCGAGCATCCCGCCTCTCGGGACGTTCGGGGCGTTCATCAGCATGCGGGATCCCCTCCCGAGCCGGCGCGCCCTCCTCGACGTGGGGGCGTCGGGGCCCCTGGTCGGATTCGCGATCGCGATCCCCGTCACCTTGGCGGGTCTCTTCCTGACCGCGGCGAACCCGCGGGTCCTGTTGCCCGTAGGCAACGAGTTCCAGGTGACCCAGGCCTCCCTGTTCTACGGGTTCCTGAAACTCTTCTTCCCGATGCCCGCGAACATCGCCCCGCATCCCCTCGCCTTCGCGGGCTGGGTCGGACTCTTCGTCACCGCGATCAACCTGCTCCCGGCAGGCCAGCTCGACGGCGGGCACATCGCCCGCGCCCTTCTCGGCGACCGGCAGAGCCTCGTCTCCTGGGGAGCGATCGGCCTCCTCGTCCTGATGGGCGCATACTACTCGGGCTGGTTCATCTTCGCGTTCCTGATCCTGCTGATCGGGGTCCGCCACCCTCCGCCGCTGAACGACCTCAGCCGGTTGGACGCCGGGAGGACCCTCGTCGGCATCGCGGCCGTCGCGATCCTCCTGAGCACGTTCGTGGTCCAGCCCTTCTCGTTCGTCCCCGTTCAACAGGGGATCGCGTTCGAGACGGTCTCGGGCCAGCCTCTCGCCGAACTCGTCGCGAACGCCGCGCCCGCCTCGACGGCGTTCCTGAACTTCAGCCTGAACGACACGAGCACGCTCCCGGATGACGTGCATCTGGTCATCAATCCTACCAACCTGAACAGCGCGAACTTCACGCTCGTGCTCGTGAACGTGACAATCGACGGCCGGACGACGGCCGTCAATGCGACCTCCGCTACATTCACGCTCGGCAACGGCCAGCACGCGTTCGTCGTCCTGCGGGTCGACGTGCCCGCCTCGGCGATCCCAGGCCGGACGTGGAATTTCAGCGTCCAGGCGCTCCTGGGGACGACGAACAGAGGACCCGAGCTGCCCATCTCGCTGAACATCACGTGACGAAGACGCAGAAGGTCCGTGTCAGGGAGCGGTGAACCCGCATCGTGTGACGCTCGCGGAGCTCCCCGTGCGCCTCGCCGACGGCGATGGCCTGCTCGTTGGGCAGCACGATCGCGACGAGGTGGCGGGGCGGAAGAAGGCGGTCGAACTCGGAGAACGCCCGTTCGTACAGGTCCAGGGGGGGCTCCCCCCTCGTGGAGGCAGCGCGACCGTACGGCGGATCCGTCGCAATCCCGCGAAAGGCCGCCGCCCGCCACGGACCGTGTCCCGCGTCCGCGGTCACGAGATCCGCGTCGGCGGCCAGGGATCGAAGGGACTTCCTGGATCCGAGCACCATGGACGTCCGGATGTCTGCACCGATCGGGCGCAGACCGATCTGGGAAGCCTCGAGCAAGATACCGCCCGTGCCGCAGAAGGGATCGAGGATGAGCCCCCCGGCCGGCACCCTCGCCAGGTTGACGAGCGCTCGCGCCAACTTCGGATGCAGAGAGATCGGCA
>JBGPGA010000019.1:0-23251 GCA_041483635.1 Thermoplasmata archaeon
AGGCGTCGAGCTGGACGACCAGCTCCTACGGTCCCTCGTGGGTCTCCAGGAGAAGCTGCACACGACAACAGGCCGCCGGCGGAAGAAGGTCGCGATCGGCATCCACGACCTGGACCGGGTCGAGCCGCCGTTCACCTTCAAGGCGGTGGCCCCGCACGCAATCCGATTCGTCCCGCTCGGGCATGCCAAGGACATGGATCTCGCCGAGATCCTCGCGCACCATGAGAAGGGGGTCGAGTACGCTCCGATCCTGGCGGGGAAGGACGTGTACCCGATCATCGTCGACCGGAAGGGGACGGTCCTCTCCTTCCCTCCGATCATCAACGGAATCGTCACGCAGCTCACCCCTGACACCCGGAATCTTTTCCTGGATGTGACGGGCACGGACTTCGATTCGGTGAGCGGCGCGCTCAATATCCTGGCCACAGCCCTCGCCGAGCGCGGCGGGAAGATCCAGACGGTCCGCACCGTGTACGCGGACCGGACGATCGACACGCCCGACCTCACGCCCATCCCGATGTCGGTCGATCTTCGAAAGGCCCGCGAGCTCCTCGGGATCGAACTGACCCCCGAGAAGGCGGTTGAGTTCCTGCGCCGAATGCGGCACGACGCTGAAGCTGAAGGGCAAATCCTCCACGTTCGCGCAGCCGCGTACCGCATGGACCTCCTACACGAGGTGGATCTGGCCGAGGACCTCGCGATTGCCTGGGGTTACGATCGATATCCGCGGGATCTTCCGAGGCGGCAGACGATCGGCACGCCTCTTCCCAAGAGCCTCTTCTCGGACGCCCTGCGGCAGCTCTTCATCGGGTACGGATACCAGGAGGTCATGTCCCTCACGATGGCCAACCCGGAAGAGCCCTTCGCCACGCCGGAGCGAGCGGTCGTTCTCAATCCCGTGTCGACGGATCTCACGACCCTTCGATCCTCGCTGATCCCGGGCCTCCTGAACTTGTTCAAGCTCAACAAGCATCGCGAGCTCCCGCAGCGGATCTTCGAGATCGCCGACGTCGTCCTCGATGCAAGGAACGTACGGCATGTCGCCGCTGCAGCGACCCATCACCGGGCTTCGTTCACGGAGGCCAAGTCCCTCGTCCTCAGCCTGCTGCGCGATGCGGGCTGCTCCGGGACGATCGAGCCGCTCGAGGACCCGAATTTCATCCCGGGCCGCGCGGCCGCCGTCCTCGCGGAGGGTCGCGAGTTCGGGCGCTTCGGCGAAATCCACCCGCGGGTCCTCGAGGCCTACATGCTCTCGCAGCCGGTCATGGCGCTGGAGCTCGGCGTCGAGGCGCTCCGCGGCGTGTGACCCGTGCCAGTCCAGAAGGTATTTCTGCCCTTGGACGATGGCGTGGCCGCTGAGGTAGCGAAGCCCGGTTCAACGCGCCAGACTTGAGATCTGGTGGGTCGCAAGGCCCTCGGGAGTTCGAATCTCCCCCTCAGCGTTCTCATGGAGGGGCCATTCCACTTCGGGGGATTTAGGCAAGCTGGCCAGCAGCGTTCAGGTCGCTGATCTCCCCCTTGCCTCCATCTCAGGCCGGGGCCGCCTGACCCGGCCCTTCCCCTCTTCGGAACGTCGCCTACTTGACGGGAAGGGCACAGCCGTCGCGGCCTTGTCGCACGAAGACGCACGGAGGGCGGGCCTTTGAGGGCCGCGAGTATTTGAACCGGTTGAGGGGGGCTAACTTTTCCGTATCGCGGGGCCAGCCTGCCCGTATCACTCGGAACCCGCATGTGGCGCGAGGAGGCTGCGCAACTTGCGGTGAAGCTCCTTGGCTTCCGCTGGGCGGGCACCGAGCCTGGTTTCGAACTCCCATTCGTCGACAGCATTGAGAGCTTCGTTGATAGCGTTCATGAGCAGCACGAGTTCGTGCTCCGATAGTTCGACCGCCACCGGTTTCTCCGCCGCACGACCACCCCGTCGGTTTCTCATCTGCGGCATGGGCTTCATATGTCTTCAATGACGCGTCCGACGCGCAGAGGATCGAGTTGACGGATTAGCCGCCGTCTTGGCGGCATTGTTCCAGCAGGGAGTCTGGGAGAAGCGCAATTCATGGCCTCGTCTATTTGAATACATGGAGGATTGGCAGCCACACGGCTGACGCGGCGTCGGGTTTCTGCCTGACCGGGCTCCCTAAACGGTCGTTCTTCCGTAGCGCTCGCGAACAGGCCACCCAGGGCAGGTTTTGCTCCTTCCATAGGCTTGCTGTACTCCTGGAGATTTCGTCAAGTAGGGTGCAAGCGTCCCGGCCAGCGATTTCTCTCCAAACTGTTCCCCTATGCCACGGCCCGGGCGGGTGAGTAGCATGCCTGCGTCGCGGCGATTGGCCAGGGACTCTGAGGATTCCATCAAATGCGACGTGTCCATAGCCCGGTTCAGCTATCGGGTCCCATCTGAAAGATCAGTCCTCGGTGAGCCACTTGTTCGGTCCGAAGGAAGTCTACCCGTTGCACGACGGGGGAATCACGTGGGTCTTCTATTTCCGGAAGTCGGAGGTCCCCCGGCGCGAACTCGCGATTGTTTCATACGCCAAGCGTGAAAAGTTCCTGCGCCTCGCCGTCACCTTCGGTTCCCTGGACCCGGGTCTCCGTGAGTACCGCAGTACGACGGTCGTCCACCTCTGGCAGATGGACACGCTTCCGAGGACGGTTTCCTGGCTCGAGGTCTTCGTTCACGTATTCACTCATGAGCCGCTGCATCACGCCATCGGCCGCTGCCTGGCTGAAATGGGCGAACAGGGAGACCAGGAATGGGTCATCAGCAGGCTCGGCGACGGTCGTTGGTGGTAGCCGAAACCGAAGGTGAAGAGTCCGGTTTGTGAAGGATACGCTCGACCCGTGGGTCGATCGAACCTCTCCCTAGCGTCCTCCCGTTCACTCGACATGCTGTGCTTGCGGCGCCGGACTCCCGGGCGGGTAGATCTGGACGGTCTTGATGTTCACCATCTCGAGGAGTCCGTACCGGCTGAGCTCCCGGCCGACGCCGGAGTGCTTGACGCCGCCGAAGGGCATCCGCGGGTCCGACTTCACCGGGTTGTTCACGAACACGAGCCCGGCATCGATGCGCTTCGCGATGTCGTCCGCAAGGCTGAGGCTCCGCGTCCACACGCTCGCGCCCAGACCGAACTCCGTGTCGTTCGCCCGCTCGATGGCCGCGTCGACATTGGGGACGCGGAAGACCGGGAGCACCGGGCCGAAGGTCTCCTGTCTCATGACCTTCATGTTCGGTGTGACGCCACTCAGCAGGGTAGGCTCGTAGAACCAGCCGGGTCCCTTGACCCGCTTCCCGCCGGCGTGCAGCTTCGCTCCTTTCGCGAGGGCATCCTTGACCTGGGTCTCGATTTCGTCCCGCTGGCTCTTCGCGTAGAGGGGGCCGATATCCGTTGTGGGATCCAGAGGATCTCCGACCTTGAGCCTCCGGACGTTCTCCTCGAGCTTCGCGAGGAACTCGTCCGCCACCGCATCGACCACGAGGAAGCGTTTCGCAGCGATGCACGACTGGCCGTTGTTGATGAAGCGCCCGACAATCGCGCCCTTGGCGGCCTGGTCCAGGTCCGCGTCCTCGCACACGATGAAGGGATCCGAGCCGCCGAGCTCGAGCACGGTCTTCTTGAGGTCCCTGGCAGCCTCCCGTGCGATCTTGATGCCGGTGGCCACACTGCCCGTGAGGGAGACGAACGTCACGGGGGAACGGATCAGCGCGGTGCCTGTCGTGTAGTCGCCCACCACGACCTGGAGGACGCCGTCCGGGAGACCCGCCTCCTGGAACGCCTCCTCGACGTGCAGCCCGGTTTTCGGCGAGGCGCTCGCGGGCTTGATCACCGCCGTGTTCCCCGTAGCGAGCGCGGGGACCGCGAACCGGATGATCTGCCACATCGGGAAGTTCCAGGGCATGATCGAGCCAAGGACGCCGCGCGGGTGGAACGCAATGTACGACCGCTGCGAATCCGTCTCGACCGCCTCCGGCTCGAGGAACCGCTTCGAGTTCTGTGCGAAGTATTCCGCAGCCCAGGCACACTTCTCGATCTCGCCAAGGGATTCACGGATGATCTTCCCCATCTCCATGGACATCGTCCGGGCGTACGCCTCCTTGTGCTTGCGGAGCACCTCGGCGAAGCGCTGCAGGTATCCTTCCCGCTCCTCGACGTCCAGACGCGACCAGGTCTTGAACGCTTCGCGCGCCTTCTCGACCTTCGCGTTGACCTGCTCCTTCGTCGTGATGAGGAATGTCTCGAACACCTTGCCCGTCGCCGGGTTCACGACCTTCACGAGCCCCGGGCGGGGCTTGCGAGCCTGTGCCTTCTTCGTGCGCTTGGAAGCCATAACGAATGCCCTCCCTTGCCTCGAGGTGAGCCCGAGGGGGAGCATATCCTTTACGTACTTTCTCCAAGGGCTTTTCTCCCTCGAGCCACTACCCCGCCGGGGATGGACTCCATGCGGTTCGAGGACAAGGCGGTCCTGATCACGGGTGGCGGGTCGGGGATCGGGCTTGCGACGGCGCTCGCGTTCGCGCGCGAAGGCGCCCGCGTTGCCGTCGCGGACGTGTCGCCGGAGCACGGCCGCGAGGCGGTCGCCGCCGGGCACGCGCAGGGAACGGAGATCCGGTTCATCCCGGCCGACGTGACGAGCGAGGCGGATGTCGAACGCATGGTGCGGGAGACCGTGTCCGCGTTCGGCCGTCTCGACATCCTGTTCAACAATGCGGGCATCCTGATCGAGGCGCCCGTCCACGAGATGTCCGAGGCGGATTGGAGCCGCATCCTGGCCGTGAACCTGACTGGCGCCTTCCTGGTCGCGAAGCACGCGGTCCGCGAGATGCTGCGCCAGGGCAGCGGCGTCATCGTGAACACGGGGTCCGTGAACTCCATCGTCGGCGACGGCGATGCGGCGGCGTACTGCGCGTCGAAGGCGGGGGTCGCCCTCCTGACGAAATCCCTCGCCCTCGCGTACGCGCGGCACGGGATCCGCGTCAACGCGGTGTGTCCGGGCTGGGTCGAGACCCGGATGTTCCGCCAGGAGGCAGCCACGCGGGGCGTGACTCTCGAATCGTATCGGACGCATGCGGGAGCCGAGCACCCCATCGGCCGCGTCGGGCGACCCGAGGAGATCGCGAACGTCGTCCTGTTCCTCGCCTCGGAGGACTCGTCGTACATGACCGGCGCCCTCGTCGTCGCGGACGGCGGTTACACGGCGCTCTAATCCCAAATCGGCCGTCGTGGCAGAAGATTAATATCGGACCCCGCGATGGGAACCGGGCTGTGCGTGGGTGGCCCAGCTTGGTCAAAGGCGCAGCGTTGAGGTCGCTGTCCCGAAGGGGTTCGCAGGTTCAAATCCTGCCCCACGCATCCCTTCCTGGCGGCGGGTGCGCCCTCCTCTCGTCCTTCCCGCGGGAGCCGCGGTAAAGCGTAATAAGGAACCGTAGTCTGCCTCCGTCGTGGCCACTCGTGAGGGGAGCGATCCGGACGAGAGTCCGGAGAGCGCGCGGGAGCCGTCCCGATCCCTCGACTCGCTTCGCCGCCGGTCGGCGCGTCTGCTCTCGAGACTGCCGCGGCCTGCGCGACTGCTCTGGATGGTCCTTCTCATCCTGGGGGCGTACGCGATCGCATTCACGCTCCAGGGACGCGGCGTGGTCCCGCTCATCGCGCTCCCCGCCCTGGCGGTGGAGACGGACATCCTGTTCCAGATGTTCCGGTTCCACAAGATTCGCGCGCCGGACGCCGCCATGGCGACGGGGCTGCTCCTCGCCCTCCTTCTGCCGCCGACCGTCCCGCTGCTCCAGGCTGCGGGGATCGCCACGGCAGCCATCGCGCTCCGCCATGTCCTGCGGTACGAAGACCGACCTGTCTTCAATCCCGCCGCGGCCGGCGTCCTCATGGGTGCACTGTTCTTCGGGCTCGCCCCGTCGTGGTGGGGGTCCATCGGGATGGGACTCGTCGTCGTCCTCGGGGTCGTCGTCACGCTTCGCACGGCCGGGTCGTGGCGGATTCCTTTCGCCTTCTTCGCGTCGTATGCGACTCTGTCCGTCCTGGGAAACCTCGTTGTCGGGGAAGTGACCTCGCCTCAGGTCCTGCTCCTGGGTGCCGTGGACCCCGCGGTCCTGTTCTTCGGGTTCTTCATGGTCCCGGAGCCCCGGACCACTCCGGTCCGGCCCGTCGATCGGTGGATCTTCGGCCTCGTGGTCGGCGTCGCCACGGCCGTCCTGCCTGCATTCCTCCCGAGTCTGGCTCCCCTTGTTGCCCTCCTCTTCGGGAATGGGGTCGCTACGGCGATCCGCCGCTTCCGGTCGACGGAAGCGCCGCTCGCCGAGCGTCCGAGGAACGCGCCCGCCCGTCGCCCGACGAGACGGGAGCGGGCCCGGCGGCGACGTGAGCCTGGGGTCCAGGAGATCCGCAAAGAGTGGAAGACGCCTCAGCGCGTGGCCTCCGGCGTCCTCGTCGTCGTCCTCCTGGGCGGGATGGCATTGGCCCTCAACGCGCCGACCGCGACGCCCTTCACCGCGGTACGCCCGAGCCTCCCCGCGTCGGTCGGGAACGTCATCGCCACGAACAACTGCACGACGGACAGCCCGGCGGTCCCCTCGGACATCGCGTCGTTCCTCCATCAGCGGCTCGGGCCCTCCGTGATCCTCTCCGCGGACACGGGTACCGGGACCGTCGTGTTCTACGATCCCGTGAACCACGCGACGATTACCGAGACGAACATCTACGAGGACTACGGCTTCGCGGAGTTCAACGGGGACGACTACGCCGTGATGGGCTGTTCCGCCTGAGCCCGTTCGGCTCCCAACGACGGTGCGCGCGTCGAGCGCGGAGCGGGCGGCTCCTGTACGGTCCGCACGGGACGAGGCTCAGCTCGGAGGGTTCGGCGTGGCCCCGAACGAGACGAACGGCAGGTTCCCCCGCGTCACGAGTTTCTGGAGGAGGACGGGGATCTCTTCCAGCTTGGAGGCATCGACGATTTCACCGAGGTCCTTTCCATGCGTCTTCTCGATTCGTTCGAGCAGGGAGCGCATGATCGGGAGCAGCCGTCCGGGCGTCCGGCCCCGGTACACGACGGCGATGTAGGCTCGATCCCCGCGGACGATCGCGACGCGTTTCTCCCCGAGCTCGATTCCTTCGAGGTTCCGCTCCGTCTCGTCTGAGAAACTCCGTTTGGCGAAATCCATGATCGTGGTCAGCATGCCCGTCATCAGGTCCGTGTCGATCGACGTCGGGCCGCCCCGGGACACGCTCCCGGCGAGGAGCCCGTCGTTCGTGACGAGGAAGGCCCATTCGAGCTTCCGTCGGCGGTAGAGCACGAACGCGACGAAGGCTGCCGCAGCAAACGGTGCGGGGAGCAGGAAGGCCCATGGCGGCAGGACCTCCGTGATCGTCGACAGCGGAGGCGTCAGCCTCACGACCACGACGATCGTGGTCGTGTTCGTCAAGTTACCGTCGCTCACGACGACGTGGACGTATTCAACCGTGTTGGCATTGAAGCTGAACAGGATGCCCTGGCCGATGATCGTGGCATGGCTGCTGTTCGTGGCGACCAACACGAGGTCACTCACGTTCGTGTCCGGATCGGCCAGATACGGTGTGAGGGGCACATAGGCGGTCGTCCGGTTGAAGAGCTGGTCCGGCACGGGGAGGAAGGAGGGCGGGTCGTCCACTTGGATCACCGTGATCCAGACGCTGTCCTCCTGGAGCGCGCCCGGCGCGTCCGTGGCGCGGAACGTCACGCGCTCGGTCCCGTACCAGTTCGGGATGCCGGTCAGGTCGACGCTCCCGTTCGGGTGGATCGTGATCAGGATGCTCCGGTTCCCGGAGCTCCAGTACAGCACGGTCCCGTCCGGGTCGGCGAAGTACCGCGAGAGGTTGTACGCCCCCCGGGCGACCGTTCCTTCGAGGAACGAGACGTCCGGCATCTTCCCGATCAGGGCCGGGGGCGCGTCGGAGCCGATGGACACGAGGAGACCGCGGCTCGCCGTGTACATCCCGTCCGAAACAGAGACCGCCGCGGCCTGGATCGTGTTGTTGAACGACGCCGGGTACAGGAGCGTGAGGAGGTGGCCCGACACGTAGATGTGGGGGTCCGAGACATCGACGATGAGCTGAGCCAGGGGCGTGTCCGGATCGGACAGGTAGGGGTCGAGGTTGAAGGAATAGGGAGAGTCGAACCGGATGCGCAGGTCGGGGAGGATCCCGATCGCGGGGGGCTGGTCGAGGTGGATCACGGTCACGAGGATCGTGTCCTGGGCGATCGCCCCGGTGGGGAAATCGCGAGCTTGGAAGGTGACCTGATCCTGGCCCCACCAACCCAGCGGGGCCCGGATGTCCACAGAAAGATTCGCGTGGATCGTCACGTTCACATGGACGTATCCCGTCGAGAAGAACAGGGCATCCTGGTTCGGGTCGGAGAAGTAGTTGCCCAGGTTGAACACGTTCGATCGCGTCTGCCCCTCGTACAGGGTCACGTCCGGGAGCGGGGTGTCGAGGACCGGAGGATAGTCGGATGTGACCTGGAGGGCGATGACCCTCGTCACGGAGAGCTGCTCGTCGCTCACGGTGAGATTGACGAAGACCCATTCGTTGAGATACGCGAGCGGATACGTGAACGACACGTTGAACCCGGACACGGACGTGTGGACCGCATCGTCCCGGGTCAGCGTCAACAGGGCGCGGGGCGTGTCCGGGTCGGAGATGTAGGGTCCGAAATCGAAGCGATAGGTCTGGTTGTACCGCACATAGAGGACGCTCGGCGGGTTGAAGGTTGGCGGCTGGTTCACGTGGGTCATGTTGATCCATGCGTCTTGCCGTGCGAAGCGACCCTGCGGGTCCGAGAGCCAGTACGTGACCTGGCTGGCCCCCCAGCGGTTGGGCTGCGGATGGAGGGTCAGAATGGAATTGCCGGGGACGTTCAGGCCCGTGATCTGGACGACGGCCGGGTCAAAGCCGCTCACGTTCCAGCGGAGCTGGCTCAGGGGCGTTGAGTTGTCGTACGCGTACGCCTTCAGGTCGATGGACCAGGGTGGGCTGTTCTCGAGCCGGGTCACGTCGGGAATCCGGCCCAGGATGAGCGGTGGGGTGTTCCCGGCGATGGATACGTACGTCACGGTGAGGATAGGCCGTTCCGACGTCGCGGTCGAGTCCGAGCTGATCCAACTGTGGAACGTGCCCAGGACCTCGCTGGCCTCCATGAGGATGAGGCCCCGATTGGGCTGCGCCCCGGAGACCCACCCTTCGGCCATGGGCGTGACGTTCCAGGACATCCAGCCCGTCGTGCCTGCAGCGTTCGCCACGACGGGCCCGAAGTCCACGCCCGGCACAGACCAGGGCGTCATGCCGTCCTCGTAGTACCACGAGACCCCGGCGGCAGGGAAGACTTGGACCGACCCGACGGCCGCGGTCAGGAACGGGGCGCCGGTCCCGGAGACTCCGTCCAATCGCTGCTGGGTGTGGTTCAGGTTATAGCCCCAGGTGCGCCAGTCGTAGTCTAGTCCGCCCGTCGAGTAGGCAACGACCCCGTTCCCCGTCGGCACGACGAGGTCCAGCGTTCCGTTGCCTGTGAGATCGGCGATCGCCGGATTGGCCATCGGATACTGATTCCCGCGCAGGTTTTGGTTGTTCGCGGGAACGGTCCAACGTCTGACCAGGGCGCCGTTCTGGTCGAGTACCACCAGGGAGGTGTCTTCAAAGAAGATGACTTGGGGCGAGCCGCTCCTCGTGAGGTCGACGAGAGCGGGCGATCCTGGGGGGATTGTGCCGGCGCTGTATCCCGTCGGCCACGCGAGCTGGCCGTCGGACCGGAATGCGTACATCGACCCTGCGACGTCTCCCATCACCGTCTCGAGCTTCCCGTCGCCGTTGAGGTCCCCGATCGCCAGGCCGCTCACGAAACCCTTTCCCGCAATGGTCGACCATGCCACGCTGTGGTTCGACGCGTACAGGGCGAACACGTCGCCATTGTTGCCGAAGTCAGCCGATACAAGCTCCTTCACCCCGTTCCCGTCCAGGTCGGCGAAACCGACGCCGTTCTCCAGGACGGAGGTCCCGGCGGGCGCGTTGGCCCAGAGCTGGGTGCCCGAGAGGCTGTAGGCATGGACGTTCTTGTCATATCCCGCGAACACGACCTCGGGCGATCCGGAGCCATCGAGGTCCGCGATCGTCGGCCAGAAGCCCGCCCCTCCGACGGCATACTGGGTCGCTAGCAGGGCGCCCGTCTGGCCGTCCACCGCAATGACCTGCCTCATGTTGCCGCCGACGAGCACGTCCCGGACTCCGTCCCCGTTCACGTCCACGAGCGTGCCGCCGGTGAACAGAAGCGCAGACGCGTTGTACCTCCACACGACGGCGCCCGTCCGGTTCAAGCGCACGACGGACGGGTCATTCGTCACCACGACGATGCTGTCCCGTCCGGTCTGATCCAGGTCCGCCACCTGGGGAGTGAAGGGCACGGACGCAGCCGGGCTCGCGAGGGAGACCAGGGTCTTCCACTTCACATTCCCATGGTCGTCCAGACAATAGACGAAACCATCCGCGCCGCCGAACACGACCTCGAGCCGGCCGTCGCCGTCGATGTCGGCGATCGTGGCGCCGGAGGCGCCGCCCCCCGTCGGCCCCGAGGACCAGACGGGAGATGCGCTGAACGTCCGCGTGCGGTAGGAGGGCACCGCGGTCGCGTTGGTCGAGTAGACCACGGTGAATGCCTTGGTCTGGAACGCGCCGAGGGAGACGTCGAAGATCACATCCGCGCTCGCGAGATGACCGCCCGCGTACTTCATGCCACGGATCTGGGAGGGCACCTCGACGCCGGCCGAGTAGACCCGGAGGTCGCGGGCCGGATCCTCGATCGAGTTGGCGGCGAACGGAATCGTGACGGCCACGGGCTCGAGCGTCCGGTTCACGCCGGCCGTCTCCCGGACCGTGACCGGGACGGAGGACCAGGAGTGCCCGCCCCGGCCCTCGGTCCAAGGCGACGTCACCCGACGGACCTGGACCGTGCCGCCCGATCCTTCGGTTCCGTAGAGGGAGAGCGTCGCGTTCAGCACGACCGCGTTCGTGGGCACCCCGCTCAGGTCGAACTGGAGGAGGGAGCGGGCGATGTCCCCGGTCGAGCCGTTCGGCCCGGCCCAGAGGGAGGCGTTGTCGCCGAAGTTCCAGGATGGATTCAGGCTGAAGATGGACGCGTCGGTCCCGTTGGCCCCATCCGGCTGCA
Organism: Thermoplasmata archaeon; assembly: GCA_041483635.1. Lineage (GTDB taxonomy): Archaea > Thermoplasmatota > Thermoplasmata > RBG-16-68-12 > RBG-16-68-12 > RBG-16-68-12. The sequence goes on from JBGPGA010000019.1 coordinate 11,194, forward strand.
GGACGATGACCTGGGGAGATGCGGACGCGCGGAGGCCCGTCGTGCCGGGCGCGCGGGCGGGGGTGAGCAGCACCAGCGCGAGGGCGAGGAGCAAGACCAGATGTGCTGGACGGGGAGAGGACTTGGGCTGCATTACGGATCGCGCGCGGATTCGTTTGGCAACCGCAGTGGCTAAGAGCTTCGCTCCCGTTATCACCGGTGATTGGGGCCCGCGGAGGCTCTCTCAGCGATTGCGAACGACGACACCCGAGGCGAGGGGTGCGGAAATCGTCCGCTCGCTCCGCCGGTAGCGGGCGAGGATGTAGGCGGTCGGGAAGGCGGCCGCGACCGCGCCCGCGGCCAGACCGGTGCCGACGCCGTAGCTCGTGGCGACCTGGCCCACCCCGGGCTCCGCGATCGCGATGACCAGCGTGGTGAAGAAGGAGTTGATCGCCAGCACGGTCGCGCGGTCGTTCGACGCCACCCGACGGTTGATAATCGTCGTGATGAGGGGCGACTCGATCCCCCAGAAGACGTAGTCCGGCACCTGGGTCAGGATCCCCAGGCCGAGAGCCAGATCTGGCGCGAAGAAACCCTGGGCCACGAGGTAGATCAGGATGAAGGGGGGGAAGACGAGGAGGTATACCAGGATCAGGCCGCCCGATTCGCCGAATCGGTTCAGGAGCCGGTCGACACTCCTTCCGGACGCCGCAGCGATGCAGAAGAAGCCTGCGTACACGAAGCCCATGAGCAAGAAGTCGCCCTGGACCACTTGGTCCATGAACTTGGGCCGGAAGAAACCCATCATGTAGGTCACGAACCCGACGAGGACCTGGAACACGATGATCAAGATGATCTGCCGATTCGCCGCGGTCGTCCGGGCTCCGCTGAGCACCTGGGCGAAGAGGTTCTTCTCGGGCGTCCTCCCAATGGAGGGTTCCCTGAAAGTCATCCCCAAGACGAGCGCGCCCAGGCCGGGGATCGCGTAGAGGATGAGGGGCAGGTCGAGTCGGCCCGTCGTCGCGACCATGACACCCCCTAGGACGCACGCGAGCGCCGTTCCAAGGAAGGAGTAGCTGGCGGAACGGCTGCTGACGCTCGGATAGCGGGCCTCCGCGTGAACCTCGACGAGCGTGTCGTAGAGATACGCCGACTGGGCGCCCCAGAGGAACCCCGCCCCGAAGGCCCACACCGAGTTCGCGATCGCGAACGCCAGGAAGTTGTCCGCGAATCCGAAGAGGACGATGCCCAGCATCCAGATGCCCACGCCAATGACGATCGCCCGCTTGCGCCCATAGCGATCGGCGAGGGCGCCTGCGGGTACCGCGACGAGGAGGCTCGCGACCCAGAAGACGACGTCGACGACCGTCCCGAGGAAGTAATCGTTGTGCAGCCGGTCGAAGAGCCAGAGACTCCAGAACGGGCTCCAGAGCTGGAAGGACACCAGGATTTGGAATGCGTAGTAGCGCCGAACGCGAGCCTCGACGCCGGATGCTTGACTCACGTCGGCGGCAACGGACGTCCCCCCATAACCCTTCCGAACTTGCTCTTTGGAAGGGTCGAGGTCACGCGACGAGCCAGCCGCGGGCGTCCGCGAGGAGGACGGCGAGCGCGAGGATCGTCGACTCGAACTCGCCGCGGCGCGCGCGATCGAGGGCCTGCGTGGGGGACAGATACAGGAGGGATTCGACCTCCTCCGGATCGGGCGCACGGCCCGTGGCTCGGCAGTCCTTCGCGAAGAACAGGTGGAGCGTGCCCGTCAGGTAGCCCGTGAGGCTGTTGCCCGAGTACAGGTGCATGAGCTTCCCTGCCTCGAGACCGGTCTCTTCGAGGAGCTCGCGGCGGGCGCAGGCCTCCGGGTTCTCGCCGTTCTCGGCGCTGCCCCCCGGCAGGGCCACCGCGACCCGGCCGAGGCCGTGCCGGTACTCATGCGTGAGGACGACCTTCCGGTCCGCCGTGAGCGGGAGGACGGCGGCCGAGGTGCCGAAGTGGAAGCGGACCCAGTTCTTGCGGATCCCGCTCGCGAGCTCGACCTCGTCCTCGGTGATCGGCGGCCATGCCTCTCGCAGGGTACGCGAGCCGACGACCTTGGGCAGATCCGTCATCGTCGTTCGAACCCCACCCACGCGACGCGAGTACTTAGAAACAGCGGTCTCCTGGGCGCGGATGCCGAATCCCGTGGAGAGAGGAGAGCGAACGAGACAAGACCAAACGCTTAATAGGGGCCGCTCGACTTCGCGCTCTTGATGCCCTTCAAATTCTGGAAGAAGGACAAATCCGAGAAGGAGAAGGGAGGCGCCGCGGAGAAGAAGGAGCCCGGGAAACCGGACTCGAAGGCCGCGACGGCGGTCGAGGGGAAGGAGGCGGATCGAGGGAAGAAGCCCTCGCCTGCCGCGGGCCCCGCCGCACCGTCGGGTGAGCAGGTCCCCAAGTTTGAAAAGGCCCCGGAGCCGACGCCCACGGAACTGGACGCCGCCACCTCGGAGGTCCATTCAGGGCTCGTCGACCTCGGGCTCACGATTGCCGGGACGAAGGGCGTGTTCAGCAAGCGGGTCGCTGCGTTTCCGGAAGGAGCGGGAGCGTTCGTCGCCCTGTACCGCGAGAAGCCCTACCGCGCGGGGACCCGCATCCTCATGGAGTGGCTCGGGTTCCGAGGCCCCGCGGACTTCGATCCCGAGAAGCTCCTCGCGGACGTGAACCTCCGCCTGAGTTCCTTCAAACTCGCCGTCCAGATGACGGATCTCACGTGGCTGGACCAGGAGCTGAGCCTCCGGAAGGCGCGGCTCCGTCTCGGGGACGTCGAACGGGTTGTGCGCTTCAAGGACGCCCGCGATTTCATAAAGAGCGTGAACGAGTTGATTGCCCCGAGGAAGCTGGCCTTCCTCGAGCTGGAGACATGGTCACGGGACTACGCGTTCCTCCTCGTGCGGGAGCCGAAGTGGGACAAGCTCGCCGCGACCAAGCTCGTCGTCGTCAAGGCGCCCCAGACGGCCGTGGGCGGCGAGTGCGGGGAGTGCGGTGCGCCCGTCGGCGAGAACTGGCACGACTGTCTCTCCTGCGGTGCCGTGTTCGGCGTCGACTGAGAGTCACTTCGGCGGTTCTTGCTTCTTCGACGACTCGCCCGGTTTCGATCGGAGGATCGCCGCGGGGTCGTACATCTTCTCGGGCCACTCGCGCCGGTGGACGAGCATCCCGCAGTGCGGGCAGTTCTTCTCGTCGAGGTGTTCCTCGTTGCGGGTGAACAGGACCTTGCCGTCGCAGTAGGGGCAATGCAGCGTGCGCGGCTTGCGCATGATCCGCTTCGCGAAGACGGACATCTGGCCTTCCCGCAGATCGGGCGCCATGGAGACCGCATGAGCGGATGGCGGGATATGAAGGTTGTGTCTCGACCCGGCCGGACGGGGTCACCGCCGTCCCCGCGCAAAGGTCAAATGGGCCGCCCGCATCCCTCCGGTGACGAGCATGGGCGACCTGCGTCTCCGGAGCTACCACGAGTTCAGTGGCGCCCTGTTCCGCAAGGAGGCCGGCTGGGACGTGCCCGTGGGCTATGGGTCCCTCGACCGCGAGGTCGACGCGGTGCGGCGGGCCTCGGGGGCGGTCGACTTCAGCGACCGCGCGAAGGTCCGTGTCCGGGGTGCGGATCGCGTCACGTTCCTGGACGGTCTCGTGACGGCCGATCTGAAGGTCCTCCGTCCCGGGATGTCCGCGTACGCGCTCGTCCTGGACGAGGTGAGCCATGTGCTCGGAGACCTGCGGGTCACCGCCCTCGACGACGCGTTCATCCTGGACATCGAGGCCGCGCAGAAGGACGCCCTCCTCGCCTACTTCCAGAAGCAGATCGTGAGCGACGACGTGAGCCTCGAGGACGTCGGATTCTGCGGCCACGTCGAGGTGCACGGCCCCCTCGCACCCCGCGTGGCGTCCACGGTCCTCGGCGTCGACGTCCAGGGGCTCTCCGTTGACGAGCACACGACGTTCCAACTGGACCGGCACCACAGCGGCTACGCGTCCCGGGTCAACACCCTCGGCGAATACGGGTACGCGATCTGGGCCCCGGGAGAGAGCCTCGAGCTCGTGTGGGCCGGGCTCACCCAGAGCGGCGCGGTGCCGGTCGGGCGCGAGGCCCTCGACGTGCTCCGGATCGAATCGGGACGCCCGCGGTTCGGGGTCGACATGACGGAAGGGACCCTCGCGCTCGAGGTGGCCCCCGAGGGGGTCCTCAGCTTCACGAAGGGATGTTATCGTGGACAGGAGGTCGTGGCCCGCGGCACGCACATCGGGCAGGTGAATCGCCGCCTCCTGGGCCTCCGGATCGACGGCGATGTCCCGCCGTCGCATGGGGATGCGGTGAGCATGGAGAGCGAGGAGATCGGACGCGTGACGAGCGGCTGCTGGTCCCCGACGACGGGATGGGTCATCGCACTCGCGCTCCTTCGCAAGGACAAGATTCGCTTGGGCAGCCAGATGTTCGTCGACCATGCGGGCTGGGACCTGCGGGCCTCCCTCCACGCGCTCCCGTTCGTCCTGGGCCGGGCCTGAACGCGGCGCGAGACTCATATAGCTCGGAGCGCTAGGGACGCCGCATGTGCCGCATGATGGGCGTCGTGAGCCGCGGCCCCGTGTACTACGACCTCTTCGAGGAGTTCGCTGACCTGTCGACGAAGGGCATGTGTCCCATCGGCTCGCCCGACGAGCGGGGCCACAAGGACGGCTGGGGGCTCCTGTGCTTCCAGAACGGCTCGCTCAAGGTCCACATGCGGGACGTCGGGTGCGCCGCGGACGCCTCCAAGTATTACGGCACCGCGTGGAAGATCGCGAAGCTCAACATTGAACGGGCGGACGGCCAGAGCCTGGTCGTCCTCGGACATCTGCGCCGGGCCTCGGACCCGAAGACGGTGGGACAGCGGTGGTCCCACCCCTTCGTCGAGGAACGCGACGGGGTCACCTGGGCCTTCCAGCACAACGGTTCCCTCAACAAGGACTCGGGCGACAAGGAGGTCATCGACTCCCAGATCCTCTTCCACCTGGTCCTCGGGGGCCTCGAGGGCCGCGACCATGCGGCCGTCGCGAAGGCGACCGCGGTCGCGCGACAGCGCGCGATCGACGAGTACGGCGGCTTCACGGGCCTGAACTTCATGATGACGGACGGAAGCGCCCTCCACGCGTACCGAGACTTCCAGACGAATGGGCAGTACTACACGCTCTACCAAGACCACTTCGGCGAGATGGTCATCACGACGTCGGAGCCGATCCTCGCGATGAAGGCGGACCCGATGCCGCGGGGGATCCTGCACACGGTGACGCCGGACCTCGAAGTCGCGAAGACCGAGATCGCCTGACGAAGACGAGTGCGGCCGTCGGCTCAGGGATCGCGGGGCGCAGGGACGCCTTCGCGAACGGGCCGTCCGCCTGGGATCGACGGGATGGGTCCCCTCCACAGCCTCAAGGTGAGCCGCAGGTAGTCGAGGATCCCGCGCCCTCCGAGCTTGCTCCGTCCGTTCTCGCGGTTCCGGAAGACATACGGAACTTCGTAGATCGCGAGGTCCTTCTGTGCGAGGATTTCGAGCAGGGGCTTGTGTCCCAGCCCCGTAATCGCGATTCCCGTAAGGGATGAGCGCCGGAACAGGAAGAAGCCGGACAGGGGATCGGAGCAACGCGTCCGAGCCACCTGGTGCGCCATCGCCGTCGCGCCGAGGCTGATGACGCGGCGATGCGCGGGCCAGTGAATGATCCGGCCGCCTTCCGCGTACCGAGACGCGACGACCCCGTCGAAGCCGTTGAGCCGCTCAACCATGAGAGGCAGGAGGAAAGGCGGATGGGACAGGTCAGCATCCATTACACAGGCGAGGTCCGTGGCCGACTCGCGGAGCCCGTTGATGATCGCACCTCCCAGGCTCCGCGGTGCGTGCCGGACCACCACGCGGGTCGGCACTCCCGAGCTCTGTCCGAGCGCCAGCGCGAGCTGCGCCGTCCCATCCGGCGAGTCATCGTCCACGATCAAGAGCTCAAGGGGGACCTGCCAAGTCCCTCGTAGCTTCGCGAACTCCCGGAACAGGGGAACGAGGTTGGACCCCTCGTTGTAGGTCGGAATCACGACTGTAAGCGCGTGGGTCGTCCTCGGAGTCATTCCTGAATGCACCTTTAGGCAAGCCTCAGATTGCGGGAAAAGTATAACTATCTTTGTAGTAATCTTTCCCAAATCTCTCCGGTGGTAGCCATGCGCCTCGTCCTGTCCCGTACCGTCTCCGACACGTCCTCGGAGCTCCTGTACCTCCGGGTACCCGACGGGGCTGGGACGTGGTCCGAGGAGGTACCTCTCCGGTTTCTCCTCTCCCCGGACGGCATCGCGATCCTCGCTCCTCGTGACGCGTCCCCCAGGTGGGCCCGCGCGCTCTCCGCGGCTCGCAAAGCGACCTGGAGCGTGGACGGTCGACAAGCGGAGGGCGTCGCGGACGCGATCGAGGATCCCGCGGAACTGTCGGCGGTTCGGGACGGGTTCGTAAGCCGATTCGGCACGGACGAGGTCCGGGGATGGTTCCCGGGTGCGGTGCAAGGGTTCCGGTTGCGGGAGCGTCCGAGTCGGTCAGGCGGCTACCCGGGACAGGTGGAGGCGTATTTTGACCGCATGGCACCCCACTATGATGAGGCCCTCCAAGGAAACCGCCTCGACCGAGATCTCCGATCCGCCACGGGAGCGGTCCTCGACAAGACATTCCGGCCGGGTCAGCGTGTCCTCGAGATCGGCTGTGGCACAGGCTGGGAGACGCTCCCCCTCGCCCGCCGCGGGGTCCGCGTGCTCGCAACGGACCTGTCCGGAGAAATGCTGAGGCGGCTCGAGGGGAAGGCGCGGGACGAAGGCCTTGAGTCGATGATCGAGACGCGTCAGCTTGGGGCCCGGGACCTGACGGGCCTGACGCGCGAGTACCCGGCTGGGTCCTTCGATGGGGCTTTCTCCGATTTCGGCGCACTGAATTGCGAGACGGACCTGACCTCCCTGCCTACCGCGCTCCGCGCCCTGCTTCGTCCCGGTGGGACCTTGGTCGCCGCACTCTGGAACCGGTTTTGTGCCATGGAGGCCCTCCTCTGTCTCGCGTCGCTCCAGCCGCACCGGGCGATGGCCCGGCTGGAGAGTCCGGTCCCGGTCGGCCGCTCCCGTTACGGCATACCGGTCTACGCGAGGGGAGCGGGCGAGTTCATCGGCGGATTCCGCCCCTGGTTCGAGGTCGAACGGATCACCGGCCTCCCGGTCTTCGTCCCCCCGTACGACTTCGGGCGGGCCATCCGGCCGGACGGGGATTTCTTCCCGATCCTCCAGCGGCTCGACGCGGTCTTCGCGGCTCGATTCCCGTTCAACCGGTTCGGAGACCACTTCCTGGTCGAGATGAGGCGCCGGCCATGACGACGGCCTTCGGCGTGGAACGTTTGCGCCGGCCAGTCCCGGCCGCCCACCAGCCTTTCCGACGATCCCTGCGTGCATACCTTTCCGTGCGGGGTGCGTCTCTCGGTGACTCGGCGAGGCTGTACGCGGGCTATGCGGCGTCCGCTTTCGACAAGTTCCTCCGGCCGACGCGGTACTCCTGCGTGGGAGCCTGTCTCCCGGGTGTCCGGCCTCTGACGATTGCGACGGCCGGGATCCACGCGCATGTCCGACCGGGCACGAACGATCTCGATCTCCTCGCGCACCACGAGCCGCGGACCCGCGAGTGGTTCCAGGTTCGAGATGGGGACGTGGTCGTGGATGTGGGAGCCCACATCGGACTCTACACCTTGCTCGCGGCGCGTTCCGCCTCGCGGGTCCTGGCGCTCGAGCCGGATCCCGACAACTTCGTGCTTCTCCAGGACAACGTGCGGCTCAACGGGTTCTCGAACGTCTGTGCGATCGAAGCCGCGGCGAGCGATCGGCCTGGATCGGTGCCGTTGATCCCCGCCACCGGGTCGAATCGGGGGACGTCGATGGTCGACGGGGAATCGTCCGCCCTAGGGACATCGGTGTCCCGTGCCGGGACGGTCGTCGTGCGGTGCGATACGCTGGATCGACTGCTGGACCCGTACAAGCTCGGCCGCATCGACTGGCTCAAGATTGACGTCGAAGGGCACGAGGGAGCGGTCCTGGCCGGAGCGGCCGTCACGTTGAGCAGGACACGTCATCTCATTCTTGAGGTCATGTCGGGCCACGAGGACGCAGCTATGCAGACCACGGCGGCCGGCGGAATGCAATGGGTTGGCGAGGAGCCCGGCTTTCCGGCTTCGAACTGGTTCTTCGAGAGGCGGTCACCGTGAACGGACTTCTCGGACCCGAGGAGACACAGGCTCGCGTGCAGGTGTCCGTGGGCATCTGCGCGTACAACGAGGAGGGCCGGGTGGGCGGCGCCCTGCGGTCCCTCCTTGACCAGGAGCTGCCCGCGGGAGTCGACGTGTCGGAGATCCTGGTGGTCGCGAGCGGGTGCACGGACGGGACGGAGGCTGTCGTCGAGACGTGGTCGAAGAAGGACCCGCGGATCGTGCTTGTGCACGAGCCGACGCGGCAAGGGAAAGCCTCTTCCATCAACGCGTTCCTCGCTCGGGCTCGCGGAGACCTCCTTGTCCTCCTGAACGGGGATGCGCGGCTGCCGCCGAACTCCCTGTCGCATCTCCTCGAAGCCTTTCTCGCGGATCCCGCCCTCCAGATCGCGTGCGGCCTCCCGGTTCCCGAAGGAGACGGAGCGCCCCTCGTCCGCCTCTTCGCGGAGTCCCAGTGGGGTCTCCACAACCGGACCCTCGAGACGATCTCGCGGCTGGGGTTGCCCAACCACTGCTGCGACGAGTTCCTTGCGATGCGTCGAGGTCTCGTCTCATCGATCCCGCCGGAAATCATCAACGACGGCGCGTATCTGGGCGTCGTCGCGGCCGAAGGGGGCCACCGGATCCGGGTGTGTCCGGACGCGCGAGTCTTCGTCGAGATCCCGCGGACCCTGCGCGGGGCCCTCGTGCAACGGCGTCGGATCTTGAGGGGGCACCGCCAAATCCGCGAGCTCCTCCGGCGGCGATCGAGCACCCTCGAAGGCCTCCTGTTCCGAAGGCCCTCCGCGGCCATGGAGACCATCCGCGCCGAGTTCCTCCGAAGTCCCGAGGCGTTCCTGCGCTTCGCACTTCTCCTTATTCCCCTGGAAGGCGCCGCGATGCTCCTCGCGGGGACAGACCGTCTTCGGTCCGTGGCCTATGAGCCCGCGTGGACGGTGGTCGATTGATGGCATCCCGCTGGCGGTTCCAGTGGCAGAACCCCGTGCACCTCATCCTCCTTGGGCTGGTCGTCCGGGAACTCCTCTCGTTCTGGACGGGGCATCCCTACGACCTCGAGGTCTGGCTCCGCAACGCGTATGCCGTCTCCCTCGGCCAAGACCCGTACGCGCACCTGCTGCCCCCCGTCCCGGGGCTCAGCTTCGCGTACCTGAACGGACCGATCGCGTCCGTGGGATACCTCCCGCCCTGGTCCTTCCTGGTCGCGGGGATCTATCGTCTGTACCTCCTCGCGCCCCAGGGAGGCCGTTACTACTTCTACTTCCTCCTCAAGCAGCCCACGGTCCTCGCGGACGTCGCGCTCGGCGGCCTCCTCTACCGGGCCGTCCTCCGGTGGGGAGGCTCTTCGGGGCAGGCAACGAATATCCTCCGATACTGGATGCTCTTCCCCTTCGCGATCCTGATCTCCGCCGTCTGGGGACAGTTCGACGCGATCGTCGTGGACCTCCTGCTTGTCGCGCTGCTCACCTCGTCGTGGCTCGGCCGGTATGGGTCTCTGGGCTTGGGGATCGTCCTCAAGTGGTTCCCGGTCGTCCTGCTTCCGTTCTTCGCGTTCCGGGAGCGGGGCTGGCGACGGATCGCCGTCCTCGGGGCCTTGGGCCTGACCGCGCTCCTGACCGCGATCGTGTTCGCGCTGATGGGGTGGAGCTACCTGGGGGTGACCGCGATGGCCCTCTCCGCGAGCCACGGAGGCGGGGGCGGAATGACCTACGTGAACCTCCTCCAGGACCCGTCCATCCTGCGTGCGTGGAGCGGCATCCCGGGCCTGTACGAGGCGATGGGTTTCCTGTGGGTGCCCGGTTCGCTCGTCGCGGGCTACGTGGCGTGGCGGCGTTTCCCCGGTTCCTCGCCCCGAGGGGTCGTGCAGGGAATGCTCCTCGTCACGGCCGTGTTCTACGTGACCCGGTTCGGGGTCTACGAGCAGTACCTGCTGTACCTCCTGCCGTTCTTCCTGATCGACATGCTCCTGTGGCATCCGGGGCGCCGGGCGATGTTCAATTTTTCCTGGGGCCTCGTCCTTGCGTATTTGCTCGTGAACAACGACCTGCTCGTCCGCTTCGCGGGGCCGCTGTACTCCGGTTTCGTGGACATCGCATACGCCGCGGACGCCTCGCCCGTACTCGGGGGACTTCGGACCGCCGGCCTCTACGCCTTGGACGTCCTCATTACGATCACCTTCGTGCAGCTCGTGCTCGTGTTCGCGCGCGAGCAGCCGGAGCCGCAGCCGTGGCCGGTCGCGGCGGGCCGCTGGTTCCGACACCGGATCGCGCCCCGGGTCGCGGAGACGAACCCGTAGAGGTGTCCTCGTGCGCGTCCTCCAGCTGACCCAGCGTTTCCCTCCCGCGATCGGCGGCGTGGAGGACCATGTGCTCCACCTGGCCCTCGGGCTCCGCCAGGCGGGCGTGGACGTCGAGGTCGCGACGACAGACCTGAGGCGCGACGTCCCGTTCGAACGCTTCCCGTCCGCGAGGGAGGCCTATCCGTTCCCCGTCCGCCGGTATCACGCGCACAAGTTTGCGGACGTCCCGCACGGCCTCGGGATCGCGGCGCCTTCCATGCTCCTGGATGCCCTGGACCACCGCGCGGACCTCATCCACGCCCATGCGTACGGCTACTTCCCGACCTGGGTCGGGAGCCTGGCCCGGTCCCTCGACGGGGCCGCCCTCGTCGTCACGCCTCACTCGGACGCGGGGCGGCCCACCGCGATGAAGCGAATGTTCGACCGGCTCGTGCCTCGGCTCACCCTTCGACGCGCCGCGCGCGCGATCGCTCTCACGAAGCATGAGGCGGCGCACCTGGCTTCGCTCGGGATCCCGGAGGACCGGATCGCGATCATCCCCAACGGCGTCGACCTCTCCGAGTTCGCGGGCATCCCGCCAGCCCCGAGGCCATTCCACGAGGTGACGGGCCTGTTCGTGGGTCGTCTGGATCCCGAGCAGAAGGGGCTCGAGCCCCTCGTCCGGTCGCTCGCCATCCTGCCTCGCTCCGTGCCATTCCGGTTGCGCCTCGTCGGCGAAGACTGGGGTGGCGCGGAGGTCGTCCAGCGCCTCGCGAGGACCCTCGGGGTCGCGGACCGCGTCACGCTCGTCGGGCGCCTCCCGCGGGCGGAGCTGCTCGCGGAGTACGCGCGGGCAGACCTCCTCGTCCTGCCCTCCCTGTTCGAGCCCTTCGGCATCGTCCTCCTGGAGGCCATGGCGGCGGGCCTTCCGGTCATCGCGTCCCGCGTCGGAGGGATCCCGGAGGTGGTCGCCGATGGGGTGACGGGCCTCCTCGTCGAACCTGGGAACGCGAGCGAGCTCGCCTCGGCGGTCCTCCGGTTCGCGGAGAGCCCGAGCCTCCGGGCGAGGATGGGGAGCCGGGGGCGGGAGCGCGTGCGTTCATATTCCTGGGACGTTCTGGTCCCCCGGATCCTCGCCGTGTACCGCGAGGCGATCCAGGAGCGTGCGTAGGGATTGCCCTCGTCCGAACGCCGCATGGCCTTGACGATCTTCGTGGTCGCCATGCTCATCCCTGTCGCGGCCGTCCTCGCGCGCGTCATGGTGCCCGCCTCTCCGCCCCCGCCGCCTCCGCCGACTCAGGTCGTTCCGGGGCGCACGCCGATCGACCACGTGTTCATCATCATGAAGGAGAACCATGCGTTCGACAACTACTTCGGCACGTTCCCCGGAGCCGACGGCATCCCGCCCGGGATCCAGCTGTCGGACGGCATCGGGGGCACGGTGAGCCCGCATTGGATCAACGCGACATCCTCGCCTGACATCCCGCACAGCCGCGCGTCGATGCTCCAGTCATGGGACAACGG
>JBGPGA010000020.1:0-22372 GCA_041483635.1 Thermoplasmata archaeon
CGCCTTCTTCAACAGCGGCGCGGAGGCCGTCGAGAACGCGGTGAAGATCAGCCGGGCCGTCACGAGGCGGCCGAACGTGATTACCTTCCAGAATTCGTTCCACGGCCGCACCCTGCTCGCCCTCACGATGACGGGGAAGTACCAGCCGTACAAGGTGAACTTCGAACCGTTCGTGCCCCACGTGTACCAGGTGCCGTTCGCGTACTGCTACCGCTGCCCGCTGAAGCTCTCCTACCCGGAGTGCGGCGTCGCCTGCCTGCAGTACATCGACGATCTCTTCCGGGCGGAGGCCCCCGCGGACAAGACGGCCTGCGTCGTCGCGGAGCCCGTCCAGGGAGAGGGCGGGTTCGTCGTCCCCCCGAAGGAGTACTGGGAGGGGCTGCGGAAGATTACGAAGGACAATGGCATCCTGTTCGTCGACGACGAGGTCCAGGCGGGCATGGGTCGCACGGGGAAGTTCTGGGCCACGGAGCACTTCGGGGTGGCGCCTGACTTGATCACTTCCGCGAAGGCACTCGGTGGCGGTCTCCCGCTGAGCGCCGTCTCGGGCCCCGCCGACCTGATGGACATCCCCGTCCCCGGATCGATCGGAGGGACGTTCGGCGGGAACCCGCTCGCCTGCGTGGCCGCGATTGCGAACCTCGGGTTGATCCAGAAGAGCCTCTCGAACGCGGCCGAGCTAGGCCGGATGATCGAGAAGCGGTTCAAGGAGATGGCGGAGGATCACGTGTGGATTGGCGACATCCGCGGCCTCGGGGCGATGCGGGCCATCGAGCTCGTGAAGGACCGCAAGACGAAGGAGCCCGCGAAGGACGAGACGAACGCGATCATCGCGGAGGCGCGTGGCCGCGGCGGACTCTTCCTTTCCGCCGGATGGTACGGGAACGTGATCCGCCTCCTGCCCCCGCTGAACATCGCGAAGGACGACCTTGCCGAGGGGCTCGACATGCTCGACGCGTCCTTCTCGGTCGTTGAGAAGAAGGTGGCCTGAACCCGCGATCGGGTCGTCGTGGACCAGGCTTGAGGGAGCGCTCATGCTCCCTCGTTCACCATGCGCCCCGATCCGGCTCGACCCGGGCTCAGACGCTGGGCGGAATCGGGGCCTCGCCGTACACGGAGGCCTGCGCGTTGACGGCCTGGACCTGGACGCTCGGGACCCGCGCCTTCTGCCGGCGGACCTCCTTTGCGACCGCCGCGAACCCGTTGTCCGCGACTTCCAGGGCCCACTCGATGTCCTCATCCGTGTGCTCCGTGCAGATGAAGGCCCGCTCCGCGGCCTGCGGGATCCCGAACAGGACGTTGTTCCCGAGGCAGTGGATGAACCAGTTCCACCAGCGCTTCGTGTTCACGTCGAGCGTGTCGCGGAAGTCCCGGATCTCGTCCTTCGTTGTGAAGTAGACGTTCCCAATGGACCCGACGTACTCGACCCAGGCTGGAAGACGCCGGTCGTCCGCGAGGTCCTGGAGGCCGCTGTAGAGCTGCCGTCCGAGGGAGTTCACATGGTCGTAGTACTCCGGGTGGGCCTCGAGGATCTGAAGGGCCTTGAGCCCCGCCGCCACGCTGACCGGGTGGCCATTGTAGGTGCCTGCGTGGAACGTCCCGTGGCGCCAGCCCTTGCCCGGCTCGAGGACGTCCATGATCTGGGCCTCGCCGCCGATCCCGGCGAGCTGGAAGCCGCCGCCCGCGATCTTCCCGAAGCACACCAGGTCGGGCCGGACATCGTAGTACTCGGCCGCGCCGCCATACGCCAGGCGGAAGCCGGTGAGGACCTCATCGAAGATGAGGACGATCCCGAGTTTGCGGGTGAGCTGGCGGATCTTCTTCAGGTAGTTGTTCTTGGGCACAATGACGCCGGGTCCGCATAGGACCGGTTCGACGATGAACCCGCCAATCTCGTCCACGCCGTTCTCGAGAATCTCCTTGGTCGTGTCGAAGTCGTTGTATGGGACGATAGCCATCGTGTCCGCGATCGCCTTCGGGATCCCTTTCCCGTACATCACGGGCTTGTACCCCTCCATGCGGCGCGCGGTGCGGGTGTCCATGTCGAGGCTCATGAGCGCGTAGTCGTTCGCCCCGTGGTACGCTCCCTCGACCTTCGCGATCTTGTCCTTCCCCGTGTAGGCCCGGGCGACCCGCATCGCGTGCATCGTCGCCTCCGTCCCGCTGTTCGCGAGGCGGACCTTCTTCATCCAGGGCATCGCCTTCTGGATCTGCTCGATATACTCTGGGAACAGCTCGGTCGTGATCCCCATCATCGAGCCGGACTCGAGCTGCTTGATCACCTCGAGGGCGATGTCGCGGTTGTTGTGGCCGAGGAAGAGGGCGCCGAAACCCATCATGAAGTCGAGGATCTTGTTGCCGTCCACGTCGTAGATGTAGCCGCCGTCCCCGTAGTCCGCAAAGAAGGGATGCGGGCGGAAGAAGCGGATGTTGCTCTCGACGCCGCCGGGCGATAGCTTCGCGGCACGCTTCCAGAGCTGGGCGCTCTTCTTGTGCCTCGTCAGATACTTCCGGCTGAACTTCTGGGACGGCATGGGATCACCACCCACGCGAAAATCGACTCGGCCCGCGGCCGGTCGCGAGGTTCGACGGACGCGCGACGTCCGCGTCCGTTGCGACACGGACTCCCGGCGAGCCTCGATTCGCTTGGGGATGTCTTGATAGCTTGGAAACTATGAATAGGTTTCGTACTTAGGCGGGGTTTCATATATCCAAATAGAAATCGCATAAATTATACGTCGAAGCTAAATCGGTTGTCTGACGGTTGTCGGTCAATCGGCTTATACCGGAGCTTATAACGTTCATAAGGCGCACGTACAAAGAGGGTCACGGGAGACCAGAAGGGCCGGGGCTCCGGCGGCCGTCCTTTCCACTTGAACGTACAGGATTGTCCTACGGGTCCGGGTATGTTCCTACGCGGTTCTGACGAACGGGAAATGCGTGGGGCAGGATTTGAACCTGCGAACCCCTACGAGACAGGATCCTGAGCCCTGCGCCTTTGACCAAGCTTGGCAACCCACGCACGGACCGGTCGGTGGCGAAGCTGCAGGGTCGTAATAAAGTTACGGACGACACCCGCAAGGGAGGCATCCCGTCGATAGCTCCATATCTCCGCGGGGATGTTGGACGGATCATGTTCCAGAAGCGCGAAGTCCACTTCGTCGCGGGCGTGAAACCGGCGGACCTCTGGCCCAAGGTGTGGGACTGGTGGGCGCGCCAGGGGTTCCAGCTCTCCCAATCCGGGCCGACCTCGATGCGTGGCACGTCGGTCTACAGCAACATCGGGCTGCGCCGCGAGTTCTGGCTCATCCTCTCCGATGCGGCGGGCGGGTCGAACGTGGACCTATCCATGAACGCGCAGATCACGGACGAGGGCGTCGTGGTTGGGGCGGTCTCCGCGGTCCTGTTCTGGCCCGTCGCGGTCGTGGGCGGCGCGATTTCGTACTCCGAATACGAAACGGATGCGCGCAATCTCATGATCGCGTTCTGGCAGTCCCTGTATGCCACGTCGCCTGCGCCCGGATCGGCCCCGACGAGCCCGATGGTCCTCCCGCCGCCATGCACGGGCTGCGGAGCCGCGATGCTCCCGGACTGGAAGGTGTGCCCGTACTGCGGTCGCGCTCGGACGAACCCACCGTGAGGCGGCCGGCTCAGCGCACCCGCTTCATGATCTTCATCCAGCCGCCCGATTCGTAGACCTGGAGCCTCCGTTTCGAGAGGGCGTCCCGGAACTCGTCCCAGGAGATGACCTCGAGCCGGTTGTTCCGGCCCTTCGTGAACTGGATGCCGTGCGTGCCCTTCACGCGTCCCGGCTTCAACCCCTTCTTCTTGGCCTTCTCAATCGCGGACTCGACGCTGATGGGCTCCATCACCACGGAAATCCCTCCGACTCCCGACGAGAACCTCTTGTCCTCGCCCATCCGGAAGTCTCTATATAATGCTTTCATTATAAAATCCCCGACGATCCCCGCCCCGGAGGGAGGGGGTTTCGCGAAGGGATTTCTATCGGGGTCTCGCTATCCGGACGGATGGCCCGCTTCGGCTCCTCCGGAATCCGCGGACTCGCGAACGTCGAGGTGACCCCCCAGCTCGCGCTCCAGGTCGGCCAGGTCGCCGGCGAGCTTTACAACTCCGTGATCGTCGGGCGCGATCCGCGCACGACCGGGCCGATGCTCGCATCCGCGTTAATCGCCGGAGTCCTCTCTTCGGGCGCGGATGCCGTCGACGCGGGACTCGTCTCGACGCCGACCTTGGCCCGGGGGGCCGCCGAGTACGGATGCGGGATCGAGGTCACCGCGTCGCACAACCCTGCCCCCTACAACGGCCTCAAACTCTGGAACCCGGACGGCATGGCGTTCGACGAGCGGCAGCAGGACGAGATCGAGAGCGCGCTGGATGCGGGGCGGTTCCGCTCCGCATCATGGGAGTCCGTCGGCCGCCTCTCCTCCCGGGACGATCTTGTCGCAGAGCACATCGACGCGATCCTCTCTGAGGTGGGGACCGCGAAGCTCCGCGTCGTCGTCGACTGCGGCTGCGGCGCCACGACCACGATCACGCCGTTCCTCCTCCGCCAGATGGGCTGCGAGGTCGTCGCGCTCAACGCGCAGCCGGACGGGCACTTCCCCGGCCGCGAGCCGGAGCCTAGGGAGGAGAACCTCAGTCTCCTGAAGAGCACGGTCCGCCACGCCCATGCGGACCTTGGGATCGCGCACGACGGCGACGGGGATCGGATGGTCGCCGTGGACCGGGAGGGCACGTTCCTCGGAGGGGATGCCCTCCTCGCCCTGTTCGCGAAGCAGGAGGTCCGCCGGTCCCTTGTGGTCCCGGTGGACGCCTCGATGGTGCTCGACGACCTGCTCCCGAAGGCGAAGGTCTACCGCACCCGCGTCGGCGATGTGTACGTGGCCGCGGAAATCAAGCGTCGGAACGCGGATTTCGGCGGCGAGCCGTCCGGCACCTGGATCTTCCCCAAGGCGACGCTCTGCCCCGACGGCGTGTACGCCGCCGCGCGCCTCGTCAAGATGGCTGCGGAGTCCTCGCTGACGGCCGCGGTGCAGGCGATCCCCCGCTATCCGATGATCCGCGGCGCGGTCGCCTTCGAACGGTCCCGCCGCGCCGACGTCGAGGCGAAGCTGGACAAGGAGCTGCGGGGTCTCGGCGCCGACGTCACCGTTGTGGACGGATGGCGACTCCGCTGGGAGGATGGCTGGGCCCTCGTGCGTCTCTCCGGGACGGAGCCGAAAATCCGGGTGCTCGCGGAGTCCCGGGACGAGGCCAGAGCAAAGGCGATATACGCCACGGCCCTATCGAGCGCGCAGGGCGCGGCCACATGAAGGCGGTCATTCTCGCGGCCGGTGAGGGCACGCGGATGCGACCCCTCACCGCGAACCTTCCCAAGCCGCTTCTCCCCGTGGCCGGCAAGCCGTTCCTCCGCCACACCCTCGAGGCCGTGCGCCACGCCGGCATCCGCGAGGTCACGATCCTAATCGGGTGGCAGGGCCACCGAATCCGGGAGAGCTTCGGCCGCGGCGAGGACTCGGGCCTGACGATCGACTACGAGGAGCAGGCGGACCGCCTCGGGACCGCCCACGCGCTCGGTCAGCTCCGCAAGCACGTGGAAGGTCCCTTCCTCAGCATCAACGGGGACGTCGTCGTGTCGGGCGACGCTTTGAAGGATCTCGTGGCTTACCATACCAAGATGAAGGGCCCCATCATGGCCCTCGCGGAGGTCCCGGACCCGCGGCCCTTCGGGGTCGTCGAACTGACGGACGGCCGCGTCACAGGCCTGGAGGAGAAGCCGCGGACCCCGAAGTCCCACCTGATCAACGCGGGGATCTACGTGTTCGAGCCGGACATCTTCCCCCTCATCGATGCGACTCCGAAATCGTCGCGGGCCGAGTTCGAGATCACGGACACGATCCGGATGCTCCTGGCGAAGCGGGACATGCACGGCTTCCGCCTCCCGGGCGAGTGGTTGGACGTCGGCCGTCCCTGGGATCTGCTCCGGGCCAACGCGGCCCTCCTCAAGCCGCTGAAGGGCGAGGTCCACGGGACCGTGGATGCGGGTGCAACCCTCGTGGGCGATGTGCTCATCGAGGCGGGCGCCCACGTCCGTCCGGGCTCGCACATCGAAGGGCCCACGATCATCGGCCCTGGGGCGGAGATCGGCCCCAACTGCTACATCCGTCCCTCGACCGCGATCGGGCCCAACGCGAAGGTCGGGAACGCCTGCGAGGTGAAGAACAGTATCCTCATGGAGGGCACGCATGTGCCCCACCAGAACTACGTCGGGGACAGCGTGCTCGGGGAGCGGTGCAACCTCGGCGCGGGGACGAAGGTCGCGAACCTCCGCCTCGACGAGGCAAACGTCCGCGTCCTGTTCCGGGGCGCGGAGGTCGACACGGGGCTGCGCAAGCTCGGCGTGATCATGGGGGACGACGTGAAGGTGGGGATCAACGCCAGCATCGATGCGGGCACGATCATCGGGGAGGGCGCCTTCATCGGACCCGGAGCGAGCGTCCGCGGAAACATCGCCCCGCGGAGCCGGATCTTCTGAGGTGGCGGGCGTGCGCATCGCTCAGGTCTCCCCTTGGTTCTACCCCCACCTCGGGGGCGTGGAGAGCCACGTACACAGCCTGTCCCGCGAGCTCGCGGCCCGCGGCCACGAGGTCACGGTCGTGACGGCCCGCCACACCTCCTCGGCCCCCGAGCGCGAGTCGATGGACGGCTTCGACATCGTTCGCGTCAAGCCGCGGATGGTCATCCTCCGGACGCCGATCGCCCCGAAGATGCGCCCCCTGCTCCGCGGCCTTCCCGTCGATGTGATCCACGCACACCTCCCTCCCCCTCTCAGTGCGCACTATTCTGCGGACGCGGCGGAGCAACGCGGCCTTCCTCTCGTCCTCACCTACCACTGTGACGTGGAGATTCCGTCCCCCGTGGGTTCGCTGATTGAAACACTCTACCGCCGCAGCCTGGGCGCGTCGACCCTGGCCCGCGCGGCGAAGGTCATCGTGACCACGCGGACCTACGCGGCCACGAGCCGTGCCGTCTGGCGGCAGAGCCCCGTCGTGATCCCGAACGCGGTCGACACGCACCGCTTCAACCCGGAGGTGGACGGCCGTGGGGTGCGGGCGAAGCTGAGAGTCCCCCCCGACCGCCCGGTCGTCCTCCTCGTCGGCCGGATCGTGCCCCACAAGGGCGTCGAGCACTTCCTGGAGGCGGCTCGGTACCTGCCCGGCGTCCTGCTCGCCGTGGCGGGGGAGGGCTCCTCCCTCGAGTCGATGGAGCGCCTCGCGAGCGCGCTCGGGGTCCAGGACCGCGTTCGCTTCCTCGGCCGTGTGTCCGAGGAGAACCTGCCGAAGGTGTACGCGGCCTGCGACGTCTTCGTCCTCCCGAGCGTCTCCCGTCTGGAGGCCTTCGGGATCGTGGCCCTGGAGGCTATGGCGACGGGGAAGCCCGTCGTCGTCGCGGACATCCCGGGGGTGCGAGAGGTCATCGAGGATGGCCGGGAAGGCCTCCTCACGGATCCAGTGAACCCGCAGGACCTGGCCCAGAAGATCCAACGGCTCCTCGCCGATCCGACCTTGCGGGCGGAGATGGGGCGCCGCGGGCGGGAGAAGGTCCTCGCGATGTTCACGACGGAGATCGTGACGGAGCAGGTCCTCAAGGTCTACGAGGACGTCCTAGCCCGAGGGCCCGCTACGGGACGACGGTGAGGGGGACCCGCTCCCCCTTGTTTGTCCACGCGGCCCACGACTTCTCGTCGAAGGGGCGGCCCGTGATGAGGTGCAGGCCGCTGAAGTTGCTGAAGAGAAGCCGGTCCTCCTCGGAGGGGCGGCACACCCCGCTCGGGTGGGAGTGGACCGTGCCCACGACGCCCAGGTTCGGGGGGAGGAGCCAGGTCTGGAAGCTCGCGTGACGCCGCCCGCTCACCGTTCCCGGGATCATCACGAGTTCGACGATGACCCCCTCCTCGGCCCGAAGAAACGCGCCGAATTCGTTGGGATACATGTCCCGCGACGCCTCGAGGACCATCCGGAGGCACTTCCGGGTGATCGCCGTGGGTCGCTTCGGCATGGCCCTCACTGGCGGGAGATCTTCTCCTCGAACCGCTTGTAGAAGTCGTCCCGGAACCGGATGAAGCGTGCGGGCCGTTCCGAGGCCGTGACGACGACGTCCTCCGTGCCCTTCAGGTGCGTCTCCCGCTGCCCGTCCATGACCAGGAGGCACTCCTTCGGCTTCGCGAGCCGGACGTGCACCTGGCTCGAGGCGGGGAACACATGGGGCCGGTAGGACGGCTTGAACGGAGCGATCGCCGTGACGACGATTGCGGAGACCCGCGGGTCCACGATGGGGCCGCCGACGGACATCGAATAAGAGGTCGATCCGGTGGGGGTCGCGAGGATCATCGCATCCGCGCGGACGCGGGTCACGAGAGCGTTGTCGAGGAACACCTCGAACTGGCGGATCTTCGCCACCTGGGCCGTGTGGACGACGACCTCGTTCAGGCAGTCGAACAGCCGCTCCCCGTCCACGGTGACCTTGAGCCGCAGGCGCTCTTCGATTTTGTAGTCCTTCCGCAGGATTCGCCCGAGGAACGTCTCGACCTCGTTCGCATAGACCTCAGCGAGGAAGCCGAGGGACCCCGAGTTGATCCCCAGGAGCGGGGCGTCCGTGAGCTGCAGGGCGCGAAGGATCGTTCCGTCGCCGCCGATCGCCAAGATCACGTCGGGCTTCATGTGGGCCAGGGGCACGCCCGTGCGGCCGACGTCCTTCGCGATCTCCATTTCGAGGGCGACCTCGTGCTTCGGTTCGAGGAGCCGAAGGATCGTCTTCGTCGCCTCGAGGGAATCGGGAATGTGCGGATTCGCGGTGACGCCGAATTTCATCGGATCATCTCCCAGGTCTTGCGGTCGCCGACCGCGGCGAGGTCCGTTCGGGCCTCGGCGGTGAGGGGCATATCGAGGTCCCTCCCATCTAGGGAGAGGACGAGGCCTCCGGCTTCCCGCACGATGAGCGTGCCGGCCGCGATGTCGCACGCACGGAGCTTGAGTTGCGGGACCGCGCTGTGCATGTAGTACAGATCGGCCGCGCCTCGGGCGACGAGGCACAGGTCCAGGGATGCGGCTCCCAGGTGACGCACCCGTCGGGCCTGCGCCGCAACCCGAGTCGCGTCCTCCTGCGCGTTCGTCCCCAGATACACGCTGAACAGGACGTCGTTCGGGTCGAGAGGCTTCGTGCGGATGGGTCGGTCGTCCAGCGTGGCACCTTTCCCCTTCGCCGCGTAGTACGTCGCCCCGTTCACCAGATCGCGGACGAGTCCTTCCTCGACGTCCGCGAGGCGGGTCTGCGCGATGGCCATGGACACGGAGTATGCAGGCACACCTCGGAGTGCGTTGTGGGTGCCGTCGATGGGGTCGAGTACGAGCACGCGATCGCCGCCGCGGTCGACGAAGCCCGCTTCCTCGCTGAGCACGTTCAGCTTCGCCCGTTTGTCCTCGAGCCGATGGAGCACTGCAGCCTCCGCGGCCCGGTCGATCCGCGTGCTCGGCGCTCCGTCGGCACCCCGGCCCAGGACCTCGCCGGGATCTCCGCGGAGGGTATCGATGGCGTGTTGGACGGCCCGCGCGAGGTCGAGGAGCAGCGCCTTCACGGCCGCGCTACCTCCCTGCGCCTAATAGAACTATTGGAACTGCCATCTCGCCAGGCCCTCGACGTTCGAATCACTGCCTGGAGCCAAAGGGTTCTGTCCCGTCGTCGGGACTCCTTCTTGAACCGGAGGCAAGTTGTCCCATGGCGGGACTTGGCCCGACGGGGTCGGGATTCGTGTTTCTGCCAGTTCCGTTCCGTCCTTTCCAATCGTCAGCAGTCGGTCCGAGGACAAGAGCGTGATAGGGTGCGCTGGGAACTTGGGTGGATGAACCAGGGGAGGTCAAGGTTCCTGGTCGGGATGGGTGTCCAAGCCGGGCGCCGTGGGCCGCCTGAAGGTTCCGGCCAGGAAACTGCGCACGATCGGTCTCACGGCTTGGAGTCTCTCCACCGCAACGATTGACATGAATTCACTGTTCGTGATGAAGTACTCGACCTGATTCAGGGAGATCCCCTGCTTCTTGAATGGACACGGCTTGGTCTCGATACAGTACCATGCGGTCCAGGGGGCAATCGCCGAACAGGCAGAATATGCCTCATCGGGAGATACGAACAGTTTCACGCAGTTCTCCTTCGGTTCTTCGTCGATGCCGGTGACCCTTATCCCCCGGACGAACGCGATCCCCAGTGTCCGCTTGAGATGGGAAGCGCACCAGTGTGCCTCGTTATAGTGGCCAGCCGACACCGAATAAACGACGATTGCGACGTCTGCACCCTCGATTAGTTGCTTCTCGAGGGTTTCTATCATTGGTACATCAGGGTCGGGGCCGAATGGCTCCCTGCGGATTTCTCCCGTCGTTGGGTCACTCGCGTAAATGAACCGGCTCGTCTGGGCCACAAAGCCCGCTCCAGCGGCGCACTCGGCAACATGATTCATATACGGCCAAGTATCGAAAGCACCGAGAACGGCGACCGTTGGCCAATGACGGGGCTGGGTCCCTTCCACGGATGGGTATGGCTGCTGGCGATAAATGTTACTTGGGACGCCACTGTGACTGCGGGCGGGACGGGAGGAGTGATTAAGGTGTTATTAACTACAGTTAAATGAGAGTTAACCTTATGTACCGACGCCGCGTTTCAGTTACGGCGCTAAGATGGAGACACCACTGATTCCGGTCGAAGAGGTGCAGGCGCAGCGCTCGGATCTGGTCAGTGGTCCGGGGGAGCCCGAACGAGAGCCGGTCAATCAGACCCTCGGCGAACTCCCGTTTGAAGTAAGGCTGAGGATCTACAGCGCCGCGCTCCACCCCGTCCGAATGAAGATCCTGCTGGAGCTCGTGGCGGCTGGCGGCAGCCTTTCATACACGGCAATCGAGCGAAAGCTCAAACCCAGACCGAACCCCAACACCTTGTCATTTCATTTGAAGAAACTGCAGGATGCTGGCCTTGTTACGAAGACGGCGAGGCACAGTGAAGAGACTCGCCAGTACTCGACCTACATGATCACACAACGTGGTGAGCAAGTAGTCCGGGTAAAGGACCTCACGAGTGTGCTCTGAAACTGCTGTGGGCTTGTGGGGACCGACAGAACGCCCGACACTTGACACCGGCAGACTGGCGTGGGAGTGCCGGGGGACGACCGCATCGAGGGTTTCGGTCGAGCCAGTGGGAAGCGCGTCAGGCTCCACTCGGGAGCCCCGAAGCAGCGTACATATTTGACCTCCACTCATTACCCCCGCGGGTCGGGATCATGCCGAGCGTTTGGGTCGTTCGTCTTGGGGAGGGAGGCAGGCTCGCGGACAGATGCCGCGAGCGGGGGGTCATCGCGATCGGCTTCGAGGAAGTGGGCGAGCTGACGCCGTCGGAGTCCTACGAGGGCCTCCGGAACCGCGTCTACGAGCGTCGCAGGGATCAGTACGACAACGTCGCCGGGGCTGGCGTGGTGGCGAGCATGCTCTGGTACTTCCTGCACGACATGGCGCCGGGCGACATCGTCCTCTCGCCAAAGCGCGAGACACGGGAACTCCTGGTCGGGATCATCACGGGTCCGTACACGCGCAATCCTTCCACGGTGGACGCCGACTATCCGAACCTTCGCACCGTTGAATGGCGAGGCGTCGTGCCTTACGAGAACATTCCGAGGGAGATCTGGAGGTCGATGACCGCCCTGCAGACGCTCTTCCGGCTGAGCACCCCCGACGCCCTGGACGCAGCCAGGCGGCTCGCAGAGGGGTTGCGTCCCGGGACGGCCCAGCAACCCGTGGAAACGCCTGAAGGGGTGACTCCTCCCGCCATCGTGCAGGGCCAGCAACTCTTCGACGAGACGGAAGAGCGGAGCGCCCTAATCCTCGCGGCCCACTTCGACTCCTTCACCGGGATCGAGTTCCAGAGCCTCGTGTGGGCCACGCTCAAGGCGGCAGGACTCCACCCGAAACCCATGAGGCGCGGCCGCGATCGTGGCGTTGACATCGAGGCCTATCGGGACCCTCTGCAACTCGGCCCGCCGCGGATCCTCGTGCAGGTCAAGCACCGGGACGGGCAGACCTCGGGTCGCGAAATGGCGGAGTTCATCGGCCGCATGAACCGGGAAGGCGACGTTGGGATGTACGTCTCCACGGGAGGTTTCACGGCAGATGCGCGCCATGAGGCCGAGTCATCCCGCCGGCCGATTACGCTGATGGGTTGGGAACAATTCGTAGAGTTGTTCCTCGAGATGTACGACCGCCTTGACAACGCGACGAAGGCGCTGGTCCCCATCGACACCGTTAGGATCCTGATTCGACACGCCGACACGGAGCAGGACAGTTGGATTTCAGGATCGGGCTCGTAGCCGAGGGGTGGGGGCCAGCCACCTGCGGCCCAATGACCCACTCTCATCGCCGATTCCCGTCCCGGAACATTCTTGTCTCGTTAGGTTCACTCGGTCCCGTTAGGACCGCTGAACGATGAAGTTCAAAGGTAAGCCCACAAAGTACCAGCTGATCCGCGGCCCCTCTGGCGTTCGAAGATACCACTCGGTAGCTCCTCAGCTACGCCCCTTCGGTGGTCAAATTCGGGTTCTGCCGCAGGTTAGGGCGGACCTCCAGGCTGGGCCTTATGGGTTTCGGGGCAGGCTGCGGATTGATTTCTCCGATTTCGACAACGAGACCGCGGCGTCGATCGAAGCTTCGGTGGGAGAACTGACAAGTGAGGGAACGCTGCCGGAGTCAGAGGTTCAGGTTCCCCCAGACTACTTGCCTCTATTCGTAACGGCGCTCAACAACCTCCCGGCATTCAGAAGCCTCTGCGGACACCTTCTCCGACATCACCTTGCTCTGAACGTAGTCACGGGGTTCGGCCTCGCTGGGTTTCTCAAAGCGGCGTCCGCTGCAAACCTCCTCCTGCTGATTCCTCTGATCGTTTAGCGGGCATCCCCCGAAGACGTGCGGGGGGCGTGACCCGTGAGACAGGCGCCCGCCGTCACTCCGCACGGCGTTGCGCACGGTAGGCGGCTACAAGAATAGCCATCAGCCGCCCGTCGCTCTCTAATCCGGGAATCGAGACCCCCGCTCGTTCGGCCGGAGTCATCCCCCCGAGGCCGAGATGGGGCCGGACGAAGTTGTAGTACCCTCGAAGTCCGCTCGTCAGAAGTCCGGCGCTCGTCAAGTCGTTGAATCCCCGCATGACCTTCGTCCGATCCCTCTGGAATCCTTGCAGCCTTTCCATGATGTTGTTCCCCGGGTGCAGCTCCAGAAGCCGGCCGCCGATCGTGCGGCGGATCGGAGGAATGACCAGGTGGAGGGTGAAATCGGAGCTGGAGTAGAGTTCCTTCCGAACGGCGTCCTTGTAAGAAGGGTTCCCGTCGGTCACGAGAGACTGCGGCCGGCCCCCCGCCACGGTCTTGGCGTGCCTCAACGGCTTCCGCGCGTCGGACACCCTCTTCTCAACGGAGAGCGTGGAGGCGAGCCAATAGCGCGTGTCGTGGTCCATGACGTTCCAGACGTACCGCAACTTCCCATCCACGTTCACGTTGGTTTCGTCGGCGTGCCAGATGCCGCCGACCTGGGGACCGCATGTGTCGGCCAGGAACGTGATCCGGCCAGCCATCCTTCTGACCCATCGCTCGACCGTGCTCTTGCCCACCGTGACCCCGTGGATGTCCCGCAGGTGATGCGCGATGTTACGGTAGGACAGGCCCAAGGCCCAGAGATCGAACGCGGCGACGACGAAGCGTGGTTCGGAATGGATTCGATTGAATCCGTTGTCGAGAGTGACCCGCCGTTTGCACCGCTTGCACTGATACCGCTGCACGGCCCCTTTCCGGCACCTTCTGAATCCTCGCTTTCTCATGGCGGTGCCTCCGCAGTTCGAACACTCCGGACCGGGTTTGGCGAGATCGATGATGACTGGCTTGCGCTCCGGGCGTTCGATTTCAGCGTGGATCCTTACCGCAAGCTCGACAGCCCACGCGTGGACGCACAGTTGCGAGTCGTTCTGGAAGTCGGAGCACTCGCAAACCCATCTCCAGCCGTCGCATTTCACCTCGTAGAAACCGCGTCCCGATGGCCTACGGACCCTGTAGAGATGGGGGGAGATCCTGACGACGGCGCCGTCCCCCGACTCGAGGAGTTGCAGCCCGCGCTGTGCGCGCAAGGTCTTCAGTTCTATCTCGTTTCTCCCCATGTTTTGCCCTATACGTAAGGCAATATGACCCGAGGGCCTAATAAGCCTTTGCCTTATAGATAGGTCAACATCGAGGGCAAAATCCTTAAGGCGGCCGCCCATCAGGGTGATCGGTGGGTCGGTGGCCAGGACCTTCACGTCCAGGGTTTCGCGGGCAGTGGAAGGATCGTCCTCGGTCCGGACGACGATACCGGAGGCGGTCGCCGCGTTGCTGGGTGTGGGGCCTAAGTCCGAGCTTATCTGGACCGTCGAACCCGGCTCTGGGACGGTCTGGGTCAGTGCGGCGCCCGGCAAGCCGTCCTCGAGGCGGCATTGACGCCCGAGGTGCCCGATAGCCCTCTGGCAAAGGTCGTTGTGACGCCGTGGGCCCCGCGCGAGCTTCCTTCGCCTCGCGGCAATCGACCGACTGCGTATCGCGGAGACTGGTGATCCCTCGCCGTCGATCGCCTGCGGCGGAATGAGGAACGTCCGTAAGAGCGGCGGGAGAAGGTCGGGGCTCCCAGCTCTTGCTTGGGTGGCCTGCTTCGCGTGGATCGCGAGAGAGGGTGGGATGATGCAGCTCAGCTACCTTCATCTATATCTCTTTTGCAAAGACATGGTTATCATTAAGGACCATGCTTAATGCATGATAACCATTATAAGGGAGAATTCATATTAAACAATGGTAATCGCTATGAAGACACAGACGCCACGGAGGTACGGTAAGGCCATGCCGCCTCGCAAGCCGCTGGAGAAGCACAGACAATCGATGACGGTGTCCCTCGAACCCGATAACCGGAGCTGGATCCGGGAGCATTTCGAGGAATATGGATACCGAAGCGAGTCGCACGCAGTCGACGAGGCCATCCGCCTTCTAAGATCGTCGAAGGAAGACAAGCTGCCATACTCGCGGTGACCAGATGCAGTAGAGTTAGTGGGGAGCTGGCCGAATACTGAGGAAAGAAGCGGAGACGGTAACTGATCCGGGTGGGCGAGCAATGCCCTTCCAATCCTCTGGCACCTGGACATGCAGTTGAACGCCCGACAGGCCAGCCGATCCTAACGCAGTCTTATAGAGCGTGAGGCCCTCTCCGCATCGAGTCTCCGTGACGCATCTGAACGAGGAGGTTGCCAGACTCTTCTTTGAAGCGCATGGTTTCCTCGTCAGAACCAACATCCCCTACCGGCTGGGCAAGGGATCACCCGACAGTGACATCGACCTGGCGATCGAGAACACACGACGGCCGACCCGCAATCCTAAAGGTCCGGTTCTGACGGTTGAAGGAGTGCAGCAGGTTCAGAGAGCGGTCGTTGAGGTGAAGGGGTATCACACGGAGAGGTTCACCCCTTCACTCTTGGAGAAACGGATGTTCCGTTTCGCGACACCGAGAGCGACGGCGGCCGCCCGTGAATTCTTCGCGGGGAAACCGTTCAAGAGGATTTTCATCCTTTCCCGACTCGCGGCGACCGATGAGGCGAGGGAGCGCGCCGTCAGACAGATGCAGCGCTACGGGGTGGACTACGTGATCGAGTTCAAAACCATCTTAGACAGTCTTATCGAATGGGTGCAGCCTGAACCGGACTACGACTCGGATTTCCTCCAAGCAATTCGCATCGTCAAGAACTACGGATATTTCCGGGCGGAGGATGAGTGACCGCTTCACCGATCCTCAGCGCAAGACCGCCGAGAAGGATTGGACAGCGGTGAGGGCATTCGCAGCAGGTAGGCGACGGAGCCCACTTACAGGCCCAGAGACCTCTCGAACTCACTTCGCGAGGCCGAGAGGCTCCGTTGGTACGTCTCTTTCGCTTCCATGGCCTTCCTTTCGTGGTCCTTGGCGACACCCAGTACGGCCCGCTGCGCAGAGATCCCGGCAGGATAGACGACCCGAATGCCCTTGATGTCGGGATCGTTGAGTTCCCGCTGTCCCGTGCTTCCTATCGTGTGGCGCTCCATCTGCATCTGGCCGAGGGGGGACCGCAGGTAGTGTACCAAGTAGTCGGAAAGGAGGCGCCTGGAGTCCTTCACCCGCAAAGCCGTTACATGGCCGTCCGTGAAGCAATCCGCATCGCGATCGAGGATGTCCACCCGGCCTATCGTTCCAAGCCCGGTGGACGTGACCAAGACATCGTCCTTTCGGAGACGACAGCCGGGATGCGCTTCGTAGAACTCGCGAAGCACGAAATCGGTGGACCAGTTGATCCCCTCGCCCGTGACGTTCCGGACCTTGATGATCGGCACGCCTTGGGTCACGTAGAGATCCGCTGTCTTGCCCGTCACCAGGTTACACAGGGTGTCGAGTCGGTCAACTGCGTAGCCTCTTGCATCCGCTGTCCTGTCCAGCCGCTTCTCCATTTCCGCGTGGCGCGGGTCCAGCCACTCCATGTCGATTCGTCCGTCGCCGGCCGGCAGGCGCACGGCGAAGAAACGTGTCTTCGCCGTCCAGTGCCCCTTTGCCGGGTCGGGGATCTTCCCGGTAGACTTGAACTCGCAGTAGGCGTCGAACAATCGCTGCAGGTCGCTGCGGGACTCGTCCAGTTTCGAGCCGTCATAACCGATGTTGTTGCTGGCTCCGTAGAACGTGGTGGGTTGGTCATCCGACGGCTCCGACTTCTTCTCCAGAAGCAGAATGGAGGTCTTCACATTCGCGCCCGCCTCGAAGAAAGCCCATTGCGGCAGAGAGAACACGGCCTTGACGTAGAAGTTCCGGAGCAACCAGGAGCGGTGGGGGCGGTTCGTCTGCGTGTTCAGCACGCTTTCGTCGATCACCGTGACGAGCTTGCCCCCCTCCCTCAGGAGGTCCCAGTATCTCTGGAGGAACATGACGTTGGAACGCAGGGAGGCTCTCATGCGGCGCATCGGACCGCTCCCCGCGAACGCGGCCTCATAGTCCTCCAGGATCTCCCTCTGGTCCTCCTCCTTCGACTCCTTCCTCATCGCAAACGGCGGGTTGGTCAGGGCCACGTCGAACCTCTGGGAAGCCAAGACCCGCCGCAGCTCTTCCAGTTCGAGCACGAGATCGGACGAGGCACTGGGTGGTATTCGGACGCCCTTGTCGAGCGCGTCGGCAAAGTAAATGCGGCTGCCACCGTCCCCGTGCAGGTACATGTTGATCCGTGCGATTCGAGCGACCGGCGGATTCTTCCCCGCGTCGATCCCCAGGAGCCGCTCGTCCTTGATCGTTCTCTCGATCTTGGTTTTCTCCTCCTCGGTAAGCACAGAGGAAAGCGGGCCGTTCTTTAGCTGGTCCGTCAACTCCGCCATGCTTTCGATGAGGAAACCGCCCGTCCCGCAACACGCGTCCAGGACCTGTGGCGCAAACGGCGGCTCCCTCTGCACCTTGAGGTCCGCAAGCTGAACCATGAACTCGACGACCGTCCTCGGCGTGAAGAACTGCCCCAATTCCTTCCCGCGCATCGTCGCGCTGAGGAAGGTCTGGAAGAGCCGCCCGTTCAGGTCCTCGTCGATCCTGATTAGGTCGTGGTGCTGCAGGAGTTCCACTACCCTTCTCACGGTAAGAGGCTTCAGCCCGAGCCTCTCGTTCGGGTCGAAAATGCGCTTCTTCTCGCCTCGGGCGATCTTGACCTCAAGCTCGTCACGCTGTTTCTCAAACAGGGTAGCGATGGGACTGTCCTCCGTTTCGCTCAGCCTGTCGATGTAGTGCGTGCTGAACACGACTCTTTCCATCGGCAGGGGCTTCCCCGCCGCGATGAGAGGCGTGAGCGATGCGTCCTTGTGGAGCTTCTTGTCCTCGTTCAACTTGACGAACATCAGCTTGCAGAACTCCCAGAACGCTGGGACCGGACTCTCGAACTCGCGTTTCCAGATGACGTCGTGGCACGCCTCGAAGATGCCGCGAATCTCGCTCGTGTCCGGTTTCGCGAAGGCGAATGTCTCGGTGACGACCGCGACGGACTTCGCCCTCGCCTCGCGGCCCATGTCCGATTTGAACGCCTGGAATCGCAAGTCGCCGTCGGAGAAGTCCGCGAACCCCAAGTCGTGCAGGATCGTGTCGCTGTCGTAGTGCTTGACGACGGTCCGTAGTCCGTTGCTCCCTATGCAGAACTGGTCAGGTTTCTTTCCGCGCAGGCTTCGCCTCAGCACCGACACATAAAGCTGGGCATCGTCCACTCCCTTCAAGGCGTCTTGCTGGGGGGCTTTCGCATCCATGACGAGGACGGGATGGCGGTGTCCTCGGTCCGCGTAGCAGATGTAGTCCGGCACGTACTCTCGCCGTTTCTTCCCCTTCCGGATCGGGAGGGCCGTGGCCTCGGTCTTCGTGCTGCGGTAGTCTTCCGTGTACCCGAGATCGTCCAGGAGATGGACGAGTAAATTCTGCTCCACGTCGCTCTCGTTTCTGAGGTTCCTCAGCCTGCAATACTTGTTGGTTCGGCCTCGGTCGTCGTAGGATTCGATAGCCATTCCAACCCGGTGGCGGCATCATGTGTCATACTATTTCAGGTTTACTGAGACAGCATTTTTCGCATCGTCCGTCCAGGGTCCCATTACGCACTCTCGCGCTTCGAAATCTCGGGCGTTCGCGTACGGCGCAAAGCTGGGTCGACGGGACGCTCTCAGGTAAATGGGGATGGAATCGGGTCATCGCTGCGGCGATAGATAACGACCCAGGAAAGTTTAACTCACTGCCCAGACAGTGCGCCACCTCGGAGGGAACAACCCGATGCAAGGCGCAACCGTCCAAGATCTTCCGCCGTACCGACCGGAAGTGGAACAAGCGAGTGAATTCCTCGAAATATCTCGGGACTTCACCCGACCCCAGGAGATCGTCAGGGAAGCCGTGAGCAACTCGTACGACGCCAAGGCGAGCCGGATCCAGATCGACGTTTACGTAGACCGCAGTTCGGGGGAAGAACAGCTCATCGTTAGCATCCTGGACGATGGACATGGGATGGACGAGGACCAATTGAAAGCGTTCTTCGACCTCGGACGCTCGACAAGGAACGCCGTCGATGAACGCGGGTTCCGCACCGGAGATTTCATCGGATCGAAGGGGCACGGAACCAAGATCTACTACAACAGCTCGAGAATCGAGGTGGAGACCTGGCGGGACGGGGCGATGCTTACCGCCAGAGTCGATGATCCGAAGAAACACCTCCTCAGGAAGGAACTCCCGGAGGTAAGACCCAAGCGAATCGTCCCCGCTCCAGAGGGATCGGGAACCAAGGTGAGAGTGATTGGCTACAACCACAACGAATCCCGCGGATTCAGTCATCGGGAACTCAGGGACTACGTTTACTGGTTCACGAAGTGGGCGTCCTTCGAGCAGAAGGTGGCGAGAGACGAGAATGCAGCTAAAGTCATTCACCTGAAGGGACTGGGCGGTCCCGAGGAGGGTGAGGATCTCTCGTTTGGGCACGTCTTCCCTCCGGAGAACACATCGATGACCGACCTCCGAAGGCAGGATCGTGTCGAACCGATGCGGTATTACGTGAAGCGGTGGATTTTTCCAAACGAGCCAATCCAAGGGTACCCCCAGTTCACATTAGACATGATCGTCTCTTTGGAGGGGGACTCCGCCAAGTTGCAGCACAATGACATGCTGCGCCGCCGCGGGCGCGAGATCAGGGAAGGCGATTACATTGTGGGGGACCGATACGGTCTCTGGATCTGCAAGGACTTCATACCGATACAGCGGATCAACCAATGGGTGTCGGACAAGGGCTACGAATGGACGAGGTATCACGCATTCGTCAATTGCCAGGCTCTCGAGCTGACGGCGAACCGCAGCGACGTCGAGAACACTCCCAAACCCTTCCTGGAAGCGCTCGGCCAGACTGTTCAGTCGCTCCTCGATCGGATTACCTCATCCGAGGAGTATAGGAAGTTCGAGGAGGCGCTGGAAGCGGAAGGGTTGTACAAGAGCGCGAGACAGGAAGTCGAGGACTTCACTCGAAGACGACGCTTCGCGCTGGACAAGAGAGTGTCCGCTTTCGAGAACCGCGAACTCGTCGAGCCGCGACAGGAGGCGGGCGTGTTCGGGCTCTTCGCCACCATCAAGGCCCTACGCCCAGATCTCTTCAACTTCGACATCGTCGATTACGACACGCAGCGCGGCTACGACGCTCTCGCCAGAGCCCGGGATGGACTGGATCCGACCCAGACAAACATGCGCTTCGTCGAGTTCAAGAAGGAACTCACGAAGGATTTCAGCCACTCCTTCGCGCGTCTCTTCGCGGTTGTCTGCTGGGAGTGCAAACTGCCAAACGAGTCGGAGGTGCAGGACTTGGAGGGCAAGACACGTCACCTGATCATTACACCCAAAGGAGCCGACGAGACGCACAAGAAGTACGTTCTGCGAACCGACGAACCGGTCAATAATATCGAGGTTTTCGTGCTCAAGGACTACCTAAGTGATCGACTTGGCCTGGAGTTCCACTCCAGGACAAGCTGACAGATCCCCGCCCGGGGCCAGCCGTATCGAACTCTTCGGCTGTGGCACGGTCGCCGGGACCCGAGAATCGCTCCACCATCGGAACCTCCTTCTGCGGGTACGGACTTCATGGCGAGGGGAGCAGGGTGACGGAATACTACTTCGACATCGAGACGAGTGACTTGGACATGTGGAAGGAGCAAGTGATTGCGGTCGCCTATCAACCGATGCGTTTCGGCGGACCTGCGGGCGACCTATCGATCCTAAGGGCGTGGGACCGCGGCGGCGAGGGACGCGTCCTGCGTGAGGTCATGGAACTCGGAGTGCTCGACAGCGACCGGGATCACGGATTTGACTTCGTTCCCGTCGGCACGAACCTCTCCTTCGACCTGACGTTCCTGATCGCCCGGATGGACCGCCTGGGAATCAGGAAATGGTCGCAGCGCGAGATACTCGACTTCTTCCACGACAAGGCCACCAAGGATATCAAGCAGCCTCTTGTCCTGATGAACGACGGCGAGTTCCGGGGTTCGGGGTTGGACTCGTTCTCGGCCATCAAGAAGGGCAGGGGCGCCGTCGTCGTCGGATTGTGGCACCGTAAGGACTATGCGGGAATCGAACGGTACATTCGAGAAGACGCCCAAGCGTTCTTCGAGGTCTACGGGAAGATTGCGCCCGCCCTTGCCGATCTCGGACGTAAGGTCCGACCTGCGTCGAAAGCACGATGAACGCCGAGAACACCGTCACATCTGCTCGTCAGCCGAGCGGGCCGGAAAGGCTAAAGGCCCACGCACAATCGCTCCAGCGCCCTCCATGGCAGATGTCTTCTCTCCCGCCAAACGAAGCGAAATCATGTCGCGGATCCGTGGTAAGGATACGGTGATCGAACGCCGTCTCCGATCCGCTCTGTGGCGCCGCGGCCTGCGGTTCCGCACCCAGTATGGGGAGTATAAGATCGACGTCGCTTTCCCTCGGGCTCGGGTGGCGGTGTTCGCGGACTCCTGCTTCTTCCACGGGTGCCCGCGCCACGGGCGGATACCGAAGACGAGGCCACGGTTCTGGGCCGACAAGATTGACCAGAACCGGCGTCGGGATCAAGAGGTCTCGCGGAAGCTCCGGGCGCTCGGGTGGAAGGTGGTCCGCGCGTGGGGCCACCAACTCGACGCTTCCGGTGCGGAGGCGGTTGCGCTGCGGATAGAACGCGCCGTCCGATCGAGAACGGGCAGGGCTGCGGCACCTGATCAGTGACGCGGGCTAAGTGCGCCTGCCGGCATACCGTAGGTGGGCGCCGCAGTGGCCGATAAGGAACTTGCCGCTCTCTTCGTGCGGCTCAAAGAATACCTGGGCGCTGTTCTCGGTGTCGCCCCCGCCGAACTTGAGGTGTTTCTCCATCGTGATTCGCTCGCCGCGGTAGAGGAAGGTCCGTTCTTCTCCGTACAATCCCATCGTGGTCTTGCTTTCGTGCATCGCGAACTTGTGGCCCCGTTTCCGGAAGAAATCCTCCCACGGGCCGATCTTGCCCCGCTTCTCCTGATCGAAGTGAAGAGTCGCGAGGTCGTGGATTGTTTCCAGCGCTCCGTAAACCTCGTCGGGCTGGCGGTACCTGCACGTGGCAGCGGAATCCCATGCGCTCTGCAGGAATTCCAAGTTGCCGCCGAAGTCTTCGGACGCCCGTTTGACCGCATCATGGACGTTGCTGAGGACAGTCGCTTCTTCGCTCGGCTCGGGGGCCTCCGCTTCTTCCTCAC
>JBGPGA010000021.1:0-22109 GCA_041483635.1 Thermoplasmata archaeon
GGGAGGCGCTCGAGGGCTTCCTGAACCTCGGACCGTCGGATCCGCTCCGCGGTTCGGCGCAGGGCCGCGACGTCCTCGGTCTGGGCGGGTTCGAGAGACGCCACGACGCGGGCCGCCTCCTCCCGGATCCGCGCCTCGGCCCGCGCGAGCGCGGCGGGCGGGAGGGGTTGCGCGCCCCAGGGAGCGAGCGCGTCGATGTCCACGAGGGTGATGCCGGGGAGGCGGGCGCATGCCGGATCGACGTTCCGCGGGAAGCCGAGATCGATGATCCAGAGTGGTCGCCCATCCCGCTGCGCGAGGGCCCGTTCGAGTCGGCGGGAGGACACGAGCGGTCTGCGCGAGCCGGTGGCCGCGAGCACGACGTCGGCGGTCCGGAGGATTCGGTCCAGCCGGTCGAGTCCGCTCCCTTCGCCGCCGAGCTCCCGTGCGACCTGCCGGGCCCGGTGGGGATCCCGGTTCGCGACCAGGATGCGGGCCCTCCCTTGCAAGGAGGCCGCGGCGATCCGCGCCATCTTCCCGGTCCCCAGGAGGGCCACGGTGGGGCGGGGCAGAGGAACGGAACTGCGCAGGAATCGGAGGGCGGCGTGGCTCGCAGACGCCTCGGCCTCGTCGAGGCCCGCGAGGGACCGGATGCGCGGGGCGGCTCGCGCCGCCCGCTCGAACGCGTCGGACAGGAGAGGTCCGCGCTGGTGGGCCCGGGGCCGTTCCGAAGGGGTCCGGCGGAGCTGGGCCGTGATCTGGCCTTCCCCCTGGGCGAGGGAATCGAGCCCACTCGCGACCCGGAAGAGATGGGCCGCGGCCTCCGTCCCACGGAGGACGTAGAGCGAGGTGGACTCCGGGCTCGTCTCGAACCCCGCGAAGATCGCCTTCACGGCCACCTGGGGCGTCCGGCTGACCGCGTACGCCTCGATCCGGTTGCAGGTCGTGAGGAGGACGAGGTCCTCCCAGGGAGGAGGCGAGCCGCTCGCCCGGGCCAGGCGGGCGTACGTCGCGCGCTGCAAGAGCCGTTCGCGCTCGTCGAGGGGGCACGTGCGGTGATTCGCTCCAACGAGAAGGAGCTCGCGCGAGCTCGTCGCTCGCGTGCGTCGCACACCCTGAGAAGCCCGGTCCCCCTCGGAGCCCATAGCCTTCCGGACCGCTGCGACTCGGGGAGGCTATAAGAATCTATGTGGAAGTTATTCACAGTCCAATGATAATTTCGGAGAACCGAAATCCCGACGCGGCGCGACGAGGACCGACAGGGCTACGTTGATATCCGTGCGCGCCTCTCTCGTCCGCAGATGGAGATCGAACTCATCGAGCATGCGGAGCTCACGATCCCGCGGAAGGAGCGGTTCACGATCGCCCGCGGCTCCTCGGACGTCGCGGAGACCTCCTGGGTGTTCGTCCACTCGGGGGGCCTCGTCGGCCAGGGATGCGGTGCCCCGAGCGAAGTGACCCACGAGACCCCTGCCACGATGAAGGAGGCCTTGCGCTCCCTCGTCAAGGGGCTCAAGGGCTTCGAGTTCCATCAGCCCCACGAGATCGCGGAGCGGATGGACAAGCTCGTGCCCGGAAACCCGTCCGCGAAGGCGGCGGTCGACATCGCCGTCCACGATCTGGCGGCCCAGGTCGCGGGCCTCCCCCTGTACCGCTACCTGGGCGGCACCCGGGATCGGATGGCGACGGACATGACGATCGGCATCATGCCGACCGCCTCCGCGGTCGAGCACGCGAAGCGTTGGACGCAGGAGGGCTTCCGCGCGCTGAAGGTCAAGGTCGGGAAGGACCCGAAGCTCGACCTCGAGCGTCTCGCGGCCATCCGGAACGCGGTCGGCCCCAGCGTCGAGCTGCGGATCGATGGCAACGAGGGCTTCACCTGGGGGCAGGCCCTCTCCTTCGCCCGTGCGGCCCGCGAGCTGAACATCGCGTTTTTCGAGCAGCCCGTGTCCGCGTCGGACTTCGAGGGGATGCGCGTCCTCGTCGAATCGTCCCCGATCCCGATCATGGCGGACGAGATGGTCCTCACGCCCGAGGACGCGAAGAAGGTCCGGTGGAGCAACGCAGCCAAGTCGGTGAACCTGAAGCTCATGAAGCATGGAGGGATCGCGCGGGCGATGGAGGTCGACACGATCTGCTCCTCGGCGGGCTATCCGACGATGGTGGGCTGCATGAGCGAGCCCCAACTATCGATCGCCGCGGGCCTCCACTTCGCGCTCGCCTCGCCGAACGTGAAATGGCTCGACCTCGACTCCCATTTCAACATGGCCTCCGATCCGT
Source organism: Thermoplasmata archaeon (assembly GCA_041483635.1). Lineage (GTDB taxonomy): Archaea > Thermoplasmatota > Thermoplasmata > RBG-16-68-12 > RBG-16-68-12 > RBG-16-68-12. Next base: position 2,260 of record JBGPGA010000021.1, read on the forward strand.
CCTCCGGAATCGAGTTCAAGCACGGCCACCTCGTGGCTCCGGCCAAGCCCGGTCTCGGGATCGACGTGCGCTGGCCGAGCTGAGTCAGCCTTCGGGCGGAGTCCCGGGCGACGGGGCGGACGGTGCCGGAGCGACATCCCCCGGGCCCACCGCGGCCTCCTCCTCGATGGGGCTCACGAGGCGCACAACCGCGGTCACCTTGTCTCCCTCGGCGAGCCGCTGGATGCGGACGCCTCTCGCGGAGCGGCCGGTCTCCCGGATATCCTCGACCGGGCAACGGATCACAACCCCGCCAACGGTCGTCACGAGGATTTCGTCGCCCGGCTCGACCTCGACCGCGCCGACCACGGGGCTCTGTGCGACCTTCATGTTCGTCGTCACGACGCCTTGGCTGCCCCGCCGCGTCTTGCGGTACTCCTTGACCTTCGTCCTCTTCCCGTAGCCGCTCTCGAGGAGGGTCAGGACCTCCGTCTCCGGGTTCTTCACGAGGGCCATCGACACGACGCGGTCGCCCTTCCGGAGACGCATGCCCCGGACCCCCGCCGCGGTCCGGCCCATGGACCGCACTTGGCTCAGGTCGAAGCGGTTCGCGTACCCGCCGGCGCTCGCGAGGACGACCTCCTCGTCCCCGTCCGCGATGCGCGCCTCGACGAGCTCGTCGCCCTCGTTGAGCTCGATCGCGCGGATGCCGCGGATGTTGGGCCGCTGGAAGGCGTCGAGGCGGGTCTGCTTGATCCGGCCGAGCTTCGTCGCAAAGGCGATGGTCCGGAGAGGGTCGAACTCCCGAACCGCGATCATGTCGAGGATCTTGTCGTTCGGCTCGAGGCGCGGGAGGAGGTTCACGATGGGCTTGCCCTTCGCGTACCGCGAACCCACGGGGATCTTGTATGTCTTCAGCCAGTAGCACTGGCCCTTGCTCGAGAAGAACAGGATGTACTCGTGCGTCGAGGCCGTGAATAGGTTGACGACGAAGTCCTCCTCTTTCGTCTCCATGCCCGTGACGCCCTTCCCACCACGCCGCTGGGTGCGGTAGGTGATGACGGGCAATCGCTTGATGTAGCCCGTGTTCGTGATCGTGACGACGACGTCCTCTTCCGGGATGAGGTCCTCGACCTCCATGTCCGTCGCCTGCATCTCGATCGAGGTGCGCCGCTCGTCCCCGAACTTCTCCTTCATCCCGGCCAGTTCGTCCTTGATGATCTGGAGGATCCGCTGTTGCGACGCGAGGATGGTCTCGAGCCCCTCGATCTTCCCCGTCAGGTCGCGCTGCTCCTGTCGGAGCTTCTCGATCTCCAGCCCGGTCAGCTGGCGGAGGGTCATCGAGAGGATCGCGTTGGCCTGGGCCTCGCTCAGCAGGTAGCGACTCATCAGTCCGGCGCGCGCTTCGTCGACCGTCTGGGAGTGGCGGATGAGGCGGATGACCTCGTCGATGTGGTCCACCGCGGTGATCAGGCCTTCGACGATGTGCAGGCGTTCCTGCGCCTTGCGCAGGTCGAACTCCGTGCGCCTCCGGACCATCAGGACGCGGTGGTCGATGTAGCACTGGAGCTCCTCCTTCAGGGGGAGAAGCTTGGGCTTCCCGTCCACGAGGGCGAGGTTGATCACCCCGAAGGTCGTCTCCATCTGGGTGTGGTGGTAGAGCTGGTTCAGGACGACGTCTTCGATGGCATCCCGCTTCAGCTCGAGAACGATCCGCATGCCCTCGCGGTCACTCTCGTCTCGAAGATCGGTTACGCCCTCAATCTTCTTCGACTTCACCAGGAGCGCGATGGACTCCACCAAGGACGCCTTGTTGACCATGTACGGGATCTCGGTGATCACGATGCGGACCTTTTCCCGCCCGGTTTCCTCGAACTTGGCGCGCGCGCGAATCGAGATGAGGCCCCGCCCTGAGCGGTAGGCCTCCGCGACGCCCTCGATCCCGTATAGGATCCCGCCCGTCGGGAAGTCGGGTCCCCGGATCGGTCCCTTCTCCGGATCGAACAGGTCGTGGAGTTCCGCATCCGGGTGGTCGATGAGGACCGTCAGGGCGTCCGCGACCTCGCGCAGGTTGTGGGGCGGCATGTTCGTCGCCATGCCGACCGCGATCCCGCTCGAACCGTTCACGAGGAGGTTGGGGAACTTGGAAGGCAGGACGAGCGGCTCCTTGAGAGTGCCATCGAAATTGTCGAACCAGTTGACCGTGTCCTTCTCCAGGTCCTCGAGCATGGCTTCTGCGGTCTTCTCCAGGCGACACTCCGTGTACCGCATCGCAGCGGGCTCGTCCTCCGTGCTGCCCCAGTTGCCCTGGCCGTCGATGAGCGTGTACCGGAGGGAGAAGTCCTGGACCATCCGGGCCAACGCGTCGTAGACGGCCAGGTCGCCATGCGGGTGGTACTTGCCGATTACCTCGCCGACGACCCGCGCGGACTTTTTGAACTGGGATCCCGAGCTCATCCCGAGATCGTTCATCGCGTACAGGATCCGCCGCTGGACCGGCTTGAGCCCATCCCGGACGTCGGGTAGGGCGCGGCCGACGATGACGGACATCGCGTAGTCGATGTAGGATCGCCGGAGTTCGTCTTCCACGGGCTGCAGCACGACCCGTCGCTGCGGCTCCTGAACCCCTTCGTCCGGCACGGCTCACCTCAGATGTCCAGGTTGACGACTTCCTTCGCGTGATCCTGGATGTACTGCCGGCGCGGCTCGACGGCCTCGCCCATGAGGACCGCGAACAGGGCGTCCGCGGCGGCCGCGTCTTCGTTCGTGACCTGCTTGAGGATGCGCCGATCCGGATCCATCGTCGTCTCCCACAGCTCCTCTGCGTTCATCTCGCCGAGGCCTTTGAACCGCTGGTAGAGGACGCCCTTGTCCCCGAGCTGCTTCGCGAGGTCCTCCCGTTGCCGCTCCGTGTACGCGTAGTGGACGTCCTTGCCCTTCTTGATCTTGTAGAGGGGCGGTTGGGAGATGTAGACGTAGCCTGCATTGATCATGGGCTGCATGTAGCGGAAGAAGAGCGTGAGGAGGAGGGTCGTGATGTGCTGGCCGTCCGTGTCGGCGTCCGCCATCGTGATGATGTGATGGTACCGCACCTTGTTGAGGTCGAACTCCTCCGCGATGCCTCCGCCGATCGCGGTAATCAGCGTGCGGATTTCCTCGTTCTTCAGCATCTGGTCCAGGCGGGCCTTCTCCACGTTCAGGATCTTCCCGCGGAGGGGGAGGATCGCCTGGAACTCCCGCCGCCGACCCTGCTTCGCGGAGCCGCCTGCGGACGGCCCCTCCACGATGTAGAGCTCGGACTTGGCCGGATCCTTCTCCTGGCAGTCCGCGAGCTTCCCCGGGAGGTTGAAGCCATCGAGGAGGCCCTTGCGGCGCGTGAGCTCGCGCGCCTTCCGCGCGGCCTCGCGGGCCTGGGACGCGAGGACGGCCTTCTGGATGCAGATCTCCGCGACCTTCGGGTTCTCCAGGAAGAACTCGGTGAGCTTCTCGTACATCCCAGACTCGACGATGCCTTTGACCTCGGAGTTGCCGAGCTTCATCTTTGTCTGGCCCTCGAACTGGGGGTCGGGGATCTTAAGGCTCAGGATCGCGGTGAGGCCCTCCCGCACGTCGTCGCCCTCGAGGCTCTGGCTCCCTTTGAGATACTTGTTCTCCTTCGCGTAGTTGATGAACGCCCGGGCGAGGCCGGACTTGAATCCGATGAGGTGGGTGCCGCCCTCCTTCGTGTCGATGTTGTTGACGAAGGTGAAGATGGACTCGTTGTAACCGTCGTGGTACTGCATCGCGACCTCGATCTGGATGCCGTCCGACTGCTTCGTGAGGTAGATGGGGTCGGGATGGAGCGGCGTCTTCGCGCGGTTGATCCACTTCACGTACTCCTTGATCCCGCCCTGGAACTGGAAGACGTCGCCGCGTCCGTGCTCCTTGTCCACGATGATGATCTGGAGTCCCGCGTTCAGGAAGGCGAGTTCGCGCAGCCGCGCGGCGAGCGTGTCGTACTCGAACCCGATCGTCTCGAAGATTTGGTTGTCCGGTTTGAACGTGATGATCGTGCCCGTGCCCTCCGCGGGCCCCGTGACCTTCAGGTCCTCGGCCTTCTGCCCTCGGGCGTACCGAATCCGGTACTCCTTGCCGTCTAGGTGGACGCGGACCTCGAACCATTCGCTCAGGCTGTTGACCACGGACAGACCGACTCCGTGGAGGCCGCCGGAGACGTGGTACATCTTGTGCTCGAATTTCGCGCCGCTGTGCATGCGGGACGTCACGAGCTCGACCCCGGGGACGCCGTACTTCGGATGGATGTCAACCGGGATGCCGCGGCCATCGTCCGCGACGGTCACGGAGCCATCCGGATTGAGGGTGACCTGGATGTTCTTGCAGAACCCTGCCATGGCCTCGTCGATCGAGTTGTCGACGACCTCGTGGACGAGGTGATGCAAGCCTCGTTCGTCGACGCTGCCGATGTACATCGCGGGCCGTTTGCGGACGGCCTGGAGGCCTTCGAGGACCTGAATCTGGTCTGAGAGATATGCGGTCGGTTCTTTCGTTTCGGTGGCCTCTTCCGTCATCGATTCTCAACCTGCAACGAGATGCGTTCGGGTGTCCTCAGAGCCCCATCCCGAGTGACATTCGGAGTATACGGAGGGTCGTTATAAACGTTCTGAGACTGTTTCTATGGAGAAAAACACGGTCTTGACAGGAGTTGAATTGGGCCGGTTAGGTTAAATACTGTAGCACGGGGAAACGACCCCTCCTGTTCTCACACTTGAGACCACGTTGGAGGCCGCTCGCCCGACCTCCGGAACGAACGCCTCAGCGTCTCTTCCAACGGACGCCCTCGCGTGTGTCCTCGAGGACGATCCCGAGTTCCGCGAGCTGGGCCCGGATCCGGTCTGCCGTCGCGTAGTCCTTCCGTTTTCGGGCCTCCTCGCGAAGTCGAATCTGCTCCTCGATCGCGCGCGCGTCGAGCCCCGCGCCCCCGCCTCGTCCGCGGAAGAGACCGAGGACCTGCCCGAAATGCTCGAAGGCCTCTTTCGCTCCGTCTAGGGCGGCGCCGCCCGCGCCGGCGCCGATCGCGCGGTTCACCTCGCGAGCGTACTCGAAGATCGCCGCGAGGGCTTCGCGGGTGTTGAAGTCGTCCGACATCGCCGCTTCGAACCGGTCGCGTGCGGTCCTCGTGGCGGCGCGCAGCGCGTCATCCGCAGGCCCTTTCTCCGGCGGGGAGCGCAGGGCCGCCTCCAGATTCCGCAAGGCCTCTCGCAGGCGCTCGTACGAGCGACCCGCCTCCTCGATTGCCTCAGGGCTGAAGTCGATCGGGGAGCGGTAGTGCGCGTTCAGGAAGAAGAACCGCAGGACTTCGGCGTCCCACCGGGCGAGCGCGTCCTTCACGGCCCAGAAGTTGCCGAGGGACTTGTGCATCTCTTCACCCTTGACCATGAGCATCCCGCCGTGCATCCAGTAGCGGACGAACGGCTTGACGCCCGTGTAGGCCTCGGCCTGCGCGAGCTCGGCCTCGTGGTGCGGGAACATGAGCTCCGTCGCGCCCCCGTGGAGGTCGTACTGGGGGCCGAAGCGGCTGATCGTGATCGCCGTGTCCTCGATGTGCCATCCGGGGCGGCCCTTGCCCCAGGGGCTGTCCCACGCCGGCTCCCCGGGCTTCTGCGCTTTCCAGAGGGCGAAGTCGGCGGGGTGCCGCTTCGTCTCGTCGACCGCGACCCGCGCGCCCGGCTTCAGCTCCTCCATCTTCTGGCCGCTGAGCTTGCCCCAGTCCGGGAACTTCGTCGTGTCGTAGTACACCCCCGTTTCGGTCGCGTAGGCGAACCCTTTGTCCACGAGTCCCTGGATCTGCTTCAGGATCTCGGGGATGTGGTCCGTCGCGTACGCGTACACGTCGACGGACGTGCAGTTGAGGGCCCGCATCCCTTCCAGGTACTCGCCGTAGAAGTGGCGCACGATCTCCTTCCAGTCCTGCCCCGTCTCCCGCATCTTGTCGATGATGCGGTCCTCGATGTCCGTCACGTTCTGCAGGTAGAACACCGCGTACCCGCGGGACCGCAGGTACCGCGCGACGACGTCGAACGTGATGTACGTCTTCGCGTGGCCGAGGTGCGTCTGGTCCTGGGGGGTGATGCCGCAGACGAACATGGAAACCTGCCGGTCGTGGAGCGGCTGGAACGTCTCCTTCGTCCGGGAGAGGGTGTTGTGGAGCCGGATTGGCGGGGCCTCGGGGGCCATGGGCCCGGGCTCCATGGGAAGCGGCTCTATTAATTTTCTCTCGCGGGCCGACGGAGCTTAAGGACGCCTCGACCATCCGGGGCTCGTGACGATCCCCATGGCGCCCCCGGGGCGGACGATCGAGACGCTCCGCCTCGCGGCCCGGCGGCGTCTCCTCTTCGCCTCCTCCTTCCTCGCGCTCGGAGCCGTCTTCCTCGCCGTGGCTCAGGCGTTCCTCTTGATCTTCGCGCCCGTGGGCGTCATCTCCGGGCTCATCCTCGGGGGGCTCCTCCAGGTGCTCGGCCTCAGCTCGGGGGCGTACGGGGCCGTCGTCTTCAGTCGCGCGTTCCCCCTGAGCGAGACGGGCCTCTCCGCGCGGCTCGCCCTCCTCTCCTCGCTCTTGATCATCCTCCCCGTCTCGGCCGGAGTCACCGCGGTCTACGTCCTCTTCGCGCTCCCCGGGACGCCCCTCGTGGGCCCGACCGCGTTCGTCCTGATTCCCGCGCTCCCCTTCTTCTGGGGACCCGCGTCCTCCGTTGCGGCCATCGGCTTCGTGTACGCGGCGCGGGAGCTCGCCTCGGAGCGGATGGCCGTGGCCGCGGCAATCGGCTGCGGCGCGATCATCGGGATGACGCTGTCCGCGGTCGGGGGAGCGCTCGTTGACCCCGTCGGAGCCCTGCGGAGCGCGCGGCTCACGGAGGATCTCCTGATCGTCGCCCTCGGGTTCTTTGCGATCGCACTCGCCTTCCAGATCGACGACTGGGCGGCCCGTTCGCGGCGTCCGCCGTGACGCGTTGACAGCGCCTTGTCAAAAGACTTATCCCCCGCAGGCCCGGATGCGCGCCCTCACCATGGCGGGATTCTCCCCCAGCCCCCGTCCGCCTCCTCCGCGAGCCCTCTGGCCCGGGCAGTTGCACCGGGCCGCCGCCTTCCTGGCCGCCGGATCCATCCTCTACTGGCTCGCCTTCGCGCTCGGCGGCTGGACGATCTGGATCAACAACGTCGGAGTCGTCTACATGGACCTGCTCCTCGCCTGGGTCGGCGTGCTGTTCAATGCGCTGGCCTGGCCCGACCTGTGGGACGGGCTGAAGGGCGTCGTGGCCACCCATCCCGGGAAGGTGGACGCGCTCGTCGCGCGACGCTCGTTCTACGTGAGCCTCGCACTCATCGCCGGGGCCGTTGTGATCCTGCCTCTCCAGTACCGCGCGATCGGGCCGACGGGCCTCTGGGTCCTCGTCCTGTACATCAGCGCATTCCCCTATCTCGCCTGGCTGTTCGTGCCGACCCTCGCCCTCCATGGCATCCTCTTCGGTCGCGTCGGGAACTTCCTGGACGGGCCGTCTCGGCGGATGACCGACGCGGGCGCGATCGTCCTCTTCGCCGTCGCCGCGGCGACCACCGCAATCGTCCTCCATGCGCCCTCGACGACCATGTTCCAACGGTCTTGGAGCGTCGGCTTCGGGATCCTTCCGGCTGCCGCGTGCGCCGGATACGTCCTCGTCGCGCTGGGCCTGACGACGCGCTCGCTCCCGGAGCCCGTCCCGACCCGTGGCTGGGGCGCCGCGAAGACGCCGCGGGCGCCCGAGCGCTGGGCCTAGGCCAGGACGCGCGCGAGGTCCTCGAGGATATCGTCCGCGTCCTCGAGGCCGACGGAGAAGCGGATGAGCCCTTCCGTGATCCCCTGCTTGAGCCGCTGCTCTTTCGGGACGCTCTGGTGCGTCATCGAGTCGGGGTGCTCGATGAGGGACTCGACCCCGCCGAGGCTTTCGGCCATCGTGAGGACTTGGACGCGTCGGAGGCGGTCGACCGCGTGGGCCGCGTCCTTGAGCTCGAAGCTCAGCATCCCGCCGAAGCGCCGCATCTGCTTCTTCGCGACCGCGTGGCCCGGGTCGTCCGTCAGCCCGGGGTAGTGGACCTTCGCGACCGCGGGGTGGTCGTGGAGAAACTTCGCGACGGCCTCCGCGTTGTCGCAGTGGCGTTCGATCCGCACGGGCAGCGTCTTGATGCCCCGCAGGACGAGCCACGCGTCGAAGGCCCCCGGCACCGCGCCGAGCGCGTTCTGCGCGAACTTGAGCTTCTCGTACAGGTCGTCGCGGTTCATGATTAAGGCGCCACCGAGGACGTCCGCGTGCCCCCCGAGGTACTTCGTCATGCTGTGCACGACGAGGTCCGCGCCGAGTCGGAGCGGGTTCTGGAGCGCGGGCGACGCGAACGTGTTGTCGCACACGCTGAGCGCCTCATGGGCCTTCGCGATGAACGCGAGCTCCTTGATGTCGACGACCTTCATCAGCGGGTTCGTCGGCGACTCCATCCACAGCATCCGCGTCTCCGGACGGAAGGCGTCCTCCACGTCCACGAGGTCCCGGAGGTCGAGGAAGGTCGTCTCGATCCCGTAGTTCGCCATGAATCGCGTGAAGATCCGGTACACGCCCCCGTAGCAGTCGTCCGTCACGATGACGTGGTCCCCTTTCTTCAGCAGGGTGAGGGCCGTCGTGATGCCCCCCATCCCGCTCGAGAAGGCGAGCCCGTACTTCGCGTCCTCGAGGGCGGCCAGGTTCGTCTCGAGCGCGGTCCGCGTCGGGTTGATCCCGCGTGCGTAGTCATACTCCTTCTGCTCCTTCTGGGAGTACGTCGAGGTCATGTAGATGGGCGGAGTCACCGCCCCGGTCCTGGGCTCGGGGTCCTGTCCGGCGTGGATGGCATTCGTCGCGAAACGCATGTGGATCTCCATCGCCGGACTCACGCGCCGTGCGTAAAAGGTTTGCTGAGCCCCCTGGCTTTCGGCTCGGGCCGCGGGGGCTCCGGGCTCCCGGTCGGTGGGGCGGTCACCAGGCACGGGACCTGGTCGCGCGGTGATTGCTCGAGTTCCCCGGGTCCGCCACCCGGAAGGCGGCTCCGTGCCGGACGGACGGGACCGGGACGACGGGCGGCTCCGCGACGTCTCCCTTGCCTTCCTTCTTCATCTGGCCCCAGGTCTCGTTGTGCTCGCACCGTGCTCGAACGCCATGACCCGGCGCTTGCTCCGGGATGTGCGGGCAGGCGGCGTGCGCCCACCCGGGCGGGATGTGGTGTCCGTTCCCCGTTCCGTTCCCGCCCGGCGGCGGCGTTGGCGGGGCCAACGTCGTGAAGGTCAGCGCGCTCCCCGTGACATACCCTTTCCCTGCGGCCCAGGCCCGGAAGTAGTACGTCGTGTTCGAAACCAAGCCCGTGACGGCGTTGGTCAGGGCCCCCGGGGCTGTCTTCGCGCCGGCCGTCACGTTCGTCATGCCCGCGAACGTCGAGCTCATGGCGTACTGGAACCCGACCGTCACAGAGCTCGCGGTGCCCAGGCTCGTGAGGTTCCCGTGGAGGGTCGCCATGGTCTGTTCGATTCCGGTCGCCGCCTTCGTCGCGACGCTGGGCGGCGTCGCGGTCGTCGGGGGCGGGTTGTTCGTGTTGTTCCCCCCGCCGGGATTACCGGGTTTGTTCGGGACCGTGCTCGCCGGGATTGGCTGCTGCAACAGGATGACCGCCAAGATCACGATCATCGCGCCGATGATGGCGGTGGTCACATACGTCAAGCGCCGCTTGCTGCGTGGATCCATAGTCCGACCTCATCCACTCGTCTCAGTGAGGGACGAGCCGCAGGAACCCCTCGGCGCGACGCGGCCGAAGCTCCGGGCGCAGAATACGGTGGACCATGCCCCGAGCTCCCTCCGTCCCATCCGACCCGGGGTGACATCAGGTGGCCCTTATCAAGCGTTTCGGTCGAAGAGGACCGTTTCCAGTGGAGGAATGCTCAAAATCGCGTCATTCTTTGCCAGGAAAGAGGCCGGCCGGGACGCTTTCCGCTTCCCGGCCCCGAGGGCGTCAGGCCCGTCCGGCGAGGTACTGGATGATGTCGCTGCGGGTGATGATCCCCTCGAGGCGGTTCTCCGCCCCGACGACCACGGCCGGATTGCCGTGGAGGAGGAGCTTGTACACCGTGTCGAGGTCCGCGCCGGGCTCGACGACCGGGAAGGGCTTGTCCATGACCTTGGCGACGAAGTCGTCGTACATCTTCGGGTTCTCGAGGAGGGCCTTCATCAGGACCTCCTCCCGGAGCGAGCCGACCATGATGCCCGTGTCCAGGACGGGCAACTGGGAGATCCCGTACTGGGCCATGAGGTCGACCGCCTCCCGGACCTTCGCGGCCACGTCGATCGTCACGACGCCAGGGAGCTGCCCCGCCTTCCCGCGGATGATCGTCATGAGCGGCGCGAGGGGCTCCTCGAGGTATCCCTGCTCCTTGAGCCATTCCTCGTTGTGGGCCTTCGACAGGTACCGCAGTCCGCTGTCGGGGAGCAGGACGACCAGGACGTCGTCCGGGCCCAGGGTCTCCGCGACCCGCCTCGCGCCGACGAGGGCTGCCCCGCTCGAGCTTCCCGCCAGGAGCCCCTCTTCACGCGTCAGGCGGCGCGTCATGAGGTAGGCCTCCTTGTCGGAGACCTTCTCGATGTCGTCGATGTACTGGAACCAGGTCGTCTCGGGGATGAAGTCCTCGCCGATCCCTTCGATCTTGTACGGATGGCCCTTCATTCGTTCTTTTTTATAGAAATAGTCTTTTAAAATTGAGCCGAGCGGGTCCACCCCGATGACCTTGACCTTCGGGTTCTTCTCCTTCAGGAACTTGCCGACCCCGCTGATCGTGCCGCCGGTCCCCATGCCGCACACGAAATGGGTGACCTTGCCGTCCGTGTCCCGCCAGATCTCCGGACCCGTCGTCTCGTAGTGCGCCTGGGGGTTCATCGGGTTCGCATACTGGTTCGGGAGGACCGAATTCGGCGTCTCCTTGTGGATCCGCGCTGCCACGCTGTAATAGGATTCGGGGTGCTCGGGCGCGACGGCCGTCGGCGTGACGACGACCCGCGCGCCGAAGGCCTTGAGCGCATCGATCTTCTCGCGGCTCATCTTGTCCGGGATGGTGAACACGGTCCGGTAGCCCCGGATCGCGCCGACCATCGCGAGGCCCGTGCCCGTGTTCCCGCTCGTGGGCTCGACGATCGTGCCGCCGGGCTTCAGGTCGCCCCGCTTCTCCGCGTCCTCGATCATCTTCTGGCCGATCCGGTCCTTGACACTGCCGCCCGGGTTGAACATCTCGAGCTTCGCGAGCACGAGGCCCTTCGAGCCGGCGAAGAGCTTCGGAAGCTTGACGAGCGGCGTGTTGCCGATCGTCTCCAGGACGCTGTTGTAGTACCGCACGGCGGACGGCCTCCCCCGCCATCTCAACGCATGCCTCGGGTCGATATAAGACCGTGCACGGGTGTGCCTACGTCATGGCGACGGGCATGGGCGTGGTTGGATAGAGGTTCCAGCCGGGGCGGACGTATGTGGAACACCAGAGGCTCCCTTCGAGGCTGAGAAAGATGCCCGCCGTGCCCGGGTAGTAGATCCAGAGGTCAGGCGTCCAGACCGACTCGTTCGTCATGGTCCAGCGGGTGTCCGGCAAGGGATTGGGCGCCGGGTACCGGCTGACCGAGGCGCTGAGCGTCGCGACGCCTGTGAACCCGACGTAGATGCCCCGGCCCTGCTCCGTGTCCACGAAGCTCCAGTTCGCAGTCCCCGACGTGACGGAGAGTCCGGCCAGCAGAGCTTCATCGACCACGGAGGGCACGACGATCGCATCCGGGCCCGTGTTGTTCGTGCGGACGTACAGGTAGAACGAGTACGACCACGTGTGAGAGGATACATAGGCTCGGTTGAGCTCGTAGCCGTATGCGATCGAGACCGCCGAGAGGGCGATGCTCGTCGCGATGACCGCGGCGAGGAGTCTGCGGCTCGGCGCGCGTCGGAAGCGAACGAGTCCGAGGATGAAGAACGGGGCGAGCAGTGCTATCGCGAGGATGAACAGGCCGGGGACGAGGCCGTTAGTATAGGAGACCTGGTCGACCAGCAACCCGCCCACGCCTGGCGACAAGGGGTTCCGTGGACTTAATCCCACGGATTTGGTGAGGCCGAAATCGACCTGCCGTCCTCGGTCGCATGCCGGGGGAGGGAGTCGAACCCTCTGGATACCGATCTGCAGTCGGTCACATTAGCCGCTCTGTCACCCCGGCTCCCGCGGCCCATCCGGGCCATGGTAATTGAATCTTTTCGAAGGGGCTCCCGGACCGGGTGCCTCGTACATCCAGCCTGCGTGGCTGAACAAGGTTTTTATGACCGCGGCCTCTGTGCGCGACCGATGGCGGGGCCAAAGACGATCGTCGACGCGGTGCATGGCACGATCCGCCTCGAGCCGCTCATCCAGGACCTCCTCGAGACCCTCGAGATCCAGCGCCTCAACTCGATCCGCCAGCTCGGGCTCACCTACCTCGTCTTCCCCGGGGCCAACCACTCGCGCATCGAGCACTGCCTCGGGGTGAGCTGGGTGGCCAACGAGATGGCCCGCGCGCTCGACCTCCCCGAGGAGGAGCGGAAGCTCGTCCAGGCGGCCGGCCTCCTGCACGACGTCGGCCACGGACCGTACTCCCACACGCTCGAGCATGTCCTGAGCCGCGAGCTCGCGGTCGACCACATGCACCTCACGCAGCGGCTCATCACCGGGGAAGACGACAACGTCGGCAAGGAGGACCGCGACGCCTTCCCGGACGTCCCGCGGATCCATGAGGTGCTCCGGGACCACGGGGTCTCGCCCAAGGAGGTCGCCGCGCTGATCCGGGGACCCTCGGACGAGGGCGGCCTCTTCGGCCGCTCCTCCCGGGACGACCACCGGTATCTGGGCCAGATCATCCACAGCCCGATGGACGCGGACCAGATCGACTATCTCCTCCGCGACGCGCACTACACGGGGGTGAGCCAGGGCCGCATCGACATCGCCCGGCTCCTGCTGACCCTGCGGCTCCACCACGGGTCCCTGGCCCTCGACCGCAAGGGCCTCCCCGCCCTGGAGGGGATGCTCGTCGCGCGCGGGCTCATGTACTCGTCCGTCTACTTCCACAAGACGGTCCGGATCGCGGAGCAGATGCTCGCCCGCTCCGTCGAGCGCTCCGAGGCCTCCATCGCCGAGGTCCAGAAGATGGTGGACCACGAGCTCCTGGCGTGGCTCATGCACCAGGGCAAGTTCCAGCGGGAGATCGCGCTGCGGGTGCGCTACCGCAAGCTGTACAAGCGCGTCCTCGCGCACGACCGGGACGAACTCTCCGAGGACGCGAAGGCCACCCTCGTGTCGTTCAAGAACGTGCGCGAGCGACGGCGGCTGGAGGACCGCATCGCGCGCCGCGCGGGTCTCGAGCCGGGCCAGGTCGTCGTCGACGTGCCCCTCCCCGAGCTGCTGATCAGCGAACCGCGCATCGCCAAGACGGAGGTCATGATCCTCGACGACGGCGAGGCGAGGCCCTTCTCCCGCGTCAGCCCGCTCGGACGCGCCCTCCAGTTACGCCAGGTGACGGACTGGGTCGTCATGGTCGCGGCGCCGCCCCAGGCCGTCGATGCGACCCGGAAGGCGTGTCAGGCGACCTTCCTCTGACCGGGCTTCGACAGGATTCGGGCCAAACCCAAAGGGACAAAGGCGAGCGGTGACCATCCGGTCTCCCAGAGGCACGAGCCCTTGGTTACCGATCCCGATCCGCAGCGGCGCGCCTTCCGCTCGCTCAAGGAGCGGCGCGACGCGGCCCGAGACTTCGATGCGACGGCCTCGTGGAGGGAATGGGCGCGGGAACGCTACGCGAAGCAGTGGTACGGGATCGGCTGCGTCCTCCTCGACGCGATGGTTGTGGGGACGATCCTGCAGAGCACGGATCCGTCCCAGGTCTGGCCCATCCTGCTTTCCGCGGCGATCGTCGTTGGCCTCGCCTACCTGGAACTCAAAGGCCTACGGCGTTTCTGGCCGCCGAAACATCCCGCGTGAACGTTGCGTCGATGGGCCCTTTGTCAAATCGGCGGACGTTCGTCAGACACTTTTAAATAGCGTGCGAAGAATACGAGCCCACCTTGCGGGATGGGATGAACTCGCATAAGATGCAGGTGACGCAATGAACTCCATGCTAGAGGACGTGCTGGCCCGCGAAGGTGGGACCCCCGCCTTCGAAGACACCCGTGTCGACTCTGAGCTCGAAGACATGCTCAGCAAGATGAAGACCAACATCAAGATCATCGGTCTCGGAGGCGGCGGTTCGAACACGATCGCCCGCATCTACAACGAGGGGATCACGGGCGCGGAGCTGTTCGCGTGCAACACGGACGCGCAGCACCTGCTCCACATCACCGCCCCGAAGAAGGTCCTCCTGGGCCGTCGCGTAACGAAGGGGCTCGGCGCCGGGGCGCTGCCCCAGATCGGCGAGGAGGCCGCCCGCGAGGCGGAAGAGGAGCTGCGGACGATCCTCCACGGCTCCGACATCGTGTTCACGACGTGCGGCCTCGGCGGCGGGACCGGGACGGGTTCCTGCGGCTACGTGGCCCGCCTCGCGAAGGAGATGGGCGCGCTCACGATCGCGGTCGTCACCCTGCCCTTCCGCGGGGAAGGGAAGCTCCGGATGGAGAGCGCGGAGTGGGGCCTCGAGCGCCTGCGCGACGCGGCGGACACGGTCATCACGATCCCGAACGACAAACTCCTCGACCTCGTGCCGCGGATGTCCCTGAACAACGCGTTCAAGTTCGCGGACGAGGTCCTGATGCGGTCCATCAAGGGCCTCACGGAGATCATCACGAAGCCCGGGCTCGTGAACCTGGACTTCAACGACGTGAAGACGATCATGAAGGGCGGCGGCGTCGCGATGATCGGACTCGGCGAGAGCCAGGCGATGGGCGAGAACCGCGCGGTCGAGGCGATCGAGGAAGCAATCAACAGCCCGCTCCTCGAGGTCGACGTGTCCTCGGCGCATGGCGTCCTGATCAACGTCACCGGCGGGAACGACATGACGATCGCCGAGGCGGAGCGCGTCGCGGAGGTCGTCCAGTCGAAGGTCTCCCCGACGGCTCGGATCATCTGGGGCGCCACGGTGGACCCGACCCTCGAGCACACCCTGCGCGTCATGCTCGTCGCGACGGGCGTGCGGTCCAAGCAGATCGTGGGCCGCCGAGACCCCGCCGAGGAACGCGCGAGGGTGGGCGTGGACGTCATCCGCTGAGGTCGTTTCCCTCCGAGAAAAGTCCGGTACGGGTGGCGGTGCCGCCACCCGGAAACCTTTATTAGCGCCCCTTTGCTACCTGCCCTTCGCGGCTGCTTCGATCCGCATTTCGTGTAGCCGGAGGCCCAATCATGGACTCCATTGTTAGGGAAGTCGTAACCCGGGCGGCAGACGAGCCCCGGGTCCCCGATTCGCCCACGGCGGCGTTCGGGATGGGGACCGAGGACGCGGAACTCGAGCGAATCCTCGCGAGCCTTCGCACGAACATCAAGATCGTCGGCATCGGCGGGGGCGGCTGCAACACGATCGACCGCCTCGTCGAGGGCGGCATCGTCGGCGCCGAACTCTACGCATGCAACACGGACGCGCAGCACCTCCTGATCATCCGCGCGCCGCACAAGCTCCTCCTCGGGCGCCGCGTCACGCGGGGCCTCGGTGCGGGCGCCCTCCCGCAGGTCGGGGAGGAGGCCGCCCGGGAGGCGGGCGACGAGCTCCGGACCGTGGTCCAGGGAGCAGACATGGTCTTCATCGTCTGCGGCCTCGGCGGCGGCACGGGCACGGGTGGCGCGCCGATCGTCGCCCAGATGGCCAAGGAGGCGGGCGCCCTGACGATCGCCATCACCACGTTCCCGTTCAAGGCCGAGGGCGCGATCCGCGCGGAGAACGCGGAGTACGGCCTTGAGAAGCTCCGCAGCTTCGCGGACACGGTCGTCGTCATCCCGAACGACAAACTGCTTGAACTCGTGCCGCGTCTAGCCCTAAATGCGGCCTTCAAGGTCGCGGACGACGTCCTCATGCGCGCGATCAAGGGGATCACCGAGGTCATCACGAAGCCCGGCCTCGTCAACCTCGACTTCAACGACATCAAGACGATTATGAAGGGCGGCGGGGTCGCGATGATCGGCCTGGGCGAGTCGGACTCGGAGAACCGGGCCGAGGAGGCCATCGAGGAGGCGATCAACTCGCCCCTCATCGACGTCGACATCAGCGCCGCGACGGGCGCCCTCGTCAACGTCACGGGCGGCGTGGACATGAGCGTCGCGGAGGCCGAGAAGGTGGCCGAGATCGTCCAGGGCCGGATCAGCAGCAACGCGCGGATCATCTGGGGCGCGGCGGTCGACCAGTCCTTGGAGCACAAGCTCCGGGTCATGCTCATCCTGACGGGCGTGCGATCGAAGCAGATCCTCGGACCGGGGGAGCACATCCGCGGCCCCGCGGCCGGCGTCGACATCGTGCGGTGAGGGTTCCCAATCATGGCCGAGATCATGGAGAAGGGCTGGGAGGTCCAGCGGCGTATCGAGGAGCGCCTGAAGCGGGTCGGCAAGGGCAAGTACGGCCGCATCCTCAAGATGGCCCGCAAGCCCACGCCGGACGAGTACAGCAAGGTCCTCATCATCACGGGGCTCGGCCTCGTCGCCGTCGGGGCGCTGGGCTTCTTGATCTACTTCATCATGCGCTACGGCGGCTCGTTCTTCACGGGACTCTTCGGATGATCTGAGGGAGCGGAGACCATGGGGCTGCTCGACGACTTGGCCAAGGGCGCGGAGAAGAAACCGGAGCCCAAGGCGGACGAACGACCGCCCGTGGGCCACCTCGGGGTCCGGCTCGACCTCCAGGAAGAGAAGGTCTCCCTCACCGCGGGCCAGATCAAGGAGTACGCCGTCGTCGTCACGAACACGGGCACGGATGACGACACGATCCGGATCAAGGTCGACCTCGTGTACGGCTCCGAGCTCCCCGACCCGCCCGAGTGGGGGATCAAGATCTGGGGGGTCGAGGACAAGCCCTGGGACGTCACGTTTACGAAGGTCACGGAGAAGGAGTTCCTCCTGATCCCGGAGGGCCAGCGCGAGCTGACCGTCCAGATCACCTGCCCGAAGGGCGGCCGCTTCGGGGACCGTCTCAACGTCGTCCTGAATGCGGTCTCCAAGACGGACCCGACCGCCTCGGACGTCAAGACGCTCAGCTTCACGGCCCGCCAGGCCGTCCTCGCGGTCAAGTGCTCGATCGGCCACGAGCGCACGGTCGCGGACTCCATCTATGCCCGGGCGAAGGGGAAGGACCTCGGCGTGTTCGCGATCCTCGTGCCGGCGAACCTCCGGGGCTACGTGTTCGTCGAGTCGATGAACCCGGACCGCCTCGAGGAGATCGTCCGCGGAGTGCGACGCGCGCGCGGCGTCGTCAAGGGCGAGGGCGAGAAGGCGGGCATCAGCTTCACGGATATTGACCTCTACTTGTCGCCCAAACCCGTGGTCAGCGGGATCATGGAAGGCGACATCGTCGAGCTCGTCGCGGGCCCGTTCAAGGGCGAGAAGGCGCGCGTGCAGAAGATCGACGAGACGAAGGAAGAGATCACGGTCGAGCTGTTCGAGGCGATGGTCCGCATCCCGGTCACGGTCCGCGGTGACCACGTCCGCGTGCTGCAGAAGGAGAAGGAAGAGCGGAAGGAAGCGTAAGTCCGCATCGCGCCGCCTCCAGGTGTTTCCCGGCCCCGTTCTCCAAGTGTATTTACTAGGCTATACTCCGAATTAAGTATGCCGTACCCGGATTCCCCGCCGGGAGTGGGGGTTGTTTTGGCTACACAGTCTGAAAACCCTTCGGGCGATTCTGGTTCGCTATATGTGAGACGAAGTTCCGGCCTTGTTCGGGCGGTCAGCTCCCGCCAGGCGCTCATTGCGAACCTTGTGAGCATGGGCATCATGGGACCGATGTTGTACGTGTGGTTCGCTGTGCTGACAGCCCCCAACGCGGACATCCCGCTGACGACGTTCCTGGGTCTGGCGATCGTCCTCATGGTGGGCTTCGTGTATTGGATGTTCTCCACGAGCATGCCCCGTACAGGAGGCGACTACGTCTGGGTGTCGCGGGTCCTCCATCCGTACTTAGGATTCTTGGAGAGCTCGATGATCCTGTTCGTGATGATCTCCTCGTTCGTCGCCTACGACATCGTCTTGGCCGTCCAGTACGGCTTCTCCTACATGTTCATCAACTTCGGGTACCTGGCCAAGGACGCGGGGCTCGTCACGATCGGGACGAACCTGATGACCGACACGACACAGCTGCTCCTCGTTTCTCTCGCCATCTCGGCGCTCGTCATCGGCGTCATGTTGCTGCCAATCAAGAGGGTCGTGAACGTCCTCGTCGGCGGCTTCTTCGTGATGTTGGCCATTTTCGCGGTGTACATCGGGTTGCTCCTCGTCAACGGGAACGCGGGTTTCATCAGCAACTTCAACGCGACCTCGGGCACGACCTACGGAGACATCCTGAACACAATGACGCCCGGTGCGTTCAGCTACACGCTGGACGGGACCCTCTTCCTCGGCCTCGTCTTCGTGATGCTGAGTTACATCGGCCTCGTGAATAGCTCTTACTTCGCCGGCGAAGTGAGCGGGAATCCCTTCAAGTCCCAGGGGATCGCCATCTTTGGCTCCCCCCTGATCTACGGGGCGTTCCTCTTCACCATCTACTTCACCCAGTTCACGGTCTACGGACACGACTTCCTGGCCGCGGCGGCGGGACCGGGCGCCTCCCTCTTACCGGTTCCCGGCGCCGGGTATCCTTCGGGCGTGTTCCTGGTGAACTTCCTGACGACAAACCCATGGATTGGCGCGCTTGTGGCGTTCGGGATGGGCCTGCAGCTGGTCATGTGGTCGATGGCCTTCTACCTCGCCCCAACGAGGTACATCTTCTCTTGGTCCTTCGATCGGATCCTCCCGCTCGGGCTCTCGAAGACCTCGAAGAAGGGCGTGCCGTACTATGCCGTTCTGCTCTACGGGCTCGTCACGGTGGTCTTTGTCTTCCTGACAATCTTTACGAAGATCGGCGCCTTCTACATCTATGCGATCTTCGGTTTCTACTTCTCGACGACGATTGTCTTGATTGCCGGGGCTCTCTTCCCGTTCCGCCGGAAGGAGATTTTCGAGGCCTCCCACCGGTACGTCAAAGCGAAGGTCGGGCCTGTCCCCGTGATCACGATCGTGGGCCTCGTCGGCGCGGTCTTCACTGCGATCACGATGGTCTCGGTTGTACTCCCCGCGTACACGCACCAGGCGCAGTTTGACTTCGTGGCGTTCTCGCCAATCATCATCATGCTGTTCTTCGCCACGTTCGTGTACTGGGGCTCGTACTTCTACCAGAAGAGCCACGGCCTTCCTGTGGAGCTCGTGGGGAAGCAGATCCCGCCACTGTAGAGGTCACGCCGATTCCGCGGTCTCCTCCCGTTGGCGCGGGAGGAGGCCCACCCTTCCCCGTCTGGGTCAGTCGGAACTTTGTCCGGTCCATTGTTCGGCCGGCCGAAGGCTTCGCGGCTGCGTGCACCGGCAGAGCCGCAAGCGCTCGCGTCGTCCGCTCGCGCTCTCTGTGGCTCCCCCGAAAACGTAAGAACCGCGGTTCTAAATATCGCACTCCGGCTCCATGTAATTCATGAAGAAATTCACGCGGGTCCTCTTCGTTTCTGATATCCACGGATCCACCCCCGTCTTCGCCAAAGCGTTGGCCGCCGCCGCAGCGTACAAAGCGGAGACCCTCGTTCATGGCGGGGATATCATCGGCAAGTACATCACGCCGTTTTTCTAC
>JBGPGA010000022.1:0-22096 GCA_041483635.1 Thermoplasmata archaeon
AGATGACCGTCCCGCTCCCGGCGGACCAGGACGCGCTCGTGGAGACGTTCGTCCAAGTCCCCGTGATTGTCCATGACTCGGACCCGAAGGAGATGTACGAGGCCGCGGACGAGATGTTCATGTTGCCCGTCACTGTCGCGGCTCCGGATGCGGAGGTGACTGCCCCGCCGGCCAAGGTGACGTTGCCGTTCACGGCAAGCGTGTTCGTCCCCTTGGCGAGCGTCCCGCCGTTCACGTTCAACGCGCTGGCGGTGAGCGCGCTTCCCGCGGTCGCCGTGCCCGCGGCAATCGTCAGGACGTTGAAGCTCTGGGCGCCACTGGTCGCGATGGTCCCCGAGGCGGTGAAGGTGACCGTGGAGGTGTTCGCGTTGAACACAGCGCCCGCGGCGGTCGAGGTCCAGCTTCCGGAGACCGTGATGAGGCTTCCGTTGGCGGTCAACGTGCCGTTTGTTCCAAGCGTGACGCTTCCGGCGGTGACGGCCAACCCGGCGCCGGAGGTGTGGAGGATGGTATTGCCCGTTGGAGATGCAGCGGAGTTGCGGATGAGGAGCGCGCCGCCGATCCGGAGACCGTTCGCCGCCATCGTGTACGTGACGCCCGCGGCGGCCGTGGTGTCGAAGGTGACGTTGTTGAATTCGTTGCCAGCAAGGTTGGTCCCGGCGAACGTCATCGTCCCCGCGGAGGCATCATTGAAGACGACCGTCCCTGTTCCCGCCGACCAGGAGGCAGATGTGCTCGAGTTCGTCCATGTGCCGCCGATGGTCCAGGTCTCGGAACCGAATGAGATGAAGGATGACGTGGAGGAGATCGTCACGTTGCCGGTGACCGTCCCCGCTCCGGATGTCGATGTGAGCGATCCCCCGGAAAGCGTCAGCGAGGCCGCGGAGAGCGTGAAGGTGCCCTTCGCGAGGGTTCCTCCCGATACGGTCAGGCTCGCGTTGACGGTCGTGTTGGCGGCAAGGGTCGAGGTGCCCGCGTTGATTGTCAGACTGTTGAAGGGCTGAGTCATGTTGATCGTTGCCGCCGCGGTGAACACGACCGTGCTCGTGCCTGGGGTGAAGGTCGCGTTCGCCGCGGTCACAGTCCAGTTGCCACCCACGCTGACCGTGGACCCGCGTGCCCGGAGCGTCCCGTTCGTACCGAGGGTCACCGCGCCCGCCGTGATGCCCAGGTTGGAACCCGAGGTGTCCAGGATCGTGTTGCCCGTCGGGGAGGCGACCGAGTTCCGGACGGTCAGGAGGCCGGTCAGGGTCAAGGCATTCGTCGCCATCGTGTACGTGACGCCCGCGGCGGCCGTGGTGTCGAAGGTCACCGCTCCGGAGAACTCCGTGGCCGCAGCCTTGAAGGTCATCGTCTGGTTCCCGGCAGCCCGGAACGTGATGGGTGCAGAGAAGGACCAGGAAACCGAAGTCGTGTTGTTCGTCCACGAGCCGGTGACAGCCCAGGTCCCCGCGCCCGCGCTCGTGACGTACCCGGTCGCAGCGACGCTGACGTTCCCGTTCACGGTCGCGCTCCTCGAGGTATAGCCGCCGAGGGCTCCGAGAGTCAGTCCGCCAACCGTAGAGCTGTAGTTCGAAGCGCTTGCATCGAGGATCACTGCCCCGGTCGCACCCCCCGCCGTGTTCTGGATCGTGAGAGTTCCGGCCGTTTGGAGGGCGTTGACCTGCGCGTACGCGAATCCCGCGGCGACCGAGGCGTCCAGGGTGAGGTTGTTGAACTCGTTCCCAGGAGCTGTCCAGAAGGTGAGGGTCGCCGCGGCCGCGTCGACGATCCGCACTGTCGATGTGGCTACCGCCCAGGTCGCGGGGACCGTCGTGTTGTTGTCCGTCCACGATCCGTTGATCGTCCACGTTCCGGAGCCCGTGAACCGCACGGCACCGCCTGCCGCAATCGTCACATTCCCCGTCGTCGACGCGGTGCTCGCTTCGAGATTCAGCACACCGCTCGCGCCGATCGCGAGCGTCGATTGCAAGGTCAGGGTGAAGCTGGAGCCGGACGTGTCTAGGGTGCCGTTGACGGTCGTGGCGGCGGAGACGGTGACGTTCGATCCCAGGGTCGTCGTGCCGGCGCTCACGGTGAGGATGTTGAACGACTCACCGGCGCTCATCGTGAGCGTCCCGGAGGCGGCGAAGATCACGGTGGACGTTCCCTTGTTCCACACGTGGTTGGCCGCGGTGGAAGTCCAGGGGCCGTTCACCGTGATTGTCGAGCTATTCGCCGTCAAGGTCCCGCGTGTCCCGAAGACGATGCTGCCTGCGGTGATCGCGAGGTTGGATGCGCTCGTCGTGAGGACGACGTTCCCGGTCGGCGTGGCCGCGGTGTTCTGGACGGTGAGGGTGCCGGCCATCCGGAGGCCGTTCGTCGCCATCGTGTACGTGATTCCCGCTGCCGTCGGAGTGTCGAAGATCACGTTGTTGAGCTCACTCCCTCCGAGGTTGGCGAAAGTCATCGTTGCGTTCGCGGCATCCCGGAAGGTGATCGTCCCCGTCCCCGCGCTCCAGTCGACGACATCTGTGCTGCTGTCCGTCCACGAGCCCGTGACGGTCCATGTGGCGGTGCCGAGCACGAGGTAGGAGTTCGCATCCGAGACGTTCACGGTGCCATTGATCGTGATGGTCGAAGCCTCGGACCTCAGCGCTCCGCGAGGGGTGCCCAGGGTGAGGGAGCCCGCGGTGACGTTGTAGTTGCCCGCGGACGTGTCGACGATCGTGGCCGCGGTGGCGCCCCCGGCGCTGTTCCGGATCGTCAGGGCGCCGCCGATCTTGAGGGACGCGTCGCCCGTGGCCCCGGCCGCCATGGTGAAAGTGATGCCGGCTGCCGCGCTCGAGTCGAACGTGACGGCCCCGGCGAACTCGTTGCCCGCAATGTTCGATCCGGTGAAGGTCATCGTCTTGGAAGCCGCTGCGCGGAAGCTCATGGCGGCGGCAAAGGACCACGAGGCCGAGGTCGTTCGGTTCGTCCACGCGCCCGAGACGGACCACGAGCCCCCCGTGTTCGTGACGTAGGCGCTCGCGGCGCCAATGCTCACGTTTCCATTGATCGTGATCGTGGAGGCCCGCGTGTTGAACGCTCCGAGTGTCGACTGCGTGAGGCCGCCTGTCGTAACAGCGAGGTTCGCTGCGGAGGCGTCGAGGGTCACCGCACCCGTCGCACCGCCTGCGCTGTTCTGAATTGTGACCGTTCCGGCCACGTCGAGGGAGTTCGTGGCCATCGTGTAGGTCACCGCCGTGGTGACGGTCGTGTCGAAGGTCACGGCTCCGGCAAACTCACTCCCGGCCTGCGCACCGAAGGTCATCGTCCGGGAGACGGTGGATCGGAAGCTGATGGCCGCAGCGAAGGACCAGGATGCCGAAGTCGAGGAATCCGTCCAGGCTCCGGTGACCACCCAGCTGCCCGCCGTGTTCACGACGTAGGCGTTCGCTGCCGCGATGTTCAAGGCCCCGTTCACGGTGACTGTGGATGCCTCCGTGTTGAATGCTCCCAGGGTCGTCACCGTGAGCGCACCTGCGGTGACCGCCAAGTTGGACGGGGACGTGTCCAAGATCGTCGCCCCCGTGGCTCCTGCAGCGGAGTTGCGGACAGTAAGTGTGCCCGCCATCTTGAGTCCGTTCGTGGCCATCGTGTACGTCAGACCGGCCGCGACGCTCGCGTCTAGGGTGAGGTTATTGAATTCGTTCGTCGCGCCTGCCAGGTTGGCGAAGGTCAGCGTGCCGCTTGCGGCATCTCGGATCGTGACCGTTCCGGTCCCCGCCGACCAGGTGGCCGACGTGGAGTTGTTCGTCCATGTCCCGCTGATGGTCCACGTGGATGTGCTCATCGTCACCACGGTCGCGGCACCCAGGACGGTGACGTCGCCGGCGATCGTGACAGTCGATCCGCGTGGCAGGAAGGTGCCCTGGATCGTGAAGCCCCCGTTCACGGTGAGGGGCCAGTTGTTCGCGTTCGTCGTGTCGAGGGATCCCGTGAAGCCCGTCATGTCGATGGCGGCGATCGTGGTCGCCGCCGAGAGCGTCGTCGTGCCCGTCGGGCTCGCATTGAAGATGGCCGTGTCCGCCGCGTTCGGTGTGCATCCGCACGATACGCCACCGGGCGAGTTTGACCAGTTGGCCGCGCTGCTCCAGGTTCCGCCTGCGCCGATCCGATAGCAGGTCCCTCCACCAACGGTGCCGCACGTCGGAATGGCAACGACTTCGACCGCGGACACGACCCACGTGGTCGCGGGGTTGGTCCACGTGATCGCAGTGCCCGGACTCGGAATATCGGCGCCGGCCGCGCATTCATTTGCCGCACCAGCACCGGTGCAGTGCCCGATCGCGACGCCGAACAGATCGGTCGCGGTCGCTCCCGTGCCAGCAACGGCGCTCGGCTGCACGCTACCGCCGGCCTGTTGGAGTGCCGCGACGGCGAAGCCAAGGTTTCCAATCGTGACGGCCGACGTGAAACTAATTGCCGCGTTAGCCGTTGTGTTCGTGTTGCTTGTTCCATTGATGAACGAGCTGCTGGACATGACGCCTTGGAGGAGGATCGTGGCGCAGGACATTCGCGCGGTTTGGCCCCCGGATAGAGTGGCCGTCATCGTCTGAAGACCCGCCGGCACGGTGCCCGCGAAGCCCCAGATTTCCGTCCTCACGAGGGTGCCACCATTGGCGTCGGTACTGGTCACCAGCGTGAGGCTTGCCGATCCGTAGGTTACGGAGAGAAAGCTGACTGTCCCGCGTTCCGAGAGCGTCACCAGGATGGCGTTGTCGGAGGCCGCGGCCGTCTGAGAGGTCGTGCAGGTGTTCGCAGCCGTGGCCACGTCGGTCACGGTCGTGCTGTCGACGACCACGGCCGCCCGCGCATCCCAGGTGAAGAGGCCGAAGAACCAGCCCGCCGCGAAATGCACCGCCGCCCCCCAGTCGACGGGCGGGAACCACCGTTCGATGAGATGGGCCACGCCCGACGCGAAGGACTCGGGCTCCTGGTTCGGATGGGCGAAGACGTTCAGGTTGGGCTCGATGTAGCTCCTCTCGGCGAGCCGCATCGTGGGATACGGCGACGGAGCCGGCGCGAAGTACGTCAGATTCCAGAACGGTTGCAACTCGTTCCGTCCGAAGAGGAGGCGCTGGATTTCCGGCGTGAGCGCTCCACCCGGGATGTGGAGGCTTCCATCCGGCGCGCGGAACGGGGCGAGAGGATCATGGGGGCTTTGAACGGCGACCGCGAGCGCTGCGGTCGCGAGCAGGACGCCGACGAGGAGGAGCGCCGCCGCCGGCCTCATCGGAGCGCCCCCGGCTGCGCGCTCCATTGAGTGAGGATCGGGTGTGCCGGTGCGCGCGACTGGGACTTCATGGTCGCCGTTCCCCGGCCGAGACGAGACGTCGCCTGCGGCGGAATCGAGAAAAACGACCCTTTTCGGACCTATTTAAGGGGCGTCGGGTGGTTATCTGACCTGATTCCCTCGGAGCGTTTCGGGCCCGCGACTACCGCGCAGGGACATTTCCTGATAGGCGGGCTTCCAGGGCCTGGAGTTCCGCCGCGCGCTTCCGAAGTTTCTCCTCACGGTCGAGGAGCTCGAGGGCCTTCTGCTGGATGATCTTGACCCGGCGCTCGATGTCCTTGCGGGCCTCCTCGGCCTCCGCGCCGGCCGGGATGGGCGGTGCGGAGACGACCTTCGAGAGGGCCGCCTCCCTCGCCCCGAGTTCCTGCTCGTGTTTCGCCACGGCGGCCTCTCGTCCGTCCAGGGCCATTTCCCGCGCTCGGACCTTCTCCTCGCGGTCGAGCATCTCGATCGCGCGCCGCTGGAGGAACTTGCGTTCCTTCGCCAGCTCCGTCTTGGCCGTCTCGAGCTCCGCCGTCGCCGCGGGGGATAGCGCGCCCGACGGTGCCGGGGGCTTGTGCGAGTTCAGGAGTCGCTCCTTCGCCATGGCCGCGAACCGCTGGCTGAGTTCCTGGACGCGGCCCTCGATCGCCACACGGAGCCGCTCGGCCTCCGCCTCGCGCGCCGCCGTGTCCGCTCGTTCTTTCGCGAGTCGCTCCGCCGCGTCTTTCGACTGTTGCTCGAACTGACGGACCTTGTCCGAGGTCTCTCGGTACTTCGCTTCGAGTTCGTCGCGGGCCACGAGGAGGGCCTTGCGCTCGTCCTCGAACTGCGCACGCAGATCCGTGAGCGCCTTGGCGTCCGCAAGATTGTGATTCTCGGCCGCCGAGGCAGCGAGCTGCTCGGTCATCTCGAGCGACTGCCGCGCGCGGGCCACTCCAGCGGCCACGCCCTGCTGCATCTGCGCGACATACTCGGCGAGGGTGGTGAGCCGGTCCTTCTGGCGAGCGAGTTCCTCCCCTCGTCCGTTCAGGTTCGCCTGGTCGGCCTTGAGCTGAACCTCGAGCCTCGCGAGCTCTTTCTCCCGGGCGTCGAGCTGGCTCTGGCGTTCCGTCAGCGCGTTGTCGAGGTCTGGGCTCGGCTTCGGCGGTTCCGACGGTCGCGAACTGGCCGCCCCTTTCGCCTCCGCGGCGAGATGGGCGTCCGCCGCGGTCAAGAGCGTCGCGGTCCAGTCCATGTCCTCCGGGGCGAGCTGTCCTCGCGAGAGGAGCACGAACACGAACTTCCCGCTCTGGAACGCTGTGAAGACGTACTCGCCGACGAAGAGGGCCTCCCGGTCCCCGATGCCGTCGTCCGGGAGAACCTTAAGAAAATCGTTGTAGTCGATGGGGCAATCCGGATCGAGGACGTACTCCCCGTCCATGTCCCCCATCTCGTTCAACACGTAGATCTTCTTGAGTTGGGCACGGGACACTCTCTTTGGGGCCGGCGCCATGAGGATTGCACCAAGGGCGGGGCCCAGTGCCCTGATGACGATGCCTGTGACGAGGGTCTCGAGAACCCCTTGCATGCGCTGCCCGCCTCGGCCTCGCGAGAGCTGGACCTCGCGTTGCCATCGTGCAAGTATCGACTCCCTCGGAGGTTATTTAAGAAGCGGCTCTTGGTTATCGGGGCTGAGAAGCTCTGCTCGCTGAGGGCGGATTCTGCGTCACGCCGAGCTCGCGGGAACCGACGTCGCGGGAGATCGATCGGTCGGCTTCTCCTCCTTGCGGGGGACGAAGCTCCGTTGCATCTGGACCGCGTAGTCGCGGAGCGTCGCGAGCTTCGCTTCCCTCGACTGGATGTCCGCCTCGAGCTCGTTCAGGCGCGAGGACGCGATCCGGAGCTCGGCATCCGTCACCCCCGCGCGCTGCTCCCGCCGGGTGAGGTCGGATTCCCGCTCCGCGAGCTCCTGCTCCCGCGTGCGCAGGTCGATCTCCTTCTTCGCGAGGAGCGGCTCGATCATGGGCGGGATGTGGATCCGCGCGGCCGCGAGGAGGGTCCCCACGGAGCCGCGTTCCTCGATGCGAGGCACGCCATGGGTGAGGATGACGAACCAGAGGTCGTCCACCTTGAAGGGCGTGAAGGCGTACTCACCCTGGTAGAAGCTGACGAGGTGGCGGAGGCCGCTGATCGGGAGGGAACGCATCAGGTCCGAACTCTCGAGGGGGCACTCGTCGTTGAGGGCGTACTCGCCCAGGAGGTTCGTATGCGGGTCGGTCACGAAGATGCGCTCGTAGTCGACCTGCGGGACCGTCTTCGGACCACGGGTCGGGAACGTTCTCGATCCGGGCCCGCTCCCCCCTCGAGACTTGTCATCCTGCTCGCTGACTTCTCGCATGAATGTTCGCCCTCCTCTCCTGATTTCGCGCGGTGTTGCGACTATAGGCATGGGGGACCATTTGAGCGTTTCGATTCGATTCGCACGTTCCTGTTATCGAAGGCGAGAATACTCCGCGTCCGGCAGGAAGGACCGCTCAGACGAGGGCCCGCGCGGCGTCGAGGTTGTCGACGCCGATCGCCAGCTGCACATGGTCGCCCATCGCTTCCAGGTGGACCACGCTCTGGATGTCCACGCCCGCATCTCCGAGCTTCCGGGCGAGGGCCGCGAACCCTCCCGGGGTGTCCGGCACGCTGATCACGATGACGGTCCTCTGCGCGCACTCGTACCCGGCCTTCGCGAGAGACTGCCGCGCTTTGATTGGCTGGTCCGTGATCAGGCTGACGTAGGAATGTCCCGCCCCCGAGTTCGCGCTCATCGCGTCGATGTTGATGCCCTCCCCGGCCAGGATCCCGAGGATCTTCGCGAGCTCCCCGGGATGATCGGGCAGGTCGACGTCGAGCTGGATCACTCCTCGCTTCCTCCCTCATCCCCTCCAACGCGTGCGAGGCTACAATGGTTGTGCCTTTCCCGCCGCTTGCCGGCGAAGGCTATATCCCGCCGTCCCACCCTGCGTTCCGAGATTCCATGCAGTACCGCTTCGTCTACGTCGGCATCCAGGTGCGGGATCTCGATCGCTCGATCGCGTTCTACCGGGACCTCCTCGGCATGGTGATGGGGCGCCGCGAGAAGGTGGCCGAGACGCGCGGGGAGTGGGCGGAACTCCGGACCCCGGGATCGGACCTGCTCCTCGAGCTGAACTGGTATCCCGAGGGCTCGAGGTTCTACAAGGAGCCCTACCGCCACGGCGAGGAACTCGACCATCTCGCGTTCGACTGCGAGGACGCGGACGTCGCGTACCGCGAGCTCGTCGCGAAGGGCGCGAAGCCGGGTCTCCCACCCTTCGACGAAGGCGGCTCCCGGCTCGCGTTCGTCGTGGACCCCGACGGCGTGTGGATCGAGCTGGCCTCGAAGGCGCACTGAACCCGCAACGCTAAGTGTGTGCGCCCCATGCGGGGGCGGGGTCCCTTGGGCACCGGATCGGATCTGTTCTTCGGCCTTGCGACCGCCTTCGGTTACGGGACCAGCGACTTCGTGGCGCGCCAGGCCTCGCACCGGATCGGCCATGTGCGGGTCCTGTTCTACATGGAGCTCATCGGATTCGTCATCCTGGCACCCCTCGCCCTCGTCCTCGAGGGCGGCACCTGGCGGGGGTCGGACAGCCTGCTCCTCCTCCTCGGCCTCGGCGTCCTGAACACGGTCTCGACGCTCTTCCTCTATCGGTCCTTCGAGCTCGGCGTCCTCTCCGTCGTCTCGCCCATCGCCTCGAGCTATCCCGCCGTGACCGCGGTCCTCGCGATTCTGTTCTTGAACGACCGACCCGGCCTCCCCGCGACGGTCGGAATCGTGTTCGCCCTGGCCGGGATCCTGCTCCTGAGCCAGGGCGGCGTCCAT
This sequence comes from Thermoplasmata archaeon, assembly GCA_041483635.1. Lineage (GTDB taxonomy): Archaea > Thermoplasmatota > Thermoplasmata > RBG-16-68-12 > RBG-16-68-12 > RBG-16-68-12. Next base: position 9,174 of record JBGPGA010000022.1, read on the forward strand.
CCCGGGAACGCGGCGCCTAAGGATGCGAGGGGAGGTCTCCTCTCCGCGGTCGGTGCATTCGCGGGCTACGGCGTCTTCTACTTCGCTCTGAAGTACGTCGTCGCGGACATCGGACCCGTGACCGTGGCGACCGTCGTGCGACTCGTCGGGGTGGTCGTCCTCCTGGCCGCCTCCGCCGCAGGCCTCCTCGCCATCCGCGGCCTGCCGCGCCCGCTCTGGCCCCACCTCGCCTCGATCGGGGTGCTCGACAGCGCCGCGTTCATCGCTTTCAACATGGGCATCCTGGGGGGGAGCGTCGCAATCGTCGGCACGCTGAGTGGACTCTTCAGCGCGGTCACCGTTGCGCTCGCCGCCGGCCTCCTCCGAGAACGTCTGACCCGACTGCAGGCCCTCGGGGTCGGTTCCGTCTTCCTCGGCGTCCTGCTGATGGCCGTCGGATGACGGCGAACAGGAAATACCCCCGGACCCGCTCCCGGCATCATGGCTCCTCTCTCGTTCAGTTACACGGGCATCCGCGTCCGCGACCTTGACCGCTCCATCGCCTTCTACACGGGCGTGCTCGGGATGCGCCTCACGTTCCGCATGAAGCTGCGCAAGACCCATGGGGAGGTCGCCCTCCTCCGCAGCGCGCGGAGCCGCCAGCGGCTCGAGCTGAATTGGTACGAGCCCGGGAGCCGCTACGCCAAGCCGTTCCAGGTCGGGGAGGGGCTCGACCACCTCGCCTTCCGGACCGGGGACCTGAGGAAGGCGATCCGCGAGTTCCGCAAGGCGGGCCATCCGGTCGTGGACGGGCCCCACGGCGGTCCCAAGTCCGCATGGATCTACCTCCGGGACCCGGACGGCCTCTGGATCGAGGTCAACGGCCCCCTGACGAAAGCGTGACGCCTCATTCGGCCCGCTCGGGCGGGACGAGGATCACCCGCGCGTCGACGACGCGGTACCCTTTCCCCTGCTCGAGCGCCTCGATCGGGTTCAGGTCGACCTCCTGGATCTGGTCGAAGTCGAGGACGAGCTGAGAGAATCGGAGGATCGCCTCGGCCAGGGCATCGATGTCCCGGGGCGCCTCCCCGCGCACCCCCGCGAGGAGCGGGTACGTGCGGATCGCGCGGATCATCCGGTAGGCGTCCTGGTCCGTGAGGGGCGGCAGGCCGAACGACACGTCCTTCATGAACTCGACGTAGATGCCGCCGAGGCCGAACACGAGGAAGGGACCGTAGACCTTGTCCCGCGTCATCCCGACGATGACCTCCTTCCCCCGCGGGATGTACTCCTGAACGAGGATGCCGTCCGGCTTGATCCCCTGCGCCTCCATCCGATGGAGGAGGCGCATCCCCTCGAGGCGCAGGGCGCGCTCGTCGCGGATGTCCAGGACGACGGCCCGGAGCTCCGTCTTGTGGAGGAGTTGCTTGCCGACCGCCTTCAGGACGACCGGGTAGCCGAGTTCGCGCGCCGAGCGCGCCGCGACGTCCACGTCGCGGCACAGGCGCGCCCGGGCCGTCTGGAGCCCGTACGCCTCGAGGAACTCGACCGCCTCGATCTCGGTCAGTCGCGTGCGCCCCTCGCTCAGGGCGTTGTCGAGGATTGTGCCCGCCTTGGCCCGCGACACGTCGAACGTGCGGACCTTCCCCTCGTCGCGCTTCAGGTACTGCGCGTAGCGGTACATGGCCGCGAGGGCGCGTGCCGCGTTCTCCGGATACAGGTACGACGGCACGGAGTGCTCCACGAGCTCCATGAAGCCCGGGCTGTCCGAGGTCCGCCCGAGGAAGTTGCACAGGACGGGCTTGTGGAACTTCGCCGCGCTCGTCCAGACGACCTTCGCCCATTCCGCTTCGTCCGTCCGGACCGGCGGCACATAGACGGCGATCGCGGCGTCCACCTGGGGATCGGCGAGGACCGTCTCGAGCGCCTTCCGGTAGTCCTCGAGCGATCCTTCTGGGGTCAGGTCGATCGGGTCCGCCAGGGAGGCGTCCGGCGGGGCCCAGGACTTCAGGGAGGCCGTCGTCTCGTCCGTGAACTCGGCGAGCTTCAGTCCCTGCGCGGACAGCTCGTCGACCGCCATGATCGCCGGGCCGCCCGCGTCGGAGATTACCGCGACCCGGTTCCCCGCGGGGAGGGGCTGCAAGGAGAAGGCCATCGTGAAGTCGAACAGTTCCTCGATCGAGTTCGCGCGCAGGACGCCGGTCTGGTTGAAGACGGCCTCCGCGGCGAGGTCCGACCCTCCCAGGCTCCCTGTGTGGGAGGCTGTCGCCCGCCCCCCCGCCTCGGACCGCCCTGCCTTGACCGCGATGACCGGCTTCAGCTTCGTGACCTCGCGGGCGATTCGGACGAAGTTCTTCGGGTTCCCGAAATTCTCGATGTACGCGGCGACGATCTTGGTCTCCGGGTCGTCCTTCCATGCGCTCAGGAGGTCGTTCAGGCTGACCTGGGCTTTGTTTCCCAGGGAGCAGAACTTCGCGAAGCCGAGTCCGAGGGACTTCGCATGCTCCAGGATCGCGACGCCGAGGGCGCCGCTCTGGGTGATCAGGGAGACGTGCCCGCGCAAGGGCGCGGTCGGAGCGAACGTCGCGTCGAGCTGGACGTCGGGATGGGAGTTGATGACCCCCATGCAGTTCGGCCCGATCATCGTCATGCCATACTTCTGCACGAGACCCACGAGCTCGCGCTCGCGGTCGACGCCGACCCCGCCGATCTCGCGGAAGCCCGCCGTGATCACGATGAGGCCCTTGATCCCCTTCTTGCCGCATTCCTCGACCGCGGGGAGGGCGGTCGCAGCGGGGACCGTGATGATGGCGAGGTCGACTGCTTCCGGGAGGGACGTCACGCTCGGGTAGCACGGCAGCCCGTGGATCGCATCCGCCTTCGGGTTCACCGGGAAGACGCGCCCCTTGAACTCGTTCGTGACCAGGTTGTGGACGAGCTCGTACCCGATCTTGCCAGGATGGCGGGAGGCGCCCACGACGGCAATGGACCTGGGGGAGAAGATCCGGTCCAGCCCGTCGTCGCCCATCGGGGTTCCGAACCTTCGCCGCTCTAATGAACCTTCCCCGTGGCCCGCATGTGATTCGTTATCAAGGGCGGTAACCGCGGGACTTGTCTAATATACGCTCAAACCGACGGGGGCTCCCTACCCGCTCACCGCGGGTCTTGGACTCGGAGCCGTGGTCCCACATGCTCATGATCCCCGCTGGCGAACGCGGGCGAAGCCTCCTCGCCGTCCCGGCCGCGATCCTGCTTCTCGTCTCGATCGTGGCGGTCCTGCCCCCGACGGTCGTGGGTCAGCCCCCGAATTACATCTCCGGAAGCGCGTGCGTCGGGGGGCCGAACCCGCGATGGCAATCGGGCGACACGTGGATCATGTACGGGGATGTGCTGGTCACCTCGACCTGCACGCTCACGATCGAACCCGGGGCCACGGTGAAGGGCGACCCGAATGTACACCTGTTCGTGGACGGCGTCCTCCTCGCGAACGGGGCCTTGGGCATGCCCGTGAGCTTCCTCGACAACCAGACGTCCGTCGTGCCCTGGGCCGGGATCCAGTTCAACTCCGGATCGAGTGGGTCGGTGACCCGATCGAGCTTCCAGCGGGTCCTCGTGGCCGTTTCGGCCCAGTTCAGTTCACCCGCCATCAACAACAACACGATGGTCCAAGTCGGAGCGGGCATCCGCCTGGACACCTCCAATTCGCTTGTCGCGGACAATCTCATCGATGGGGCGAAGTTCGGAGCCTACGGCGTCCTCTTGGCCTCCTCGAGCTCGACCGTCGCGCGGAATACGATCAACGGCACGAACATCGGGATCCAGGCCACGACCTCCGGCTCCCCCGTCGTGACCGCGAACACGATTACGAATCTGAGCGGCAATCCGACCCTCGGCATCTATGCGACGAACCTGGCATCGGTCGTCGTCTCCGGGAACACGATCCGCGGGACCCAGGCTTCGAACAGCGGACCGGGCAGCCCGGGCGTCAGCGCCATCGGCATCCTCGTGAACGGGACGACCTCGGTCACGATCGTCCGTAACAACGTGAGCCGGGTGTTCGGAGGCCGCGGGGGCAACGCGCTTGGCGTCGTGGCCGGAACGGGGGCCCGCGGCGGAGACGGCGGCGGAGCAGGGGGCATCGCGGTCGGGTTCGCGTCGACCGCGCTGATCCAGGGTAACATGCTCGACGCAATCGTCGCAGGCCGCGGCGGAGACGGGGGTCCGTCCGGGCTCGGCAAGGGCGGGCTCGGGGGATCGGGGGGAGCAGGCATCGGAATCGAGATCTTCTACGCCACCGCGTCCACCTCCTTTCTCTCGAACTCGATCGTCGGACTGATCAGTGGGTCCGGCGGAGACGGCGGTTCCGGGAGCACTACCTTCCCTGGCGGAGCGGGGGGCTCCGGGGGGAGCACCTATGGGCTCTTCTCCCTCGCGGGATTGAATCCCGATCTGAGCTCGAACATGATCCAGGCACTTCGCGGTGGCCACGGCGGCAACAGCACAGTGTCCGGATCGGGTGGCATCGGCGGGCCTGGCGGCGAAGCGAATGGGATCATCGCCGTGGCAGAGGGCTCCGCCATGGTCCATGCGAACACGATCGCCTCCCTTTCTGGAGGAGTCGGCGGGAACGGGGCCACGGACGGAGGTGCGGGCGGAAACGCCAGCGCGATTATCGTCCTCGGGTTCGGAGTCGCGTTCAACCAGACGATTGCGAGTTTCAACTCGATCTCGTCCGTGACGGGAGGTCTGGGGGGCATCGGCGGCACCCTGAGCGGCGACGGGGGTCCCGCGTCGGGCCTCTCGGCGGTCCATGTGAACCTCTCCTCCGCATCGAACACGTTCACGGACCTCCTGGGGGGCGCGGGCGGAGACGCGTTCGTCATCACAAACCAAGCGAGCCGGGGAGGCGACGCGGCCGGCATGTCGTTCTTGCTGAGCCCATCGAGCTCCACGTCCCTCGACACGATGAACGCCGTCGCGCGCGGCCCCTCCGGATCTGGGAAGGCAAAGCCCGTGAGCTATGGCGTCGGGATCTACTTCGCCGGGAACGAGACCGTGACGACTCGCGCAACGATCGCGAACGGGACCCTTTCCGCTGTGGAAGACTTCGATTTGTACGTTGACAACTACACGGCGGCGACCACGGTCAACACGCCCTTCCGATGGGGCAAGGCCAGCGTTCAGGTGGCCGCCAACCTGACCGTCAAGAACTTCCTCGCGGTGAACGTCTTCTGGCCGAACAACCTCACGTTTGTCCAGCGCCCCTCTGTCGTGGTCACCGACAATGCGGCAATCGTGTACAGTCTTGCGCCGATCACCGGTCAGCTCCAGTGGTTGCTCGTGACGGACCGGGTGTACGTCGGTTCCCCCGTGCCCGTCGAGAACACCACCGCGGTCCAGGTCTCCTACGGCACGTTCGGGTTCTTCAGTGATCCCCGCTCCGTGAACATGTCCGCCAGCCACACGGAGGCCTTCGGGATGCAGGACGCGATTCCGCCTACCTCGAACGCGAGCGCGTTGCCCCGGTTCGAGCGCTCGAGGACCTTCAGCGTGCGCGCGACCGCGTCGGATGGCAACGGGACGGGCGTGAAGAACGTCACCCTCTGGGACCGGTTTAACGGGGGCACGTGGAGTGCGTTCCAGACGCTCCCCGTCTCGGGACCCATCCTGTTCTCCTTCACCGGGTCGTCCGACGGCACGTACGAGTTCGCCACGTCATCGTGGGGCAATGCGGGGAACCCGCAACCGCGGCGCTCCTCCGGGAACGACACCTGGACGATTGTGGACACGGTCCGTCCCGCTTCACGGGTCGCGGCGCTGCCCGCCTATGAGACGAGCCTGAGCTTCAGCGTGAGCTGGAGTCCAGAGTCCGGGACGACCGACATCGCTTCCTATTCCGTGCAGTACAACAACGGGTCGGGATGGGTCGTTTGGAGGCCCGACACGGCCCTCACCTCGGCCACCTTCACTGCGTCAGGACAGGGGACCTACGAGTTCCGGACGATTGCAACGGATTTCGCGGGCAACACGGAGTCCAAGTCGGAAAACGACACCTGGACCATCGTTGACACTCTGCCCCCCGCTTCCGCGGTGGCCGCCCTGTCCCCCTACCAAACGGTCACCAGCTTCGGCCTTTCGTGGGGACCCGTTGGCGGGACCACCGATATCGCGAACTACACACTCGAGGTTAGCGTGGACGGCGGTGCTTGGACCGCGTTGTATCGAGGCGCGACGAACCAGTCGGCGAACTTCACGGGTGCCGATGGCCATTCGTATGCCTTCCGGGCAATCTCTACGGATCGCGCAGGCAACCTCGAAGCGAAATCGGTCAACGACACTTGGACGATCGTAGACACGACGAGGCCCTCGGTGGTCACAGCCGCACCCCAGGGGCCCGGCGTCACGACGACGGACTCAATCGTGATTACCTTCTCGGAGCCCATGGACCTTGTCGCCACAGAACAATCGTTCACGCTCTCCCCGGCCATCAACGGGAACTTCACGTGGAGCAACGGGGACCGCGTTCTCACCTTCACCCCGTCTCGCCCCCTGCAACCGGGAACCGCGTACACGCTCGTGATCGACACGAACGCGAAGGATCTTGCAGGCAACGCCATGCCGGCGGTGCGGACGTTCAGCTTCACGACGGCCGCCCTTCCCACCTCCGGGTTCAACCTGATAGACTGGTGGCCCCTGTTCCTTGCCATTGCGATTGCCGCTGGAGCCGTCGTCCTACTGTTGATGCGACGTCGGGGGGCTGTCTCCGCCACGGAGGCGGTCTCGAAGCCCGCACCCGCCTCGACATCGTCGACTACGGAGATTGACGATGTCTTCCTGCTGTACAAGGACGGGATCTTGATCAAGCACGAGACGCTGCGTCTGCGGCCCGACATCGACACGGACATCCTGAGCGGCATGCTCACCGCGGTCCAGCAGTTCGTGAAGGATTCCTTCCAGTCTGAGGACGAGGGCGAGCTCAACGAGATCACGGTCGGTCAGATGCACCTTCACATCGGCCGGGGCAAGTGGCTCATCCTCGCCGCCCGCGTCGCGGGAGGCGATGTGGCCACGATGAACGAGCAGATCCGGAAGGCGGTCCAGGACATGGAGGACCACCACTGGGACCAGCTCGAGGATTGGGAGGGGGACATGGCCCTCTCGAGGGTCCTGGGTCCATACCTCAAGAAGCTCATCCGCGGGGACTACGCCTGAAGGCGCACCGGGTCACACCGGCAGGGTCGTCAGGAGAGCCATGACCTCGTCGCCGGCCTCGCCCTGGGCTCGGGCCTTCGCCTCGAGGCGCTCGAGCTTCCGCTTCGCTTCCTCGAAGACCTCCATGACCTGCTGGACCGTGTCCTTCCGCCAGGGAACGTGGTAGAAGTAGAGCCGGCCGACCTCGAAGTCGACCGTGCCCTTGCTCTGGATCCGCTTGATCGACTCGTTGATGAGCCCCTTGAGCATCCCGAGGACCGCGATCCGGTAGTTCACCTTGTCCTCGTTGCTCAGCTGGTCCCAGATCGCGCTCGAGTCGAGGGCCGTCCCCGGGATTCGGTAGTACTTCTCGACGAGGTTCCCACGGACCTCCGTCTTCGTCGGCTCGATGAGCCTCGCGGAAAGGAGCTGGTTGATGTGGTGGTGGACCGTCGCGGGGCTCAGGTCGAGGGCCTTCGCGATCCCACTGATGGACATGTCCCGTTCCATGAGGAGGGTGAGCATCCGGAGCCGGGAGGGTTCGCTTAGGACCTTGAACTGGTCCACGGTGACAGTCACGGCGCGTTCAACTGGAGCCGGGGCGTCCTCGTCGGACATGTCTGCACCCTATTTGATAATATCAAAGCGTGTAAACGACGTCGACATACTTAAGTACTCCCGCGTAATAGTATCGATTAGATAACAACGAAACGATGTTACAAGGTGATAACATGAAGCTCTTCAAGAAGTCCGTCTCGAAGGACCTGAGCATGCCGTCCGATGCGCCCGTCTGGGCCACCGGCTCGATCATCTACGCTTCCCTGAAGCGGTAGGCCGAAGGGAAGGAACCGAGGGAGGTGAAGTCCGTGCAGCAAATCCTGCTTCCGTCCACCGTCCGTCTCCTTGTGCTTGAGCACAGCGAGAAGACGGTCAACCGCCCTGTTCAGCCTCTCTGAGTGCGGCTCAACCCTCCTCCAAGTTCCGCCCGCAGCTGCGGGCGGACCCCCTCTTTTTTCGCGACCGGATCCCAGGGAGCGGAGCGTCTCGCGTGCCTCGAGGCCCGTGATCCATCCGGCTTCCGGGAAACGTTTTACCCCGCGCGGACCATGGCGCCTCCATGGCGGCCAAGACCTCGCAGGGCCGGGAGGTTCACACGGAAGGCCTCGCAGGCCGGACGGCCCTGGTGACGGGCGGATCCCGGCGGATGGGGAAGGTGATCGCCCTCGCCCTCGCCGGCGATGGTGCGGATGTGGCGATCACGTACCGGACCCGGCGGCGCGAGGCGGCGGCCGTCGTCGAGGGAGTCCGGAAGATGGGTCGCCGAGCCGTCGCGATCCGAGCCGACCTGACCCGTCCGGCGGACTGCCGTCGAGCCGTCTCGACGGCCGCACGGACCCTCGGCCGCCTCGACGTCCTCGTGAACAACGTGGGCGAGTGGATCGCCAAGACCGTTGAAGCCACGGACCTCGACGAATGGCGGGAGGTCCTGGACTCGAACCTGACCGCGACCTATCTCTGCTCCCAGGCGGCCGTCCCCCACATGCGGAAACGCGGATGGGGGCGGATCGTGAACCTGGGCGCCGCCGGGGCATACCGCGCGCACGGCACCGCCCGGATGGCCGCGTTCTACGCGGCGAAGGCCGGGATCGTCGCCTTCTCGAAATCCCTCGCGCGGGAGGTCGGACCGTACGGGATCACGGTGAACGTCGTCTCGCCGGGCGTCATCCAGGATCCCGAGCTCCCTCTCGGCCGCGCGCGTCGCCGGAAGGATTCCGACACCGCGGTCCGACGACCGGGCACGGGCGCGGACGTCGCGGCGGCCGTCCGGTTCCTCGTCTCGGACGAGGCGGAGTTCATCACGGGGGACGTCCTCGGCGTCACGGGCGGATGGCTCCTGTGAGCTGACCATTATTCATGTGGCTCGATAATTATGGCTCGAACCCGGGCGAGGGCGGGTCCGCGGCTTCGGTTGCGATCCGATCGAGGTTCGTGCGCGGGCACGCTTAAGTGGCCCCACATTGTTTCGGGGAGGCGTGGCGGCGGGCCTCGTCTACCATCCGGACTACCTGCGGTACGACTTCGGTGAGGACCACGCCCTCCGCCAGCTCCGCGTCCGTCTGGCGCGGGATCTCATCGCGGACTATGGCCTCCTGAAGGAGGCGGACGAGATTCTCCCGGCTCCGGCGGATCCGGCCGTGGTGGCCCGCGTCCATACGGCGGACTACCTGTCCGTCGTCCAAGACCTGAGCGTCCATCCGAAGGGCGTCTCCTTCGAGCACGGGCTCGGGACCGCGGACAACCCTGTGTTCGAGGGAATGTTCGAGGCGACCCTGCTCCAGGTCGGGGGCACGGTGCGCGCGTGCGAGGAGGTCGCCTCCGGCCAACGGACGCGGGTCATGAACCTGGGCGGGGGCTTCCACCACGCGATGCGGGACAAGGCGTCCGGTTTCTGCATCTTCAACGATGTCGCCGTGGGCATCGAGTCCCTGCTGGAGAGTCACAAGCTGCGGCGGATCCTCTACGTCGACATCGACGCCCATCATGCGGACGGCGTCCAGGCCATCTTCTACGACGACCCGCGGGTGTTCACGATCTCCCTCCACGAGGATGGCCACTACCTCTTTCCCGGCACCGGCTTCACGGACGAGATTGGAACGGGCGAGGGTCGCGGGTATGCCGCGAACGTGCCGCTTCCTCCGTACACGCGGGACGTGTCCTACCTGTACGCGTTCCAGGAAATCGTCCCGCCTCTCGCTCGCGCCTTTAAGCCGGAGCTGATCGTCAGCCAGCTCGGGGCGGACGGCCACTACCTCGACCCGCTCACCCACCTCCTGCTCACCACAGAGACGTATGAGGCCGTCGGGCGGATGCTGGACGGGCTTTCGAAGGAGCTCTGCGGGGGTCGGTGGATCGCGACGGGAGGCGGCGGCTACGAGGTGACCACGGTGCCCCGAGCCTGGACGGTCCTCTTCGCTACGATGGTCGGCCGCGAGCTCGAGGATGCGCTCCCCGCGGAGTGGCTCAAGGAATGCAACCGCCTCGTGGGTTCCGTGCCTCCGGACAAGTCGCTGCGGGACCACGTGCACGCCGAGGAGGAGGCCCATGTGCCCCGCGCGGCGAAACGGACGGTCGACGAGCTCCGCAAGACGCTCTTCCCTCTGCATGGCATCCGGTGAGCTGGCGGTTGTCGTCGGAAATGCAAAGGACTCCGTCTTCTCCGCGGACCGCTTCCGGCGAGTCGTCGGCGCCCATCGTCACGGTTTTCGGCGGACCTAAATAATTCAAGGTGGCATCGATGCCTGATTTGACTCACTTCTCGCGCAAGAACGCTCCTTTTGCCATGGAATCAACGCGTTCGCTACTTGTTCCACAACGGGGACAAAAGCTTTAATCTCACACGCGAGTTGCTAACGAGGGACGGGACAAAGCGCACTCTTCCTCCATAGGCATCCGCTCGGAGGGGAGGTGCCGCCGAGTCCGACCATCGGTCGCGGGCTGGAACCCGTGGTGAGAAACGAATGACCAACGATGAGGTCGACGAGAAGGTGCCCAAGTCGGCGGAGGAAGTGCGCGACGAGTTCGAGGAGAAGGTGGACCGGCTCCGCCGTCAGTACGAGCGGGACCTCCACTCCTTCCGTTATGAGATTGAGGAACGGGAATACCGCCTCAAAGCGTACGAGGACAAGTTCAACAAGATCAAGCAGCCGCCCCTCCTGTACGCGTACGTCGTCCGGAAGGACGGCATAGACATGGACGGTAACCAGGTCGTCGTGGCGCGCGCCACGGAACTCCTCAAGGTCTCCACGGGGCTCGTCGACAAAACGGCGCTCCAAATTGGGCAGTATGTATGGGTGCACCCGCAGACCTACGCGATCGTCGAGGGCAGCGCAGTCCGCAACGAAGGCGTGATCGCGAAGGTCGTCGACATGATCGACGGGAAGCTCGTCGTCTCCGTCGAGGGAGATATGGAGAAACGCCTCGTCTCCTGTGACAAGCCCGTCTACAAGAAGCTGAAGCCCGGATTCCAGATCAGCGTTCTCCCTCCGACGATGGAGGTCCTCGACATCCTCCCGAACCTCGAGGTGAAGTCGCTCTTGCTCGGCGAGAAGCCCAACGTCTCGTACGCGCACATCGGCGGGCTCGCCGAGATGATCGAGCGGATCAAGGATGTCGTGGTCCTGCCTTACCAGGAGGCGAAGCTCTTCGCGCAGATCAAGCTCGAAGCGCCTCGCGGCATCCTGCTCTACGGGCCCCCCGGCTGCGGCAAGACTCTCCTCGTAAAGGCGATCGCAACGGAGAACGACATGACCTTCTTCAACGTCAGCATCGCGGACGTCCTCTCGAAGTGGGTCGGGGAATCCGAGCGGATCATCAAGGAGATCTTCCGTCAAGCCCACGAGAAGAAGCCGAGCATCGTCTTCTTCGACGAGATCGAGGCCCTCTTCACCGTGCGGGGGATGATGGACACCTCCGGAGTCCACAAGAACATCATCGCCCAGATCCTCAGCGAGATGGACGGCCTGGTCCGCCTGCACGACGTCTTCGTGATCGGCGCAACGAACCGCGCCGACCTCGTCGACCCCGCTCTCCTCAGGCCCGGCCGGTTCGACGAGATCATCGAGATCCCCCGTCCCGAGCGGTCCGCCGCGGCGGAGATCCTGAACATCTACCTGACCGACGACCTGCCCATGGCCGCCGACGTGGTCCAGGAGTACGGGGGCCGCGCCGAGGCCGCAGAGGGCCTGCGCCGCTTCGTCATGGACGAGCTCTATGGCGAGAACAAGTGGGTCAAGGTCAAGCTCGATGCCGAGGCGAACGAGGCGATCAAGACGGTCAAGCGGAAGGACATCATCTCCGGCGCGATCATCGAGGCCATCATCAAGACGGCGAAGAAGAACTACGTGAAGCGCGTGATCGCCCTGAAGAAGGGCGATCGGAAGAAGGAAGGCCTCACGACGAAGGACCTCGAGATGGCCATCGAGGAGGAATGCAAGGAGCACGCGATCACGGAGATGTACATCTACGAGAAACGGCAGCGGGAGGTCTTCCGGACCGGCGCAGACCCGATGGTCGGGTGAGCGATGAAGAAGATGGTCCAGGGGACCGAGCACGAGTACACCTTGTTCTGTCGCAAGATGGGGTCGATGGGGTTCGACCCGCACACCGTCGCGCTCGATCTCCTTCGCGAGAGCGACCTCCACCTCGCCGGCGAGTACATCACGAACGGATCGCGCGTCTACTACGACGTCGGGCATTTCGAGGTGAGCACGGCCGAGACGACGAACTTCCACGACGTCGTCGTCTGGGAGAAGGCGGGCGAGAAGATCCTCGACTGGCTCCGTCGGGTCATGGAGGACAAGTACACGGATGGGACGACAAAGATCCACGCCTTCAAGAACAACACGTCGCCCGACGGCACGTCCTACGGATCCCACGAGAACTATTGCGTCTCCCGGGACGTGCCGTGGCCGAGCCGCTTCATCCGGGACCTCGTTCCCCACCTCTCGACTCGGATCATCTACACGGGAGCGGGGGACATCATCCGCGGGAAGTACGTCCTCTCGCCGATGGCCTTCCTGACCTCCCAGGTCATCAGCGGGGAAACGATGCACGACACGGGCATCCTGAACACGCGGGACGAGCCCCACGCGGACGGCCGTCTCTGGCGGCGGCTCCACGTCATCGTCGGGGACGCCCTCATGAACGAGACGGCGATCATGCTCCGGCACTTCACGACCTCCGCGGTCCTTCAG
>JBGPGA010000023.1:0-21149 GCA_041483635.1 Thermoplasmata archaeon
CGCGTTCCTCAAAGGGCTCCTCCGGAAGAACGGATTGTCCTTCGACCACGTCGTCACGTCGGAGAGCGTGCGCGCGTACAAGCCGCGACCGCGGATCTTCGAGGTGGCCCTCGCCCGGCTCGGCGTGGATCCGGCGGAGGTCGTCCACGTGGGCGATTCCCTCACGGCCGATGTCGAGGGGGCCTCGCGGCTCGGCATCACGACGGTCTGGGTGAACCGGAGCGGGATCGTGCGGGGCGCGTCGGATCCCCGCCCCGACCATGAGATCGCCGACCTGAACCCGCTCCCCGACCTCCTCGACGCGTTGCGTCGCGGCGGGTGAGCGCGGCCGCGCCCCGGGTCCCTGAATTATATACGTGGCCCTTAAGTAAAATCGAGCGGCTACGTCTTCCGGGCGGGGGTGCTTCACACCGTGCCTGGGGCCACGGTCGGAGAGCGGATTGTCGTCCACCTCTCCGGCTTTCTGCGCCATATGGACGCGTATGAGGTCCCTCTCGAGATGACCCAGGACGGGATCGGATCGGCCCTGGGCATCAGCCGGGCCCACGTGGCTCTCGAGCTCAAGCGACTCCGCGGCGCGGGGAAAGTCGAGGAACGGATGGCGCACGTGGCGACGGCCCGCACGCGCCGCAAGGTCTACGTCTTGACGCCATCGGGCCAGGAGCTCGCCCGTCGCATGCGCGAGCACGCGCGCACCTGCGCGGTCGTCCTCGTCACGGACGACGGCGAACGCGAGGTCCGCGGCGAAGAAGCCCTCGAAGCCCTGCGCGCAACGGGGCTCCGAGAGTGGGAGGGCGTCCAGCGCATCCTCGCCGGCGGGGTCGTGGACCTGAGACCTCACGAGGCCTCGCGGCCCGCACCCCCCGAGGGAAGGCCCTTCTTCGGAAGGGCCGACGAGCTCGCGGCCCTCCGGGCGTGGCTCCGCACGGACCCGCGGCCCGTGGCCGTCGTGATCGGGGTCGCCGGGATCGGGAAGAGCGTGCTCGTCGCGAAGGCACTCGAGGACGCGGCCGCACCGGTCCTGCAGCGGCGCCTCTACCCGTACGATGACGCGCACGGGATCCTCTCCTCCGCGGCGGACTTCCTCGCCCGCCAGGGACGCCGCCGTCTCAAGACCGTGCTGGCCCACCCGGCCTACGACCCGGTCGAGGCCGTCGCGGTCCTCCGCGAGGACCTCGCGGGGTGCGTCCTGGCCCTGGACGACCTGCACGCCTGCCCTCCCGCGGAGGGGATCCTCGCCTCCCTCCTGGAGAGGGAGCCCCCGTTCAAGGTCCTCGTGGCCACGCGGACCCAGCCCGCCTTCTACGACCGGGGCGATCTGAGCGCGGGCGGGATCCTCGAGGTCCCGCTGGGCGGGCTCGACCCCGCCGCGGCCGAGGAGCTCCTCGTCCACCGCCGGACCGACCTGGACGCGGGACAGAGGGCGCACGTGCTCCGCGTGACCCGCGGACACCCGCTGGCCCTCGAGCTCTTCGCCGCGAGCGGCTTGGACGCGGGGGCCGTCGAGACGGAGCGCTTCATCCTCGAGACGGTCCTCGAGGGCCTCGACGACGTCTCGGAGGAGGCCCTCAAGACGTTCGCGATCCTCCGCCGCCCCGCGAAGTCCCCGGAGGCGCTCGGGGCCACGGTCGCCCAGCTGCGGCATCTCCTCAAGCGGGCCGTCCTCCAGCACCGGGAGGAGGGCTACCTCCTCCACGACCTCGTGAAGGAGTTCTACCAGAGCCGCATGCTCGAGCCCGAGCGCCGGAAGGCGCACGGGCGGGCCGCCGGTTACTGGGGGGACCGAGGGGACGCGCTCGAGGCGGCCCACCATCTCCTCGAGGCGCGCGAACTCGAGGCGGCCTCGAACCTCATCTTGGAACACGGGGACGCGTACGCGGATGGCGCGCGGGCGGGCGAGCTGGAGGCGTGCCTCCTCGGCCTTCCCGCGAGCCTGCGCCCCGCGCGGATGCTCGCGGAGACGCAGATGTTCCTTGGGAAGTATGACGAGGCGCGGACCACGCTCCAGGGTAGCCTGCGCCGGGGGAGCCCGGAGGAACGCCTCCGGGCTCGGGTCCATCTCGGGCGAATCCGGACCCGCGAGGGGGAGTACGCGGACGCCCAGCGCCTCTTGTCCGTCGCCGCGCGCGAGGCGGGCCTTCTGGGCGTTCCCTCCCTCGAAGGGGAGGCGCTCCGGGCTCTCGGGGGCGTGGAGCGTCGCCTCGGGAACCTCGGGGTCGCGATCGACTACCTGAACCGCTCGACCCTCCTCCTGGACGACGCCTCCCGGGAGCGGACCCGCGCCCTGACGGACCTCGGGGCGGCCCTCATCGCCCGCGGCGATCTGGCCGCGGCCCGCGTCCGCCTGGAAGAGGGCCAGCGCCTCGCGCGGAAGGGAAGCCGGGAGCTCGCGGCGATCGAGAACAACCTCGCGATCATCCTGAGCCAAGAGGGCAAGCCGCAGGACGCGGCCCGGGCGTTCGAGCGCTCCGCGGAGATCGCCCTGGGCGCGGGCGAGGTGCGCTTCGCCTCGTACGCGCTGGCGAATGCCGCGGACAATTTCCTCCGACTCGACGCCACGGACGCGGCCTCGACCTGCGCGTCCCGCGCGCTCGAACTCGCATCGACCATCCGAGACCCCGTCGCCGTGTCGACCGCGCGGGCGAACCTCGGCCTCGTGGCGGCCCGCAGGGGCGAGTGGTCGCGGGCGGAGCAGGAATTGCTGGCCTCCGTGGACCTGATTGCCCGTCTCGACAACCCGTACAGCCTCGCGAACCGGTGCCAGGAAATCGCGAAGGTCTACGAGGCCCAGGGACGCCGCGAGGAGGCGGCGCCCTGGCGGACCCGCGCGGAGTCCCTGTTCTCGCGGCTGCGTGCAAGCCCGGGCGCGTCCGTGCGAGGCGGGTGACGCCCGCGCCGGCCGCGGAAACGCGACGATGGAGGCCTCGACGTCCGACAGGAACCAGACAAAACTATTAAGTACGTCAGACACCATCGTCGGCCGACCGCGGGCTCCCCGCCCGCGGCCGACGAACGGGATGGGTAGAGATGGCACTACAACCTCATACGAGCGGCCGCCTCGTGCGCCTGCTCGCAGTCGCGCTTGCGGTCGGAATGATCGCCACCGTGGGTTTGTTCGCGGTGCCGCCGGCTCGGGCGGCCTTCACGGGCGCGGGCTTGACGGTCGCGAACAGCCTGTACTGGGGCGGGCACACCTTCGTCCCGGGCGAGACGATGTACATCACGCTGCTGGCCGCCGCAGCGGACTCGATCGACTTGGTGATCCAGAACGTCTCCGGGAACCCCACCTACCAGCGCACGGGCATCGTCATCCCGACCACGGGGCAGCAGCCGATCACCTTCCCGATCCCGACCACGTGGCCGGACGGGAACGCGTACTCGGTCCGGGCCACGGACACGACGTCGGGCCAGGTCCGCACCGTCGCCTTCGTGATTGAGCAGTACCGGATGAACGTCTGGACGGACCGCTTCGGCTACCTGCCCGGGGACTCCGTGCTCATCACATGGTCCGTCGTCTACGCGCAGAACGGCGCGCCGGCCCCCGCCGGGACCGGGGTCATCGAGGCGCAGGACGGCGCGGGCGTGAACATCTTGCCCGTCGCCCAGTACGACACGACCCAATCCCAGGGCAGCTACCGATTCAACCTCAGCGCATCGGCCACCGCGCCGGACTTCCTGACCGTCTACGGATGGTTCAACGACACGGCGGGCCTCCGCGCCACGTCGGACACGTCCAACTTCGGCGTCGGGACCCTCGGTGTCACCGTGGCGGTCACTCTTCCCCCCGGCCGGGCCTACTTCGAGCCGGGCGAGGTCGTCCCCGTCACGATCCGGACACCGATCAACGGGATCGGCGGGGGAGTCCTCGAGCCGAGCGTCCCCGTGAGCGTGAACGTCACGGACCAGGCGACGGGCCTCGTCGTGGCGGCCTACAGCAATGCGGCCCTGTCGAGCGACGCGACGGGCGTCCTGAACTACCTGTTCCAGCTCGCCACGACGCCGAGCACGGGAAGCTACCAGGTCACGGCGACCGCGACGGCCCACGGGACCCTGATCGCGACCGCCTCGGCCGCTCCGTTCAACGTGAGAGCACCGCCCTCCTTCACGATCTCCTTGGTCCTCGACAAGAGTCAGTACATCAGCGGGGACACGATCCACGCGAAGGCCCAGGTCGTCTCGGTTGGCGTGCAGAACTTCACGTACACGTGGACCGTCGTCGATGCGGCCGGCAACATCGTGGCGTACGCGGCGGGCGGCAGCGCGACGGAGTACCAGTACGGAATCCCCGTGAGCTACCAGGGGAACCTGCAGGTCCAGGTCCGGGTCGACAACCAGACGGGAGGCGTCCTGTTCGCGACCGTGACGACCCGAGCCGCGTTCGGCTACCTGTCCGTGACCCTGGACCGGTCCCAGTTCAACCCGGGTGACACGATCACCGCGAGCCTCTCCCTGTCGTCGAGCCTCATCACGAGCCCGACGTACGCCTGGGTCGTCCAGGATGCGGCCAACTCGGTCGTCGCCTCGGGCAGCTCGAGTGCGGGATCGGCCTCATACGCGACGCCGACTCCCGCGGCGAGCTCCCGTTACACGTTCCTGGTCACGGCAAGCCAGAACGGACGGAGCGTCCAGGGCAGTGCGACCTCGTACCGGAACGACGGGATCTTCCTGTCCGTCACGCCGGACAAGTCGAGCTACAACCCCGGTGACACGATGACCCTCACGTACACCCTGACGCCGCGGGGGACCGCGTCCCTCCCATCCTCGTTCCACTTCGTGCTCCAGTTCCTCGGGGGCTCGTTCAAGTACGTGGACGCGAGCAGCGCGACCGGGAGCCTGACGATGCCGATCCCCGGCAACTCCCCGACGGGCAACCTGATCCTCCTCGTCCAGGAGGGGAGCACAGGCGCGAGCGTCTACGTCATCGTGCACGTCGGAGCCGTGAATCCGCTCGTCGCAGACGTCGGTGGGGTGCCCCTCTTCGACATCCTGATCACCCTGCTGTTCGTCGTGCTCCTCCTGGCCGTCATCCTCCTGTGGCGGAGGAGCGGGATGGGGCGCGCGCCGTCGGGTCCCGCGACCGGGAAGCCGAGCACACCGCCGCCCCCGCCGCCCAGCGGACCGAGCCAGCAGGCCGCCGGACCCATGTCCGTCGCCTGCAAGCACTGCGGGGCGTCCATCGAGATCACGACGAGCAAGAGACCCATCGAGGTCATGTGCCCGTCGTGCGGCGAGACCCAGGTCGTCCAGTGAGAACGTAGGCCCCGCGAGGGGCCTACCCCTTCCCTTTTCCTTTCTCTTCTTTTCGGAGTGCCCAAAACCGTTATGGCGAGCGGTGGCTTGAGTGGGCGCCGCATGTCCGAGGAGTTTCTGAAGGCGGTGCAGGCCGGCGACGTGAGGACGGTGGAAGCGCTCCTGCTCAAAGATCCGGGGCTCAAGGATGCGCGCACCCCCGAGGGCGTCCACGCGGCGGTCCTCGCCCTGTACTATGGCCAGGCCGACGTTTCGAAGGCCATCCTGGCTAGGCGGCCCGTCCTCGACCTGCATGCCGCGGCCACGACCGGCGACCTCCCGCGGGTCCGGCAGCTCGTGGAACAGGATCCCACGTCGGTCGCGTCATACTCCCCAGACGGTTTCCCGCCCCTCGGCCTCGCGGCGTACATGGGGCACGACGGCGTCGTCGAGTACCTGCTCGCGAAGGGGGCGGACGTGAATCAAATCGGGAAGAACCGCGGCCGGTTCACGGCCCTGACGGGAGCGGTGTCCTCGGGGCACCGCGAGGTCGTCGAGCGGCTCCTCGAGGCCGGCGCGGACCCGAACTACTGGTACCAAGGAGGGCTGACCCCGGTGCTCGAGGCCGCCGCGGGCGGGAACCTATCAATCCTCGAGATGCTCGTCGCCCATGGCGGGGATGTGACCGCGGAGACGGAGCAGGGGAAGACCGCCGTCGGCCTGGCGCTCGAGCACAACCACCCGGAGACCGCCGAGTGGCTGCGAGCCCACGGGGCTCGGTGAGGCCCGCTAGAGCCTCCCCACGACCTCGCGGATCCGGCGGACGGACTCCGTGATCGTCTCTCGGGAGGCGGCGTACGATAGCCGCTGATGACCCCGCCCCGCGGCGCCGAACGCGCTCCCCGGCGTGACGGCGACCTGGGCCTCCTTGAGGAGCTTCTCCGCCAGGGCCGCGTCGTCGAGGGGCAGGTCGAACTTGGGGAAGACGTAGAAGGCCCCCGCGGGCCGGAAGCACGCCGCGCGGTCGATCTTCGCGAGCTCCGCGCAGATCAGGTCCCTCCGCGCGCGGAATTCGGCGACCATCCGCCGCAACGGCTCGGACGGGCCCCGCAGGGCGACGACTCCCGCCTTTTGCGCGAACGCGGTCGCGCAGGTGATCGTGTGCTCTTGGATCTTCGAGATCTCCTTGAAGATCGGCGGCGGGGCGACGAGCCATCCGAGGCGCCAGCCGGTCATGGAGTACGTCTTCGAGAATCCGTTCACGGTCACCGTGCGTTCGAACATCCCGTCCAGGGAGGCGGGGGAGACGTGCTCGCCCTCGTACAGGATCTTCTCGTAGATCTCGTCGCTCAGGACGACGAGATCGTGGTCCTTCGCGAGGTCCGCGATGCCCTGCACCGTGGCCCGGGGATACACGGATCCGGCAGGGTTCGAGGGCGAGTTGAGGAGGAGGAGCCGCGTGCGGGGCGTGATGCGCTCCGCGATCGCATCGGGCGAGGGCACGAACCCGTCCTCGTCCGCCGCACGAACGGGAACGGGCTTGGCGCCCGCCAGGACGACCATAGGGCCGTACGAGACCCACCCGGGATCGGGGATGATCGCCTCATCCCCGGGCTCGAGGAGGGCCATGCAGGCCATGTAGAGCGTGTGCTTCGTCGGGGCGACCAGGACGTTCCCCGGTTTCGCGGGGATCCCGTTCTCCTTCACGGACTTTTCCGCGACGGCCTCCCTCAGCTCCTTGATCCCCACGGAGGGCGTGTACTTCGTGAAGCCCTCGTCCAGGGCCTTCTTGCCCGCCTCGACGATGTGGGCGGGTGTGGGGAAGTCCGGCTCGCCGACGGAGAGGGAGAGGATCTTCTCGCCTCGCGACTTCATCTCCGTGACGAGGTCGCCGATGCGGACCGTCGGGGAGGATTCGATCGAGGTGACGCGCTTCGCGAACCGGACCATAGAGGGCGGAAGACCCATGGTGTAGAAAAGGTTGACCGCGCAGGCGGAGGAGAGTTGCCGGGCGTTATGCCCAGCTGGGCATAAGAGCGAATCAGCGGTGGGCGAAGTACGCCCGCACCTCGGCATGACTCACGTGATCGATCCGTGCGAACCCGACTCGCTCGAACTGGATCACGTCATCGACCTTGAGGGAGGCCACCCCGGGCTCGCCGAGTCCGCGGGACTCGAAGCCCGTCGGCATGACGACATGGGTCGGGATGCCGCCGTGGGAGACCCACTGGATCTTTGGGATGTCCTTATTCTCCATGGAGACGAATGTCGCGCGGTGGTCGAGGACCACGTTGCAGAAGTCCTTCAGTCGGACCTCCTGGCCGCGGAATCGGTCGAAGTCCTCCTTCGCCACGTGGACCTTCGGGGCCACGGGGATCGTCCGCGTCCCGCGGCCCGGGAAATCGGGATGTACAGGCGCATGGACCGTCTCGATCGGCGGAAGGCCGTGCAAGTCGACGACGACCGGCTCGGGGACGAAGAAGTAGCGGTTCGCGTCCCTGTCGATGAGCTTCCGGTTCGTCGCGTACAAGGTCTCCGCGGCGACCTCGATGTCCGACAGGCTCAGACCGAAATCGAGGACGAACTCCCGGAGGGCCGCGGGGCGGATGCCGCGCCGGGCGAGGGACTGGAGAGACCACGTCCGCGGGTCGTCGATCCCGGTCAGCCGGCCCTCGGCGATCTCCCGCCGGTAGCGGGACTTCGATAGCTCGAGGTCCTTGAACCGGAGGATGCCGAAGTGGACGAACGCGGGACGGCGTTCGATCCCGAGGAGGTCCCACAGCCGCGTCTCCATCTGGTCCTCGATCATGAGGTCCTTGCCGCGGATGACGTGCGTCACGCCGAGGAGATGGTCGTCCACGGCCCAGGAAAACTCGAGCATGGGCCAGACGTGGTACCGCGTCCCCACGCGCGGGTGCTCGCGGTGGGAGACCCGGAACAGGACGCGGTCGCGGAAGGCGGGGTTCGGGTCCTGCATGTCCGTCCTGAGCCGCAGGACGGCCTCGCCTTCCTCGTACTCCCCGTCGAGCATCGCTTTCCAGATCGCGATCGTCTCATCCGGATCCTGGCTGCGGTGCTCGCACGCCTTCCCGGCCTCGCGGTTCTTCCTCAGGGTGTCCGCGTCGCAGGTGCACGCGTAGGCCGCGTCGAGCTCGAGGAGCTTCTGCGCCCACTCGTAGTGGAGGGGGATGCGGTCGCTCTTGTAGAGGATCTCGTCGTACGTGACCCCGGCCCAGTCCAGGCCCGCCTTGACCTGGTCGTACGCCTCGGGCAGGAGGGGTTTCTCCTCCGAGCCAATCGTGTCGTCAAACGCGAGGATGAGACGGCCGTGGTATCGCTTCGTGTATGCGTCATTCAGGATGAAGGCCCGCGCGTTCCCGATATGGAGCGGGCCGCTCGGATAGGGGGCGAGGCGGCAGACGACCTGGCCGTCCACGGCCCCGGGAAGGGGCGGCAGCTCCTTGGGCCCGGCCTCGGCCTTCGACCGCTCCAACAGCTCGGGGGCGAGGTGAGCGAGCGCGTCCCTCTGCGCCTCCGGCGAGAGGGTATTGACGTCCGCGACGAGAGCCTCGATTTCCGCGGAGAGCTCCTTCGCGCGGGGCCGCAAGGACGGATCCTCCGCGAGGAGCTTGCCCAGGACGGCCTTCGCCTCCGCCTGGCCTCCATGGAGGACGGCGTTCTGCAGGGCGTACTTGCGCGCGGACTGCGCGGGCACGGCGGTGCGAACCGGGTGCCGCTATTTAGATTGTTGGCGGAACCGGGGTAACTTTAAACGAACCCGGGGGCTTTCGGTGCCGTGGGTTCCCGGAGGAGCTACGTCGCCCTCCGACGGCGTGCGGGGATCGCCCTGGCCGTGTGGGCGGTCGCCTTCAGCCTCCTGGCCGTCGTCAGCGCGATCCCGAGCGGGCCGGTCGCCTCCCTGACCGTGGACGACGCGTACCCGGCGATCGGCCAAGTGGTCCACTTCAACGCATCCGCGAGCCGCGGCCACGACCAGGGCAAGGGGCTGATCGTCGCGTACCGGTTTGTGTTCGGCGACGGACAGAGGACGGACTGGCAGAGCTCGCCGCTCGCGACTCACGCGTACACCAGACCGGCGAACGAGACGGCCACGGTCACCGTCGTGGACCGGCGGGACCTGACTGGGACCGCGTCCCTGACGATTCACGTGAGCTCCGCGCCTCCTCCTCCCGTTCCCACTCCCGATGTCATCCCGGTGCGGGTCCTCCTCTCTCCCGCGAAACCGCACGTCAACGACTCGGTCAATCTCACCGTCGACGTGATCAATCGCGGGTCCGCCCCCGCGAGCGCGGCCGAGGTGGACGCATACGATCGCCGCCCCGACGGGACCATCCAGTTCCTTGGCAGCGTACAGATGGGGGCCGCGCTCCCTGCCGCGCAAGGAACATCGGTCCCATTCCCCGCCTTCCTCGCGGTCCAGGTGGGAAACCACACGCTGCGAATCGTCGTCACGAACATCACACCCGCGCCGCCGACCCCGCGGGCACGCGAGCTCAACGTCACGATGACCGTCCTCGCCTCGGGAGGACACCCGCAGACCGGACCGGGAGACGGCAGCCCCGCCTTCGACGTCGGGCCTCTCGCCATTGCTCTGAGCGGGGTAGCGGTGGCCGCGATGGCCGGGGCCGGCTACTTCCTCTTACGCCGTCCGCCGAAGGGTCCCCTCGAACCGCCGTCCGCAGAGCCGCCGGACCGCAGCCCGCCGCCTCTTTGGCCGCCGTAGGCTCCCACCCTCGCAAAGCTTTCTAACGCGTCCCCGGCATACCGCGCGCGGGATCTCCATGGCCGTGCGTCCCTGGCTCGAGCGCTTCGCCGACGAGACGATCACGATCACGGAGAAGGTGAGCCGCGAGATCGAGGTCACGCGCCACCTCCTGGCTCACCCGAACGTCCCCGTGCACTTCAGCGACCTCGACGGGTTCGAAGCCGCGGGGAACCTCTGGTCGACCCGCGACCGGGTCGCGGCGGCTTTGGGCGTGACGAAGGACGATCTCCTCACGAAGCTGCTCGACGCGCAGTCTCACCCGAAGGACACACGGCTCGTCGAGCGCGCCCCGTTCCAGAAGAACGCCTCCACGGACGTCGATCTTCTTGATTCGCCCGTCCCCAAGCTTTACCCGAAGGATGCGGGACGCTACATCACCGCGGGCGTCTGGGTCGCGGAGTGGCAGGGGGTTCGCAACCTCTCGTTCCACCGGATCCAAGTCCTCGACGAGCGCCGCGGGGCGTGCCGAATCGTGCCCCGCCACCTGCGGCACATGTACGACGAGGCGATGAAGGCAGGGGAGGAACTCCAGGTCGCCATCTGCATCGGCCTGGACCCTGCGCTCCTCATCGGGGGCGGCACGTCGGTCGAGTACGGCGTCGATGAGAGCCGCATCGCCTCCGGCCTGACGCAGGCGACGCTCAGGAAGCCCGTGGACATGGTGAGGATCCAGAATGGCCTGACGGTCCCCGCGGATGCGGAGTACATCCTGGAGGGGCGACTCACGAAGGAGACCGCGGAGGAGGGACCCTTCGTCGACGCGGTGCGGACGTACGACATCGTCCGCAGGGAGCCCGTCCTCGTCGTGGACCGCATCTACCATGTCGACCGACCCATCTTCCACATCATCGTCGGCGGCCTCGACGAGCATTTCATGTTCATGGGGATGCCCCGCGAGCCTGCGATCTACCAGGCCGTCTCCCGCGCCGTGCCCCACGTGAAGGCCGTGCGGCTCACGGAAGGCGGATGCGCCTGGCTCCATGGGATCGTGTCGATCCGGAAGCAGCATCAGGGGGACGCGAAGAACGCAATCATGGCCGCGTTCGGCGCGCACACGAGCATGAAGCAGGTCACGGTCGTCGACGAGGACATCGACGTGTACGACGACCGCGACGTGGAGTGGGCCGTGGCCACGCGGTTTCAGGCGGATCGGGGGCTCGTCGTCCTCCACGGGGTACGCGGCTCGTCGATCGACCCGAGCGCGAAGGACGGGTTCACGTCCAAGGTCGGCATCGACGCAACGAAGCCCCTTAGCGGGGACCCCGCGGCGTTCGACAAGGCGACGGCGGGATGAGAGCCGGGGTTCTGGGATCCCGCCGCGCCTTCACGGCTCCTGGCTCAATGTTTATGTATGTGTGTTGATATAAACACATGACATGCCTGTCAAAACGGTGAACCTCTCAGCAGATGCCTATGAGGCCCTCGCATCGCTCAAACGGGAAGGGGAAAGCTTCAGCGAGGTCGTCCGCCGTCTCACGCGGAAGAATCGTCCTCTGGTCGAGTTCGCGGGTGGCTGGAAGGATGTCCCCAAGAGGAAGATTCGGGAATTCCTCGCATTCCTGGAAGCAGGAGATGAGATCTCCCGCGCCAAGCTGGCCCGGGAGTTCCGCCGGAGCGGGCGGTGATCGCCGTGGTCAGCCTCGAGACTACCTTCCTCGTGGACCTGCTCAACGGGGCTCCCGCGGCCGTCGCGCGCGGGAGAGCGCTGGATGAAGCGGGAGAGCCCAAGTGCGTCACCGCGCCTGCAGCCTCGGAGCTCCTGGTGGGAGCGCACTACCTGGGCGGCCCGGAGCTCGCGCGGGCGACAGCTCTCTTGGACAGCCTGACCCTCCTGGACTTCGACCTCGAGGCGTGTCATGAAGCGGGCCACATCGGGGCTTCCCTAATCGCTCGCGGAGAGACCATCGGCACGACCGACCTGCTCATCGCAGCCATCACGAAGCGACATGGGCAGCGGCTTCTCACGCGGGACCGCGGGTTCGCTCGTGTCCAGG
Source organism: Thermoplasmata archaeon (assembly GCA_041483635.1). Classification (GTDB taxonomy): domain Archaea; phylum Thermoplasmatota; class Thermoplasmata; order RBG-16-68-12; family RBG-16-68-12; genus RBG-16-68-12. The sequence goes on from JBGPGA010000023.1 coordinate 12,010, forward strand.
GGCTCGCGGTCGAGACCTATTGAAGCCTCCCGGTCGTCCGTTCGCCCGTCCGGTGCAAAAGGTTATCCCGCGGCCCCTGTGTTTCTCGGGCCTGTGTTTGTGACCCACGAGCTCCTCCGCCGGGGAGCCGTCGAGGAACGGATCTATCAGGTCAACATCGCGAAGTCTTGCCTCTCGCGTTCCACGCTGGTCGTCCTGCCAACCGGGATGGGCAAGACGGTGATCGCCGCGATGGTCATCGCGGAGGTCCTCCGACGCAAGGGGGGCAAGGTTCTCTTCCTCGCGCCGACGAAGCCCCTCGTCGAACAGCACGCCGCCTCCCTGCGGGAGATCCTGGTCGTCGAGCGCGTCGCGGTCTTCACGGGAGAGGTCACGTCCCCCGAGGACCGCGAGCTCTTGTGGCGCGAGAACAAACTCATTGTCTCCACCCCGCAGGTCATCAAGAACGACCTGCGAGCGGGACGATACGACCTCGAGGACGTGAGCCTCATCGTCTTCGACGAGGCGCATCGCGCGGTCGGTGACTACGCCTATGCAGACGTCGCCGGGGCCTACAAGGAGGTGAAGGACCACCTCGTCCTCGGCATGACGGCTTCTCCGGGCTCCAGCGCGGAGAAGATCCTCGAGGTCTGCAACAACCTCGGCATCACCGCGGTCGAGATCCGCACGGAGTTCGACGCGGATGTCCTGCCGTACATCCAGGGACTCGAGATCCAGCGCATCCCGATCGACGCGCCCGACGAGGCGAAGGAGATCCGCACCCTGCTCGAGACCGTCTACGACGAACAAGTGGAACGGCTCAAGAAGATCGGATTCCTCCAGGGGAAGCCGAAACCCACGACAAAGGACATCCTTGCGGCGGGCGACGAGGTCCGGAAACGACTGGATCACGGCGAGAAGGACGGCCGACTGTTCGGCGCAATGACGGCGCAGGCGATCGCAATGAAGGCGAACCACGCGATCACGCTCGCGGAGACGCAAGGCATGGGCTCACTGCGATCCTACTTCGATCGTCTCGAGAGCGAGCCAAAGAACCGCGCCGACACCCAGTTCCTCAAGCACGCCAAGGTCCAGGGAGCCATCAAGATCGCCCGGGAGACGAGCGCGGAGCATCCGAAGCTCAAGAAAACCGCGTGGATTGTGCGGGACCAATTCATGGCCAAGCCGGATTCCAAGATCATCGTCTTCACGCACTACCGCGAGACCGCCGATACGGTGACGCGGGAGCTCTCGAAGATCCCCGGCATCCGGCCTGTGCGGTTCGTCGGGCAGTCCTCGAAGGGAGAGGACATCGGCCTCAAGCAGAAAGAGCAGGTCGAGATCCTCGACAAGTTCCGGAACGGCGAGATCAACGTGATCGTCGCCACCTCGATCGGCGAGGAGGGGCTGGACATCCCGCAAGTCGACCTCGTCGTCTTTTACGAGCCCGTGCCTTCCGAGATCCGCACGATCCAGCGGCGCGGGCGCACAGGGCGCAGCGCGAAGGGCAAGGTCATCATGCTCGTGACGAAGGACACGCGGGACGAGGCGTTCCTCTACAGCGCGAAGCGCAAGGAGAGGAAGATGCACCAGGAGCTTGACCGCCTCCGGCGCGATCTGAAGCAGAAGATCTTCGTCGGCGAGCCGAGCGGAGAGACCTTCGTGACCGCGGCCCCCGAGAAGCTCCTCGAGGCGCGGCGGGAGGCCCTCGCGGACGAGGCGGCGAAACGGGAGGAGTCCGATCGGAAAGTGGCCCCCCGCCGGAAGGGACCGACGACCCTTGACGAGTTCTGAATGCCGTTACTTTATAGACCCGAGAACGGCCTATGGGGTCGGAGGCGGGGATGGAGCACTGCCCCGAATGCGGCTGGGAGGTCGACCCCGACGAGGAGATGTGCCCGAACTGCGGGGCGTACCTGGCCGATTACGAGGACACGCAACCGACGGAGGAGTGAGACGGAGTCAGCGACCGAAGAGGCCCTTCGTCGAATCCTTGAGGAACTCGCCTAGGCCACCGCTGGGGACCGGGATGTCGCCGCTGACCACGTCGCCCGAGGCCGCGTCGACGACGATCTTGTAGTTCTTCCCGCGATACTCGTACGTCGCGAACCAAAGGGGCGCGTGGAGGAACTCGGAATCCTTCAGGGCCACCTGCGTCGTCGCGTTCTCCAGGAGGTCCACGATGTCCTTGAGGAGCTCGCGCTGGTGGGCGTCGACCTGCTCCTGGACGAGCCGCCCCGCCTCGTCCTCGTCGATCTCCGCGTTCAGGAGGCGCGCGTCCCTCAGCATCCGCGTCGAGTCGAAGGGGACCTTGAGGGAGAGCGGGATGTGGAAGTCCGCGACCTGGTACTCGCCGCTGCGGCGCCCCAGGATCTTCCAGAAGTAGTTCCGAACGAGATTCCCCGTCCTCCGTTCGTTCGTCCCGGTCCGGGTGAGGACACCCTGGTACGCCGTGCTCGCGTCCGCCTCGAAGACGTAGAAGGGGAGATAGAGCCCGTCCAGGGACGTGATCCGCGACGCGCGGCGGAGGTCGTCCGGCTTCATGATGCCGCCCTCCATCCAGCTCCCGATCTGCGCGGCGGCGCCGTCCCGGTCGAACCGGGCGGGAAGCATCGAGTGGACGAGGAGGAAGGGCTTGTCGCTCCGGATCCGGACGGCGGAGCCGCAGTACGGGCAGGTCACGATGACCTCGCCTGTCGTCAGGTTCAGGGGTCCGCCGCAGTGGGGGCAGTTAATCGACTCGACGAGGTCCGGCATGCCGTCGGAAGACTCATGAACAACCTGCCTATAGCCGTTTCGATGGGTTCCCTCGGCGCCCTCCGACGCGGGAGCGACCTGACGATCGTCCTCGTCTTCGCGATCCTGACGCTCCTGCTCCTGGCCATCCTCGGCATCGTCGACTTCTTCGTGTCCGGGATCGACCCGCTCCTCGGCTTCCTCGCGGTCGTCCTCCTGACCGTGATCTTCCTGGTCATCCAGTGGGCCATCTCGCCCTCGATTGTGCGGTGGGCCGCGAAGGCCCGCCAGGAGGTCACGCCCCAGACGAACCCCTGGCTCTACGGTACGGTCCAGGAGCTCTGCCAGCAGGCCGGCGTTCCGATGGTCCGGCATCTCTGGGTGAGCGACGTCGAGGACCCGAACGCGTTCGTCTTCGGACGCACGGTCGGCTCCGCAGAGATGGTCGTGAACCAACCCCTCCTGGAGCAACTGAACCAGGACGAGGTCCGCGCGGTCCTCGCACACGAGGTCGGCCACTTGCGCCACCGGGACGTCACGATCATGACGTGGGCGTCCGCGGTCCCCCTCCTCGCATACGTGATCGCGCGAGGCGGGTTCGAGGTCCTCCGCTCCAGCGGGAGGGTTCGTGGCAAGGGAGCCGGACAGGCCATCGCGGTCGCGATCGCCGTCGCGATCCTCTCCTACTGCGTCTACCTGATCACCCAGCTCCTCGTCCTCTATCTCTCCCGCACGCGGGAGTCGTACGCGGACGCGTACAGTGGCGCGGCGACGAAGGACCCCCACCTCCTCGCCTCCGCCCTCACGAAGATCACGTACGGCCTGAGCCTGGCCCGCCCCGACTCGGAGCCCTCCGGCCTCCGCGCGTTCTTCATCGGCGACCCGGTCAAGGCGCGCGAGGACTACGAGGACTTGCGCCAGCGGATGCAGCAGTACGACCTGAACCAGGACGGCCAGATCGACCAGTATGAGCTCCAGAAGGCCCTCGAGGGGGAGAAGAAGAGCCACTGGCGCCACGCTAACGAGCTGTTCGCAACACACCCGCCCACGATCGACCGCATCCTCATGCTCGAGGAGCTGGAGGAGGAGATCCGCCAGAGCGGCGGCCAGCCTCCCGCGAACATCTACAAGTTCGTCTGACAGGCCCGTTTCACCCAGCGGGCCGAAGATTTCTGGCCATGACCCGCGCCCACGGGGCACCCGGGGAAAGGTTCTAGACGCCTGCAACCCTTTGCGCGAGCATGGCCACGACGATCCGCCAGACGGTCCTCCTGGACGCACCGCCGCACGCGGTGTTCGAGGCGATCCTCGATTCGAAGAAGCACAGCGCGTTCACGGGGGACAAGGCCTCCCTCTCTCGGAAAGTCGGCGGGAAGTTCTCCGCGTTCGACGGATACATCCGCGGCGAGAACCTGAGGATCGAGAAGGACAAGGTGATCGTCCAGTCCTGGCGGAGCACGGACTTCAAGGAGTCGGACCCCGACTCGAAGGTCATGTTCCATTTCTCGAAGAAGGGGCAGGCGACGCGGCTCATGTTCGTCCACAGCAACGTCCCGAACCGCCTGGCGGAGGATCTCCGCCAGGGATGGCTCGACTTCTACTGGGCGCCGCTGAAGGTCTACCTCGAGCCGGCTAAGGCGTGATCCGGCGCTGGCTCTTCCGGATCGCGTCGCGCTCCTCGCCCCGGGCCATGTAAAACATGCCCACGAGGACGAGGACCACGAAGATGGACAGAATGAGGCTCAGGACGAGCTTCCCCAGGCCGACCTGGTTCGCGTCCACGAAGATGGAGCCGTAGAAGCTCCCGACTCCGATCACGAAGAACGCCCCGGACAGGGGGAACGCGACGGTGCGGTTGTGCGTGGACGCGTAGACCATGTAGAAGAGGAAGGCGAAGATCAGGCCGCTTAGCCCCATCCACCAGAGCTGGGACGTGAAGCTCAGGCCCGACGCGAACAGGATGAACCCGAAGATCGCGGCGATGGCGATGATGGCGATCCCGGCGATCGAGTAGAGCGCGAGGGACGACAGCTTCGGTGCGGCGATCGCAGGGGCGGGTGACGGGGGTGGGGATGCGGGTTGCATAGGTGGCCACTTCCGAGGTGCCCCGGCGATTCCCGCATCGGGGCTTAGATGTTATGTTGGCACTCCCGGGTTCGCCGCGGGGACCGGAAGGGAGCACACGACGTGGGATTTCGGGGAAGGAGAAAGGAGGAAGGTCCGGATGGGACGGACGTCCCACCCGGATTCGCACGGGTCCCGCTCAGGGTTGCTGGACCGGCTTGCCGCACTCGGGGCAGAACTTCATGCCGCCGGGGACGTCGTGGCCGTCCGGGCACTTCAGGACCTGAGGCGCGCCGCACTCGCCGCAGAACTTCAGGCCGGGCGGGACGGGCTTGCCGCACTTGATGCACGGCTTGCTGCCCGCGGCAATCGTCGTGTCCGCGCCGCACGACCCGCAGAACTTCATCGTCACGGGGTTCATCGTGCCGCACTTCGGACACGCCTTCATCTGCTGCTGTTGCTGGGCCTGCGGAGGCTGCGCGATCATCCCGGGGAGCTGGGAGCCCATGCCGTACCCGAGACCGATGCCGGCACCCAGGCCAACTCCCACCCCGGCAGTGCCGCTCGGATTTGCGGCCGCGCTCGTAAGGGCGTCCGCCACGGCGAACTGCTGGTACGCCGCGGCGCTCGTGCGGCCGAGGGTGCGGGCCGCGCCCATCTTGTCGATGGCCGCCTTGACCGTCTCGGGCAGGGGGATGTTCATGCCGCTGACCTGGATGATCTCGACGCCCAGGTTCACGAAGTGGGGCTTCGAGTTCGCAAGCGTCCCCTGCTCGATGTCGTTCAGGCTCGCCGCGAAGTCCACGACCTTGAGGCCCTGCTGTTTCATCTTGCCCAGCGTGACGTTGAGCTGCTTCACGAGCTCGTCCTTGATGCGGTCCTCGATGTCCGCCGAGGTGGCGGCACCGAAGGTCCCGACGAACTGGTTGATGAAGATCTCGGGGTCGGCAATCCGGTACCGGAAGTCGCCGAACGCGCGCAGCTGGATCATGTCGAAGTCGGGGTCCTGGAACAGGAACGGCTCCTGCGTCCCGAACTTGCCGTCGAAGATCCGCTTCTGGAGGTAGAAGACCTCCGCCTGCTGGACGACGCCCGTGAAGACCTTCTGGAGCCAGCCGAGGACCGCGACGTTCTGCGAGGTGAGCGCGTAGCGGTCCGGCTTATCGAGGTACGCGAGGGCCTTCCCGTCTCGGTAGAACACAGCGATCTCGTCCTCGCGAACGACGATGTTGTCGTTCATCCGGATGTTGCGGGGGACCTTCCACATGATGTTCGCGCGCTTGAACTGGTCGTCCCACGCGATCGTCATGCTCGAGGTGAGTCCCTCACCCCGGCCCGCCGTCTGGTCCGTTCGCTTCGCGCCGCCAAAGAAGAAGACACTTGGGATCATCGTGCTCACCTCACGTTCGTGCCGGTTATCATGATCATCCTCTGGTCGAAGGCCTGGTCGAAGGCCGTGAGGGCGTCCTTGAACGCCTTCAGGGACGTGTTGAAGCTCGCCGGGTCCCCGGCGGCCTGGATCATCGGGATCACGGCCGCGCACTTGTCCAGATTGTCAAGCATCGAGTAGTCGTACTCGTACAGCTTGTCCAGCTCCGGTTCCTCGACCCGGATGTTCGCGCTGATCCCGGAGTAGCCGCCCTCCGAGTGGCGGACCTTGGCCTCCGTGGCCTGGAGCTGGAAGATGAGGTTGCCGATGGGCTGAAGCCCCTGGTACTTCCCGTCGGCGGCCAGCCCGTCGCGGACCCCTTCGAGGTCCGCGCGGACCTTCTTGACCTGGTCCGCGACCTGGTTCCGAAGGAGGATGTCCGCGTTGCGGATGTCCTCGCGGCGGCGGTAGCCAGCGTATCCGGGGATCTTCAGCTGAATCTTCTTGATGAGGCCACGATCGTCCTCGACCTTCTCTCGTATATCGGGCATGGTCTTCGCCTAGCCTTTTGCGCTATCGTTCTTGAAAGCTATGTATTTAGGGGTAGTGGTGGAAGTCCAGCGGATGTCCCAAACGGGTCACCAAAGCGCGACGGCCGGCCGCTCGCCGTTCATGACGTGTCCGGCGTTGCCGTCGATCGCGATGAACATGGGCTTTCCCTTGAACTGGTACTCCACGAAGAAGACGGGCACGTGGAGGAGCTCCCCGTCCGTCATCGTCGGGTAGACCTGGATCGACTCGAGGGTGTCGACGCGCTTCTTCGCCTCCCGCTCCGCGATCTTCTGCGCCTGCCCGCCCGCGAGCTGCTTCGCCTCGGCCTCCGTGACGTCGCCGTCCATGACCTCGGAGCCGCCGCTCGCTCGCTTGTCGAAGTTGACCTTCGCGGCCTCGTTGAACTCGTAGCCGCCCTCGGGCTGGTACTTGTTGTACCCGCGCACCGCGACGACGGGGATGTTCTTGGAGATCTGGATCCGGTCCCGGACGCGGACGATCTGTGGCTGCACGTTCCGGTTCTGGTTCTGGTTCGCCGCGGCGGCGGCCGTGATCGCGAAGAGCGCTCCGCCGAGGATCTTGCCCCCGGTGGTCTCGGACCGCATCTGGGCCACCCCGGAGCCCTTCGTCCCCTGGTAGTCCGCCACGATCGTCGTCGGGACGACCCAGTACGGCACGAATTTGAGGACCGTGTTCCCGAGGTCCGACTTCTCGGCGACCTTGCGGCGCAAGATGCCCTTGTTGAGCCACTGCCCGCCCGCGTTGAGGGCCTGCTCCTGGCCGATCGTGCTCGCGAGCATGAAGTGCTTCTGGATGACCTGGGCCGCACCGCCGGCTCCCATCGCGGTGGCCGCACCGCAATACGCGCACACGACGAGGGCGAGTCCCGAGGAAGGCTTCAGGGGAGCGCCGCACGAGTTGCATTTCAGGTTGAGCGGCATCGCGGGGGCCGCGACCTGTTGAACGGGGGCCGCCGGGTTGTACGGTTGCACGCCCGGTGCCTGTTGCGGCATCCCCGGCGCCACGGGAGCGCCCCCGGCCTGGGGGATGACGCCTTGCTGGGCGCCGCAGAAGTTGCAGAACACGGAACCGTCGGGGAGCTGTCGGCCACACTTGTTGCAGAACAGGGGATGACCTCCTGAACCGGGCCCAAGTCGGCACCTCCGTACTTAAGGATAACGAGGTGAAAGTCAGGCGTGGGACTATCCGCAGGGGGAGGGCGCCGGCCGCCCACTCGCGTCACGCCCTCGACAGGCTGGCCGGGCTCGCGGCACTCCGCCGAGCCACGGCTGCGACTCTCGGACCCAATTCCGGGGCGACCGCGGAGGGGACGACGGCTGGAACGCCCGGCCGACTTTCAGCCGGATAAGCCTATATCCCCCTGAGGGGGTGCGCCGCACCAGCGACCCCGGGCGGCCGCCTGAGAGTGACTCCATCGGCCTAGCGGACTGGATGACCCGGTTCTGGAAGCGCTTCCTCGGACTGGATGCCTCGGACGTCCGGAACCTTTCCGCCCTCTACTTCGCGACTTTCATCATGCGGGCCGCGGCCTTCGCGGGCGTAGCGGTCATGCAACAAGTCATCCTCCCCGGCCAGGCGAACGCGTTCTGGCACGGACTCCTGTTCGCGGTGTACCCGATCGCGGAGATCGCCACGGTCGGGTACTTCGGCGCACGATGCGACACGCACGGACGCAAGGGCATCCTCATCTTCGCCCACGTAATCACCGCCGCGGCCGTGCTCCTCTTCATCGTGAGCATCGGCTCGTTCGTCCCTGACCCGGCGAAGCCGTTCCTCGCGGCCGTCTTCTTCACGATGTTCGGGCTCGGCGCGGGAGCGAAGGTGGCCTCGACGCTCGCCATGGTGAACGACCACAGCTCCCTCCGCAATCGCGCGCAGCTCATGGCCGTGTTCGACCTCGTCACGTTCGGTGGCCTCGCGGGCGGCTTCGGCGCGGGCTTCATCGCCCTCTCCGCCTTCCATTGGAGCCCGGAACTCGTCCTCCTCGTCGGAGGGGCGGGGGTCGTCTTGTCCGTCCTCCTCGTCCAGTTCTTCGTGCAGGACGCGAAGTTCTCGCCCGCACCCCCATTAGGGACGATTGGACTTCTCAGGGAGGTCTTCCGGAACAAGGATATCATCCGGCTGCTGCCCGTGTACATCCCGGTCGTCGCCCTTTACGGATACGTCCTCACCTTCACGGACCAGATCATCGGCGGCCGGGGCAACGGCAACATTCCGATGATGACGATCATCGTGATCGTCCTAGCCTTCGGGGTGCCGCTCGCGATCTCCCTCGTCGCCTTCGGGCGGTGGTCCGACATCACGCGCCTGCGGCGGCCCTTCATGCTCATCGGCCTCGGGTGCTTCGGGGGCCTCGCGATCCTCTTCTCCCTCGCAACGGAGCCGGGCGTTGGGATGAACCCGAACTACCTGTACGGGA
>JBGPGA010000024.1:0-21103 GCA_041483635.1 Thermoplasmata archaeon
GATCCGATCCGTCTCCTTCCCCTTCGAGCGCTTCTCGAGGATATGGATGCGGCCGATCTCCTTCGTGTTCTTCAGGTGGGTGCCGCCGCAGGGGCAGTAGTCGGCCGGGCCGATCTCGATGACCCGCAGTCGCCGGATGCTCTGCGGGATGAGGTCGAGGAGGGAACGGTCCTCGAGCTTGTTCTGGACGACGACGCGTTCCTCCTCGAAGATCCGCACGTCCACGCGGGCATCGACGACGGCGTTGCACTCCTCCTCGATTCGCTCGAGGTCCTCCGGCGTGAAGTTCGCGGGCTGGAAGTCGACGCGGCTGAAGTCCGCGTGGATCTGGTTGCCGACGGTCCGTGCGGCGTAGATCCGGAAGACGAGCCCGGACATGAGGTGCTGCGACGTGTGCATCCGCATGTGCTTGTACCGCCTCTCCCAGTCGATCACGCCGTGCACGGTGTCCGACTCGGGCATCCGGTCCACATGGTGCTTGACGACCCCTTTCTCCTTCGTCACGCGGTGCACGCTCGCCTCGCCGCCGGCCCAGCGCATGATGCCGTGGTCGTCGGGCTGCCCGCCACCTTCCGCGTAGAAGAGGGTCTCGTCCAGGACGACATAGTCCGGCCCGCGTTCGACCACCTTCGCGTCGAATTCGCGACGGTAGCACGGATCGGGATCCTGTCCCTTCCTTTCCTCCATGTACAGGACGCGGGTCGAGGCCATCGAACCCGGAGAAGTCGCATCGGGTCATAAAGGGTCCTCATGTTCGGCGCAACCATCTAAGGGGAGCGGTCTCTTGTCGTCGCGATGGCCACCGGGGGCGTTTCCGACGACGCGGCGCCTGGGCGCCGCCCGCTCGCCGTCGACCTCGTTCGGGCCTACGAGGGAATCCTCCTCGGGCTCGTCATCATCGTGCTGGCCCTGGTTGCCTCCGGCGGGACCTTCGGACCCGCGGAGTTCGCGGCGGCCATCGTGGTCCCCGGGATCCTCATGGTCGTGTTCATCCGCCGCGGCGCGCCTCCGGACGTGTTTCGCGTGAGGGCCACGGGCGCGATCCTCGGTTGGGCCATCATCTGGGTCTCCTTCCCGGTCCTCTGGCTCGCCGCGTACTGGATTGGCGTCCGTGGCGGGGAGTATGCGTTTGCCACGGTCCTCGCGGTCTTGGACGGCATGGTGCTCGGACTCGTGGTCGCTGCGGTCGACTGGTTCTGGGTGCGCCTCCGGGCGCGGCGCACGCCCGCCTAGCCCTGAGGGCGAACGGTCCAAGGAAACCTCATACGGGGATTCTCCCATCCCTACGCATGGTCGCCGCCCTAGAGCCCGCGAAGCCTGCCTACGCCTCCCTCCCTGTATTTCGCGCGCGCGGATCGCCCCGGGAGGTCGGGGAACAGCTGGGGGAACGGTTTGCGAAGGAGGCGAAGCGGGCCGTCGAGATCTTCCGCAAGGAACTCACGTGGGAGACGGGCGCCACGATGGACGGCGCGAAGCGGTATGGCCGCAAAATCCTCCCTCGGATCGAGGCGTGGTACCCCGATTTCATCGAGGAGATGCGCGGGTACGCCGCCGGCAGCGGGGTTCCCTTCGATATCCTCCAGGCGCAGTGGTCGGGACACAGCCCGTCCGCGGGTCTCAAGGGTTGCACGGATCTCGCCGTCGGGCCCGAGCAGACGGCGGATGGGAGCGTCCTCGTGGCCCACAACGAGGACTACACGCCGGACTACGACGGCCTCGTCGTGCCGGTCCGGGTCGCGGTCGACGGCAAGCCCGCGTTCTTTGCGATGTCGTATCAGGGTCTCTTCCCGACGATGGGCTTCAACGACGCAGGGATCAGCCTGACCGGGAACGCGGTGAGCCCGAACGACGTCCGGGTCGGCATCCCGAAGATGTTCGCGCCCCGGCGCGTCCTCGAGTCCCGCACCCTGAAGGAGGCCCTTGAGTCCGCGATGCCCGCAGGGCGGAGCTCCAGCTTCAACAACATCGTCTGCTCGAAGGAGGGCGAGCTCTACTCCCTCGAGGGCTCCGCGACGGACTTCGAGGCGCTCTACGGGGACGGGGGTTGGCTCGTCCACACGAACCACTACGTGGGAGAGAGGATGGTCAAGTACGAGCGGGATCAGCAGGAGAAGTTCTGCTCGATCATGCGGTACAACCGGGCGAAGAAGCTCCTCGAGCCGGCGCTCGGCCGCGTGACCCCCGAGACGGTCATGAAGATCCAGCGGGACCATCTCTCCCGGCCGGACTCGATCTGCCGCCATGAGAACCCGAAGGACTCCGAGGCCGACCGCGTCAAGACCCTCTTCGGGTCCATCGTGAACCTCACGGCCGGCGAGGTCTACATCAGCGGCTCGACCCCGTGCGAAACGGACTACTGCGTGTACCGCCTGACCGGCTGAGCCCGCTCACTTGCCCAGGACGGACCGCGCGATGACCATCCGCTGGACCTCCGAGGTGCCCTCGTAGAGCTCCGTGATCCGCTGGTCCCGGTACAGCTTCTCGACGACGTAGTCTTTGACGAATCCGTACCCGCCGTGGATTTGGACCGCCGCATCGACCGCGCGGTGCGCCGCCTCGGAGGCGAAGAGCTTCGCGACGCTCGATTCGTACGTGTGCTTCTGGCCCCCGTCTTTGAGGCGGGCCACTTTGTAGGTCAGGAGGCGTGCCGCCTCGATCTCCGTTGCCATGTCCGCGAGCTTCCACTGGATCGCCTGGAAATCCGCGATCTTCGACCCGAAAGCCTCCCGCTCCTTCGCATACTTCAGAGACTCTTCGAGGGCGCGCTGGGCGATGCCGAGGGCCTGCGCCGCAATGCCGATGCGGCCGCCGTCCAGCGTGGCGAGGGCGATGTTGAACCCTTTTCCCTCCTGGCCGAGGAGGTTCTCCTTCGGGATCCGCAAGCCGTCAAAGCCCAGGAGCATCGTGTCGCTCGCGCGGATCCCCATCTTGTTCTCCTTCCGGAGGAGCTTGTATCCGGGCGCGTCCGTGGGGACGATGAAGGCCGAGATGTCGTACTTCTTCTCGCCCGTCCGCGCGTACGTCACGAGGACCTTCGCCGCATACGCATTCGTGATGAGCGCCTTCGTCCCGTCGAGGACCCACTCGTCTCCCTCGAGCCGGGCGGTCGTCCGCATCGCGGCCGCGTCGGAGCCGCTGCCCGGTTCCGTCAGGGCGTACGCTCCGACCCACTCGCCTTTCGCGAGGGGCACGAGGAACCTCCGCTTCTGGTCCTCCGTGCCCCATCGGAGAATCGGCTCGCAGGCGAGCCCGTTGCAGACCGCGGCGATCACGGAGGCGCTCGCATCCCCGCGCGCGAGCTCCTCGATCGCGATCGCGTAGCAGACCGTGTCGAGCCCCGAGCCTCCGTACTTCTCCGGCACGAAGATGCCCAGGAGGCCGAGCTCGCCCATCTTCCTCGCCCAGTGGGCCGGGAACTCCTGGCTCTCGTCGTATTTCATCGACTCCGGGATGATCTCCTGCTCGACGAAGTCCCGGACCATCTTGCGGGTCATCGCCTGCGTCTCGGTCGGCTCGAAGTCCATCGCGCGGAGGTAGGTCCGGCCACAGGATAAAATTTCGGCCCCCGGAAAGATTCAAGCCGACCCCCTTCTTCGCCGCTCCTGTGACTCTCCTCCGCCTGGAGCCCCTCCAAACCTTGGATGCCGAGGAATACTGGCGCCTCTATGTCGCGGGCCGCACGGACCTGCCGACGCGCTCCGTCCCGGCTCACGTCGAGCGTTACCTCGCGTTGCCGAAGGAGGAGCAGAGGACGCACTACGCGATCCGCACGGGGGATGCGATGATCGGCACGGTCCGCCTCCTCCCCGACACGATCACGGGCTTCTCCCTTGACCCGGCCCACGCCGACGAGGCCCGAGTCGCGCTCATCCGCGCCCTCGACCTGCTGCGTTCTGGCGGAGCGGGGGCGATCACGGCCTCGTTCGACGAGGCGTACGAGGGGGACTTCGAGGCCCTCGGGTTCCAGCGCGTGTTCGCGAGGATGAGGATGGAAGCCCCGACGCGGCGATGGCCGCCTTCCGCGGTGCCCTTGAAGCCGCCCGAGGAAGCGGAGGTCCCGGGCCTCGCCCGCTTCTTCATGGAGGTCTACGAGGGCCACGCCGAGCAGCAGTACGGGATGCACGTGGGCTCCGAGGAGGACTGGCGCGGCTACATCTCCGGAATCTTGCGCGGCGAGACAGGCCGGTTCATGCCGGAGTCGTCGTTCGTCTCGCTGGATGGCGGAAAACTCGCGGGGGCCATCCTCGTGAGCCACTGGATGGGATCCCCGCTCGTTGCGGAGCTCGGGGTCGCCTCAGACCATCGCCGCCATGGGATCGCCCGCGCTCTCGCGGCGGCCGCGTCGACGCGTCTCGCGGCCCTCGAGGAGCCCCGCTGGGCCCTATACGTTACGATGGGCAACGAGCCCGCGATCGCATTGTACCGGGGCCTCGGGTTCGCCCAGGCGGGCGGGCAGACCGTGACCGCACGGATCGCGGCGCCGAGCGGGTGACGATTCTCAGGACTGAGACTGAAGGGCCTACCCTTAAGGCCCGCCGCCCCAGCATGGCAGGGAGGCGAGCCCATGATCCTCCTCGAGAGCTTCGTCGTGCTCATCCTGAGCATCCTCTGCGGCGTCCTGGGGGCGTTCCTCCTCGCACATCGCGGCGTTCGCATGATGCGCGGCGGCCTCCTCTACCGGCTGAGCGTCGGCCTCGCGGCCGCCGGGATCGCCCTGAGTCTGAGCGCGGCAGCGCGCGTGGTCGGGCTGGACCCGATCGTCTCGGACGGCTTTCAGGTCGCCGCGCTCGTCGTCCTGTTCTTCATCGGCTACAGCGCGTGGTTGAGCGCGCACGCGATGCAGTCCGAGGCATGATCCGCGTGGGCGTCCAGGCGGCGTACGAGCGCATTGCGGAGGACATGCGGTCCATCTGGGGGGACATGGCCCTCGCGATGCTCCGCAAGCGCCTCCGCGACGTGCACGCCGACCCGAACGCCCTGACCGCGCAGGACCTCGAGAGGATCGTCGACCTGCTGCGTGCGAAGACCCTGCCGTCCATCCTCGGCGAGGACGGCGCCGAGGCGAAGGCGAGGCAGTACCTCGCGTGGGTCGCGGCCTCGGGCTGAGGCCTCACCGCCCCCCGTCGTGGGAGGCCTTCACGAGTCGAAGGACCTTATACATCTCGAGCTCGGAGCGGGACCAGGGGTGCAGGTCGGCGGGGAGCGGAGCGTCGATCGCCTCCGTCCGGACGGGATGGCTCCCCTTCTCCAAGGTGGCCTCCTCGGGCAGCTGCGCCTCGAATTCGAAGGTCAGGACCCAGTCTCCTCCCATCGCGGATCGCACACCGACCAGGCGGATCATTTTCGGCGTCTCGCCCGTTTGCTCCCGCAGGAGGCGGGTCGCGCACAGACGCGGATGCACGCCGTAGTCGAGGACGCCCCCCGGGAGCGTCCACGCCTCGCCGAACACGGGGTCCTTGTGTTGGCGAATGAGGACGAGTCGGTCGTTGAGATGAGCGAAGATCGCGCAGCGCAGCTCGAGGCCGCCTGCCGCGGTTCCCGCACCCACCGGGAACAGAGCTTTCTCGACTTCCTCCATGACCCCGGACGGTCAGGGGCCACGCCCCCGATAAGGGTTCCGAGCAACCGTCACGGGGGCTTCTGCCCGACGAACCAGGGCGTCGGGTTGTCGGGCGTGTCCGGGTCGGGTCCCGCATGTCGGACTCGGAAGCCAGCATCCCGCAAGGTCCGCCGCCAAGTGGCCACGGGAAAGAGCCCGAGGACGTGCCGGTCCCTCTCGACGGTAAGGCGCCCGCGGCGGCGGATGAGGTACAGGAAGGTCGCCTCGAAGGTCGTGTCCCGAGGATTCGGATCGTAGCGGTTCTCGACGAAGACGACCTCCGTGTCCCCCCGCTGTCCCCGAATGGCCTGGGTCCAGTTTTGCTCGAATCGCTCGAACGTGTGCTCCGCGTACGTGGCGAACGATCCTCCCGGTCGGAGGTGGCGATGTGCGGTGGCGAAGGCGCGCGCAAGATCTCGCGGGGTTCGCATGTAGGCGACCGCATCGGAGATGAGGACCCCATCGAACAACTCGCCCAGGCGGACGGAGCGCATGTCGCCCCTGCGGTACGTCACATCCGGGTTCAGCCGTCGCGCGAGGCGGAGCATGGCCGAACTGAGGTCCACGCCCATGATCCGGACGTACTTTTTGAGCTGCGAATCCACGTGGCCCCCTCCGCATCCCATGTGAAGCACCTTCCGGAGCTTCCCGGAGGCCGCGGCTCGCAGGAAACCTTGGAACTCCCGCGCCTCGGACGCGTACTGCTCCGGAGGGCTGATGAGGGGCCACGTCCACGCGAGATCCCCGTACAGGCGGCGTTCGTCCCTGCTCGGAGACGTGTCCAACCCCTCGAGCGGGTAGGATCGACCCGTTGGATAGCGTTTCCTGCGCGTCGCTCACGCCGCGGGGAAGCTGATCGTGTGTCCCTCGGCCTGCCGGCGCGTCTTCGCCGGCTCCCGGATCCGGAAGCCGCGGTCCTCTCCATACCGTCGCATGATTTGCAGGATGTACCGTCCCCCGAGGCGGCCCGTCGCCACGACCATCGCGCGAAGAGGGAGCGGCAGCTTCGTCAGATCCCAGAGGAGGGAGTCCATTTCGAGGACCTCGTGGCGCCACGCGCGGTAGGCGATGTTGAACCGCGCCTCGTCGATCATGTCGTGGATGCTGTAGAACTCCTCGCCGCGGAGGGCGCCGACCGGCACGAACGTGAGCGGGGCCGTCACGAAGTGACCGTTCGGGATCTGCTCCATCTTGTCGATCAGGTCCACGGTCAGCCAGGCGTCCTCGGGCGTCTCCCCCGGGAGCCCCATGATGATCGTGAAGGCGGGGAACCAGTAGTTCCGGTTCAGGATCTCCGTTCCCTGGACGACGATCTCGGGCCACTCTTCCGCGGTGAAGGGCGCGGCCTTGCGGTTCAGGACGGCCTTGGACAGCCTCGGGCTGCCGGTCTCGATGCCGCTCTGGATCCCGATCCACTTATCGGGTCCCGCGTGCACGATCCTGGAGAGGTCCGCGATGAGGTCGGGGTTCGTCACCGCCGCGCTCACCGTGCCGTGGGTCGGGTAGCAGTGGGAGACCCCGGGCTGCTTCATCACGTGCTCGAACAGGCCCTTGACCGCGTCCTCGTTGGGCTCGAAGGTCCTCCAGTTCTCGAGCTGATACAGGAAGATGTCATCCGAGTGAAGCTGGATCGAGCTCCCGTTCGGGGCGCGGGCGTTGACCGCGATCTCATCGGCGATGAAGTCCAGGGGGAAGTAGCGCGGTCGGCGGAGCGTGACCTCGCAGAACTCGCATCCGCGGCCGCACCCGCGCATGACCTCGACCATGTTGTGCATGACGGGCGCCAGGATCTTGGGCACCTCCTCCACGCGGGGGGCCGTGCGGTTGTTGAAACGCATGACGGGAGGCGCGCTCCCGCTCCTCACCTGCTCGAACACGTCCGCGATGAAGTGGTCGCACTCCCCGTAGACCAGGTGGTCGATTCCCAGCTCTTCCTGGAGGCCGGGCCGGTTGTCGAACTGCCAGGCGCCGGGTCCTCCGAGGATGACCTTGTACTTCCGGTTCGGCTTCTGGCTCTGCGCGGCGAGTTCGAGGAACTTCGCCTTTGTGTACGGCGTCAGGACGCCGCCCATCGTGAACGACATGCTCACGGGTCCGAGTCCCAGCGGGTCCATCGTGTGCAGACCGACGACCTCTGTGTCCTCCGTGATGTACTCGTCAATCTTCTGCGGCGGCGCGACGACGACCTCGTCCCGGCCGTACGCCTTCACGAGGCCCGCTTCCACCTTGCGCAGGCCGTACGGAGCTCGGATGGGCTGCCCCGTCGCATCGAGCTTGGGCGGATCCGCGAGGATGCGGTAGACGAGGCGGGAGTGCCAGAAGTCCGTGGGAATGCAGCTGAAGAACGTCGCGAGGGGAACGCCCCGGTAGTCCGTCATCAGGGTGTAGTCCGCTGCTAGCACGTACTTTGCCATTCGATCCCCCACGGAGTCTCGACACCTAGGTTGCAGCTATCGTGCCCTTGGGTGCGTAGCTCGGTGATTCACCCTACACCATAGTTATACGTTTCGCATTCGGTCGAGCGACGCCGCGACAGGTCGCACATCCATAGACCCTTCCTCCGCCGATCTCGCTTCATGGCCTTGGCGTCACGGCCGCGGCCGTGATCGGCGTCCAATGCGAAACGGTTAAGCAATTCCGGTCCCTGGGCGCCACCGGGAGCAGAGGCGCGTACCGCCAGAGGTCCCGCCGGCGGAGGAGATCCTCTCGATGGGCTGCAGACAGGTCATACCGAGCGAACAGGGGGCCCCCACACTCGCAGAGGTTCGCGAGCCGGACCTCATGGTGTCTGCCGCAGGCCGTGCACTCGAGGAACTCCGGACGCATCGTTCCGCGATGGCCCGATCGCCGCAGCACCGTTTCGCTTTGCGCATGTCTTTATCCGGGCGGATGCTTTGGCACGGTGGATGTGCGCCGCGGTCTCCGAGACCCACCTCGACCAGACGTATCGAGGGATGATCGAGGAGATGAGAAAGCGAGGGCGGATCCTCGTCGCCTTCTCAGGGGGCGTCGACAGCGGCCTCATCGCGCGGCTCGCGTTCGACGCGATCGGATCCAACGCGCTGGCCGTGCTCGCGGACGCGGAGTCTCTCTCCCGCCACGAGCTCGAGGAGGCGGTCGCCGAGGCGAGGGAGATTGGCATCCCTCTCCGGATTCTCCGCATGTCCGAGCTGATGAACGAGTCCTACGTCGCCAACCCGACGAACCGGTGCTACTTCTGCCGCAAGGAGCTGGGCCGCAACCTCCGCCCCCTGGCCGCCGAGCTCGGCTTCGACGTGATCGCGGACGGCGTGAACGTCTCGGACCTGGGTGACTACCGCCCCGGGATCCAGGCGATGGACGAGGAAGGGTTCTGGCATCCTCTCGTCGAAAACGGCCTCGGGAAGTCGGAGGTCCGCGCCCTCGCGCGGCAGCTGGGCCTCAGCTTCCACGACAAGCCGAGCAACGCATGTCTCTCCTCGCGGATTGCGTACGGGGAGGTCATCACGGTGGAAAAGCTGCAGCGGGTTGACGTAGCGGAGCAGGCCCTCCGGAGCCTGGGATTCCCGGTCGTGCGGGTGCGGGCCCACGAAGGGATCGCGAGGATCGAGGTCCCGAGGGAGGACATCCCCCGCCTGACCTCCCCCGAAGTGTCGGGGAAGGCGCTCCAGGCCGTCCGGGACGCGGGCTTCGTCTACGTGACCGTCGACCTGCGCGGGTACCGCAGCGGTTCGATGAACGAGGGGCTCTAGCGCTTGGCCACGAGGTGCCGGCAGTGGAGCTTCGACAAGTCGTAGCAGTCCGGGCACGTCGGGGGCCAGTCGATCTCCTTCTGTAGCCGCCGCGTCGTGTCGTCGCTCAACACGTGCTCCATCTCGCAGGCCTCGTCGTGGTATTTGCCCTCGGGGACGCCGAGGTGGACGAGGAAGTATTCCATCGTGCAGTGCCGTCGGAGGATCTTCTGCGCGATGTCCTTGCCCTTCTTGGTCAGCGTCGCCCCTTGGTACTTCGCGTACTTGACGAGCTTCTCCTTCTGGAGCCGCTCGAGCATCTCCGTCACGCTCGAGGGCGCCACCTTCAGGTAGTGGGAGATCTCGCCCGTCTTGGCCGTGCCGTGATTCTGTTCGGAGAGCAGGAAGATGTACTTCAGGTACATCTCGACGTTCTCCGTCAGTCCGGATGCCTTCGCCATGGTTTCGGGTCTCCCAAACGGGTCACCCTCCATAAAGCCTCTAGCCGGATGGCCCAGCGGATATGTATTGTACTTGCGGTAGGCTTAGCCCGCTGGCGCAGGGACCCGGCGTGATTTAGGTTGCTCTGCGTTCTGTTTCGGGTGACCTAACCGTTAAATATTACAGGGTTATAGAGCGCGTCCGTACGAGGAATCGGTCGTGGCGACGGCGGGCATCGCACCGGGAGTAATCATCGGGCTGAGGGAAGGAGTCGAGGCCGCCCTCGTCGTGGGGATTATCCTCGGGTACCTCGTCAAGATTGACCGCTCGGGCCTGCGTCGGTACGTGTACGGCGGCACCGTTGCGGCCTTCTTCGCGAGCGCGGGTCTCGCCGGGAGCCTGTTCCTCCTGGGCGCCGAGTTCACCGGGTCTGCCGAGGCAGCCTTCGAGGGGTTCGCCCTGATCCTCGCGGTCGTCGTCCTGACGTCGATGGTCTTCTGGATGATGAAGGCGTCCAAGAGTCTCTCCGCCCACGTGGAGAGGCGGATCGACTCCTACCTCGACGGCAGCCAGCTGTTCGGCCTCGTGGTCCTCTCCTTCCTCGTCGTGTTCCGAGAGGGCGTCGAGACGGCCCTCCTCATGTTCGGCGCCGGGGCGGAGACCTCGGCCGCCGATGCCACTCTCGGTGTCGGGATTGGCCTCCTGGTTGCCGGCGTCATCGGCGTGGGCATCATGCGGCTCTCCTGGCGGATTCCGCTCCACCGCTTCTTTCAGATCACCGGTGTCGCTCTCGTCGTGATCGGTGCCGGCCTCTTCGCGACCGGCATCCACGAACTGCAGGAGGCGTTCGGCTGGGCGTTCGGGAGCGGCCTCGTGTACGACCTGAGCGCTGTGTTCTCATCTGGCCCGGAGAACCCTCTTGGCTATCTGCTCCGCGGCATCGTCGGATACAGCGATGCCCCGACAATCCTCGAGTCCATCGCGTACGTGGCCTACTGGATCTTCACCGCTGTCGTTTATCTGGGAATCCGGAGCGGCAAAATTGCGGTCGTGACGGACCCCCTCCGAAAACTCTGGAGATCCCTCGTACCCCGCCGGGCCGAGCTTCCCGGCCAGACCCCGTGAATCCTCCGTCTCGACGGATGGCTGAAGAAAGGATCGCGCCCGCAGCGCGGGCGCACCGTTCATGTCGTCTACGGATTGATCTTGATGGCCTTCGTCGGGCACGCCGTCTCGCACGCCATGCAGTCGATGCAGTCCGACTCGCGAATCGGCTCGGACTTATCCGTGCGGTACTTGTCCCACTCCGAACTGCCTTTCTCGACGATCTTGTCGTTGCCAGTGCCTTTCTTCCCCGGTGCGAGTTCCCATTCGAACACGTCCACGGGGCAGACATCCATGCACACCCCGTCTGCCACGCAGGCCTCCCAGTCCACGGCGACGTGGGTCCCGTGGATTCCCAGCTTCGTCGGGTAGGGGTTGCCGTTCGCGTCGGTCCGCTGCACGCCCTCGCCCAGGATCTTGTGGTTGTTGTGGGTGCCCGTCTCCGGATATTCATCGGGCTTGTTCATGAAATCCGGATCGATCGGCTTGGGTGCGTAGTCCACCTCGCGCGACATCAGGGTACCTCCAATCGGTATGAAGCCCGGTCCTAGGAGGGGCCGGGCGGCTTTGGAATACGCCTTCCCCTTTTGAGGATTCCGGTATTACTAGTTGAAACTCCTCCGGTGCGCCCTGATATGCGGTAGCAACGCACGGATCCGCCGCCCCCCTGAGAAGCCGGCGAAACCTATTTGCGCGCACGGGTGCTCGCGGACGCGTGGCGCGGCGCGAACGGGGCACGGCGACGCGGGCGATCCACGGTCGGCGTCGGAAGGGCTACGCGCCCCTCGTCACACCAATCTACGCGAGCTCGACTTGGGCGCTCGACTCGGTGCGCCAAGGTGCGGCGCTCGCGCACGCCACGGCCCCCGCGGCCTTCTACACCCGTTGGGGGAATCCGACCCTGCGCGAGCTCGAGGACGTGCTCGCGGACCTCGAGGGCGGCTCCCGCGCACTCGTCGCGGGCTCTGGGATGGGCGCGATTGCATCCGCGATCCTTTCCTGCGTCGACGCGGGCGACCAGGTCGTGGCCGGCGCGAGCCTTTACACGGCCACGACCGAAATCTTCACACGCCTCCTTCCGCGGTTCAAGGTCCGCACGACGTTCGTCGACCCGCGGCACCCTGGGGCATGGTCCGAGGCGATCACCCCGGACACGCGGCTCGTGTACACCGAGTCGCCTGCCAATCCGACAATGATGATCACGGATTTCCGCGAGGCCGTCAAGGCGGCCCGGTCCGTCGGAGCGACCGTCCTCGCGGACAACACGTTCGCGACCCCTGTGAACCAGCGTCCCCTCGAGTTCGGCGTGGACGGCGTCCTCCACAGCGCCACGAAGTACATGGGAGGCCACAGCGACGTCGTCGCGGGCGCGTTCGTCGCCCGCTCCCCGCACTTCTACAATCGAGTGTGGTTCAACTACAAGATGCTCGGACCCGCCCTAGGGCCGTTCGAGGGATTCCTCGTCCGGCGCGGCGTGAAGTCCCTCCCGCTCCGCATGCGCCAACACAACGCGAACGCGCAGGCCCTCGCGGAATTCCTGGAGGACCGCTCCGCCGTCCGCGTCGTCCACTATCCGGGCCTGCGAAACTTCCCTCAGCACAGTCTGGCCCGGCGGCAGATGGACGGGTTCGGGGCGATGCTCAGCTTCGAGCTCAAGGGAGGGTACCGCGCGGGCAAGAAGTTCGTCGAGTCCGTCCGGGTGGCGACCCTCGCGGTGAGCCTCGGAGGCATGGAGACCCTCGTGCAGCAGCCGGCGTCGATGACGCACGGTCCCCTTACGGATCAGGAGCGCAAGACCAGCGGGGTGACGGAAGGCCTCGTCCGGGTGAGCGTCGGGCTCGAGGATCAGGATGATCTGCTCGCGGACTTCGATCAGGCCGTGAAGGCCGCCTCCCGCTGATCCTGCGGCCCGGCTACTTCAGCACGCCTTCCAGGCGGAGCAGTTTCTTCTTGTACTCGAGTCCGCCAGTAAAGCCTCCCAAGCTGTCCGCGGCGACCACGCGGTGGCATGGGATCACGACGCCGATTGGGTTCTTCCCGAGGGCGTTCCCGACCGCCCGCTGTGCGTTCGGGTGGCCGATCGCCTTCGCGATCTGCCCGTAGGTCGCCACCTTGCCGAAGGGGATCTGACGCGTTGCCTCGTAGACGCGCCGCTCGAACGGCGTGCACTTGCTCAGGTCCACGGGGACGTCGCGGAGGTCCGTTCGCTTCCCCTCGAAGTACTCCCGGATCTCGGACTCGATCCGGTCTCCGCGGCCCCGTGTGGGCCTCGCCCGGGTGAAGCCCATCTCTCGGAGCCGACCCGCCTCCATCACAATCTGGACGCGGCCAAGCGGAGTCGTCAGGACACGCCGTTCCATGTTCGCACCGCGGAGCGGTAGGGCTCGGGCCGATATGGGCTTTGCCCCGGCGATCGCGGGGCCGCGACGGCGGGACTCAGGACTTCGTCTCGACCCCGAGCTGTGCGGCGAGGGCCCTGAGCTCCTCCTCCTTCTTCCGCAGCTTCTCTTCGCGGTCGAGGAGTTCGAGGGCCTTCTTCTGGATGATCTTCACCCGGTTGTCGATGTCCCGCCTCCACTCGTCCATGTCCACCGTGCCCTTGCTGGCCTTCTCCGCCTCCGCGAGCTTCGACCTGAGCTTCTCGTTGTCCTGCTTCAGCTTCTCGAGGCGCGTGGTCAGCTCTTCTTTCTCCTCTTCGAGGGCGCGGTCCTTCTGGTCGAGGATCTGGGCCCGGGATTCCAAGAGCCGGCCCTGGTCGTCGAGCTTGACCTCGCGCCCGCGGAGTTTCTCTTCGCGGTCGAGGACGTCGAGCGCTTTCTTCTGGAGGAACCGCATGTTCTTGGAGACCTCGGCCTGCATCCCGTCTGCCTGGGTTTTCAGCTTCTCCGCCTCGGTCCGCGTCGTCTCGGCGTCCTTCCGGGCCTCGGCGGCCGCGCGGTGGTTCTCCTCGACCTGCGCGGCCCGCGTCTCGTGCTCGCGGCGCAGCCGCTCGAGCGCCTGCATGCCCTCCCGGAGCTCGGAGTCCCGCTGAGACAGCGCCAGCTCACGCTTCGCCAGCTCCTCTTGCCGGCTCGCGAATCCCTTGTCCCGGGAGGCGAGCTCCGCCCCTTTCCGGTTCAGATCCTCCATGAGGTTGTCCGCACGCTGGAGCTCCGTGGACAGGATCTGCTCGCGCTTCGTGACGTCAGCGAGCTTCGTCTCCACGGCGGCGTGTCGGGTCTCGTCCTCGGCCTGGCGCCTGTCCAACTGCGCGGCCATGGCCGCGATCCGCTCGGCCTCCTGGTCCAGGGACGTCTTGCGTCCCTTGAGGTTCTCCGCGGTCTCGAGCCCCTTCTTCTCCCCATCGTTGAGCCGGGTTTGAAGGGCGTCGAGCTCCTTCGTGCGGGACGCCAGTTCGACCTCCTTCGCCCCGAGCCGCTGGGAGGCCTCCCGGAGCTGGGCCATCTGGGCCTCGAGATCCTTCTCCGCCTTCTCCGCATCCGCGCGCTTCCGATCGAGGGCCGCCTGGGCGGCGGTCAGCTCCTCGGCCTGCCGCTTCGCAGCCTTCTCCGCCTCCGCGGCGACGTACGCGCGACGCTGGGAGTCCTCGATGAGCCGCTCGGCCTGCTGCGTCTGCTCTCCGGCCGCATCCCGCGTGGCCTCGAGCTGCTTGAGCTCTTCGTTCCGGCGGGCGGACCACCCCGCCTTCTCGGACTCGAATCCTTGGCGGCTCTTCAGGAGTTCATCCTCCATCGCCTTGAGCTCGCCGAATCGCTTGTCCGCGCGAGCCGCCGCCGCCTCGATCTCGGTCTGCCTCGTGGCCTGTCCCTTCGCTTGGGCCTCAAGCCGCGTGCGCTCGATCTGGGCCTGAGTGAGCGTCGCGTTTGCGCTCCGCTCGCGCTGCTCGAGTTCCTCCATGCGATTCCGGATTTCGGTCTGGCGGGTCTCCGTGCTGGCAGCCAGCTGCGCCTCCTGCGACTTCAGGGTCGCCTGGAGGTCTTTCCATTCCTGCTGCCGCGCGATCGCCTCGGCCTCGAACGTCTGGACTGTGTCGTCGAACTCGGCCCTCCGGGCCTTCTGCTCCTGCTCGCCCTGGGACAGGGCCTGCTCTCGGGCCGTGATTTCCGCCGCCCGAGCTTCCGCCTGCCGTTCGCGGGACTCGATTTCGCGGAGGCGGGCCTCGAGGTCCTGTTCCTCCGAGCGCAGCTCCTCTTCGCGCGCGGCGAGGGACTTCTCGCGGGTCGCCATCTCTTTGGCCTTCGTGCCCAGCTTGTCCTGGAGGGCGCTCGACTCCCGCTCGAGGCGTTCCCGCTCGGAGAGCAGGTCGGCCTCTTTGGTGGCGAGGGACTGACGGACCGCCTCCGTCTCCGTGCGGAGCCGGAGGGATTCGGCGTCCAGCCGCTCGCGAGTCTGCTCGAGCTCGAGCTCTTTCGACTCGAGCTGTTGCTGCATCGCATGGAGATCGACCTTCTCGCGGGCGAGCCGGTCCTCGTCCTGCCGCAGGGTGGACTGCTGGTTCGTGAGGACCGCTTCGCGGGAGACGAGGTCTGCTTCGTGAGTGTCGAGATTAGCCTTCCGCTCCACGAGCTCCGCTTCGCGGTCTTTAAGCCGCTGGGTCTGGGTGGCGAGCTCGCGCTCGGACTGGGCTTTCCGGCCTGCGAGTTCCGCTTCCAGGGCCTGGAGCGTCTCGGACTTCTTCTCGAGCTCCACGGACTGGTTGGCCGCCTCCTCGCGGAGGTTCCGCTCGCGGGACTCGATTTCGAGGGCGCGCTGCTCGAGGTCCCCTCGGACCCGCTCCCCCTCCGCCTTGAGCTCGTTGGCGGTCCGGAGGCTCTCGGTCGTCAGCTTCTCCCGCTTCGCGAGTTCGCTCTCGTTGCGCGCGACCCACTCGACGTCCGCCTGGACCTTCGTCTCGCGCTCCTGGAGCTCCTCTTCGCGTTGCTCCACGCGGATCATTCGCCCGGCCCACGATTCGCGGAGGTCTTGCATCTCCTTCTCGAACGTCTCCTTCTGCTCCTTGAGCAGGGCCTGCTCCGACTCCAGGGTCGCCTGCCAGGTCCGGAGCTCCTCGCCCTTGCGGGCTTCCTCGTCACGGAACTTGGAGGACTTCGCCTCGAGGTCACGCGCGATCGCCCCGAGCTCGGCCTTGCGGGTCTCCGCCTCTGCGCGAGCTTTGTCGAGCTTGTCTCCTTCGATCTCGACGGTCTCTTCCCGGGCGGCCAGGTCGGCGAGCTGCCGGGCATTCTCTTCGGCTTGGGCGCGGATCTCGCCCTCGCGGTCCGCGAGGGTCTGCTCCTTGGCCTCGAGCTCGATCTCCTTGGACGCGATCCACTGGCTCTTCTCCGCGCGCCGCGCGTCGAAGGTCTCTCCGTCCTTCGTGAGCCGCATCCGAGCCTCGCCGAGCGTGCGCTCCTGGGCCGCAAGATCGGCTTCGTGTCGCTCGACCTCGCGTGCGTAGGCGTCCTTCTGAATCTCGAGGTCCTTGGTCGCTGCCTCAAAGGCCCCTTTCGCGTCCTGGAGGATGGACTTCTCCTGGTCAACCGCGGATTCCCGCTCCTTGATCGCCTCCATCTGCTGCTCAATCTCCAGCGCCTTGGCCGCCACGAGGTCCTCTCGGCTCTGGAAGGCCGTGCGCTCGTCCGCGAGGGACTTCTCCCGTGCGCCGAGGTCGGTCTCTTTCTGGAACAGGGCGGCCTCGCGCGGGCCGAGGTTTTCCTTCAGATCTGCGAGGTCCCGGGTCTTTTGGGCGACATCCGTCTCCTGTTCTGCTAGGCCGGCGGCTTTGGCATCGAGCGACTTGCGCTCCTCGCCCGCGGCCTTCGTCAGGTCGTCCAGGGCCTTCCATTCACCCGCGAGTTCCTGGGTGCGGTCCGCAAGAGCCGCTTCCCGAGTGCGAAGATTGGTCTGCTGGGCCGCGATCTCCTTCTCGCGCGCCGCGAGGACGTCCTCCCTCTGGGCAAGAGCGGTTTCCTTGGAGGCGATCTCGGACTCCCGCGCGGCGATGCCCTGTTCGCGGGGTTCGATCTCCGCCAGCTTCGCCCTCAGGCTCTCGGCGGTCGCGGCGTTCTCCGCCTCGCGAGCCTCGACCGACGCTGTGTTCACCTTCAGATTCTCCTCTTCCGCGTCAATCTGGACGGAGAGATCGTCGAGCGACTTGCGCTCCTCCGAGAGCTCCCCTTCGAGCTTCGCGAGCTGCTGAGCTTTCATGTGATAGTTTTCGAGATCACTCGTGAGCTTCGTCTCCGCGGCGACCATCGTCTCGTCGCGTTCCGTGAGGTCCGCCTCCGCCTTCGAGAGGACCTCAGAACGCTTCGCGAGCTCCTGCTCCTTTGGCGAGAGACCCGCCTCCCGTGCCTCGAGGTTCTGGGTCGTCTCTGCGAGGTCCTTGCGCCGCGCTTCGATCTCCGTCCCACTGTGGTCCAGGGAACCCTGCAGGTCCTCGAGCTGGGCTGAGCGCTCATCGAGGGCCGTTCGGTCCGCCTCGACCTGCGTCTCACGCTCCCTGAGATTCATGTCCTGCTTGTGCAGTTTCTGGGAGTCGACATCGAGCTTCCCCCGAGCGATTGTGAAGGCGTTGACCATGTCGCCGAACACGCGCGCTCGCGTCTGAAGATCCGCGCGCTCCTCGTCGGCCTTCGCGCGCACGCTCTCGAGGTTCGTCTCCTCGGCCCGAGCTTCCTCGACGCGCTGCATGACGCGGTCGTCGAACTTGTCCTGGATGCTGACGAGCATCCCGCGGGCGAACTCGACCTCCTCGATGTCTGCGGGCCCGACGGCGAGCATGACCAGGGACAACATGTCGCCCCGCACCGCGCGGGCGTGGTACTTCGAGACGCGGACGTCCTTGTCCACGGCATCGAGGGCACCCGCCTGAACCGCCTGGTCATACGAGACCGTGCAGGAGGGATCCAGGGTGAATTCCCTGAGCAGCTTTCCGCGTTCGTCCACAAGGAAGGCCTTCGCGGGCCTCCACCGTCGCCGTTGTACAAACATGGCAACCACCATGAGAAACCCAAAGGGCGGAATCGCGAGTAGATACGGACTTTGCCACCACGCCGGGATGGGTGGGGGCACAACCGTGACTCGGACATCCGGGTCCGAGCCGAGCATCGTGAACACGATCTGGCCCGAGGCGTCGACCGTGCCCGTCGTGAAGGAACTCCCGTTCTTGGTCACGGTGAACAGGTGGCCGGTGGTGTTCCCGCCGATCGTCCACGTGATCGTTTGGGACGTCTCGCTGGACGAGTGCGTCCAGACGTACTCAGACCCGACGTTCCAGGCGGTGAACGCGGAGATCGTGACGAGGGCCGAGCCATCGCTGTTCGTGACCATCAGGGCGGTGACGTTCACCGTGCCGTCCGCGATGGTCCCGTTCAGCGCCAGGTTGTTGAAGGAGATGGCATAGCCGGTCTTCGTCAGAATGCCCGAAGCGTTCACGGTCAGACCGGATGCGACCAAATCGGACGTGAGAGCGATGGCCCCCGCGATCGTCAACCCGGCGAACCGCTGACCGGGACCGAGCGCGATCGTCTGGCCTGCCCCCGTGAACGTGACGGCGGATCCCAACGAGATGAGGGAGGTCGCGGAGGCCGTCGTCCACGAGCCGCCGATTACGATCGCGGCCGTGCTGATGTCGAGGGTCGCGGGTCCGGACGAGGACAGGTCGCCCGAGAGGGCGACCGTCGCACCGGCTAGGGTGAGCGCTCCGGACCATGTGAGGTTCGAAACGAAGGTCGTCCCCACGCCCGGGTTCACCGTGAGACTGCCCAGGGCCTGAGGGGTATTGATGGACCCTCCCGACGCGTTCACCACGATCGTTGACGTCCCCGCGGTCAGCCCCCCGGCCGAGGTGTCCATCGATTGAAGGGTGATGGTGCTGCCGTTCGCCACGAGCACGCCGCCCGCGGCAACGGTGACCGTGGACGCTGTGACAGCGAGGTCGCCGCCGGAGGTGTTGAGCGTGGTCGTTCCAGGGCCGCCTTGGATCCTGATCGTGTGCGCAAGGAGGCCGGAGACGGCCATCGTGAACGTGACCGAGGAAGAACCGCTGTTGAACACGACGGCGTTGAATTCGTTGCCGCTCAGATGGGTGCCGGCGAACGTCATGGTGTGGTCCGCGCTCGAGTTGAAGGTCACGACCCCCGTTCCGGCGGACCAGGACGCTGAGGTCGAGGCGTTCGTCCAGCTCCCGGAAATCGCCCACGCCTCCGAACCGAACGCGATGTAGGATGAAGCGGAGGAGATGTCGACGTTCCCGCCGATCGTCACGGTGCCCGAGATCGAAGTCAGGGAGCCGCCGGCCAGGGTCAGGTCTCCGTTGACCGTCACGGGGTACGCCCCCTTCGCGAAGACGCCGCTCGATAGGGTCAGCGAGGAGGCGGTCAGTTGGGACGCCAGGGTGTAGCTCCCGGCGAGGACTAAGGCAGCGAACGCCTGCGAGGCACCGAGCGTGATTGTCGCGGAGGCGCCCGTGAACGTCACCGTGGACGCGCCGGCGTTGAAGGTCGAGGACGCGCCGGACGTGTCCCAGGAGCCCGAGATCGTGATGGATCCCGCGGTCAGGGACAGGGTGTTCGCTGCGGCGTCGTTCATTGTCACGTCGGAGAAGGAAAGGGACGCCGTCGTCGCAAGGAGCGTTCCCCCTCCCGAGATGACGAGGCTCGCTCCGCCCGTGATGTCATTGCCGGCCGTCGTCAACGTCCCTGTGACGGCAAGGGCATTGCTCACATCGATGGCGCTGCCCTCCGCGACCGAACCCGAGATTGTGAGGTTGTAGAATCCGTTGCTCGGATTCAGGATGTGAATCGTGCGTGCCGTCCCCGACATCGTCACCGTGCCGGTGCCCTTCGTGAATGTCGATCCCGCGCCCGAGCTGTCCCATCTGCCGCTCACGGTCCACGAGCCGGTCGTGACCGTGATCGTGCCGGAGGTGCCCCCGGTCATCGCGACCTCGGCCACCGCGACGGTCGAGTCGTTCGCGCTGAGGATCCCTGAGTTGCCTACCGTCACGGAGCCTCCCGCGAGACCGAGGCTTGCGGTCGCAAGGGCCGTGGTCGATCCGGAGGAGTCTTGGATTGTGAGGGTGCCGCTCCACCTCAGGGGATTCGCCCCGATCGTGAAGGTGACTGCCCCGCTGGCCGCGGTCGATGCGAATGTGACGTTGTAGAACTCCTTGCCAGCAAAGGCCCCGAGGCTCATCGTCTGGGAGGTCGAGGAATTGAAGACGACCGTCCCCGTGCCGGGAACCCAGTTCGCCGAGGTGCTGCTGTTGAACCAGGAGCCGCCGAACGTCCACGTCCCGCTGCCTATCCGGAAGTACGCGGTGGCGCTCGTGATGGAGGTATTCCCTCCGATGCTCACCAGGGAGGCGGCCCCCGAGCCGTCGAGGACCGCTGTGCCCGAGACGGTCAGGCTGCCCGTGGCGGTGAGCCCGGTACCGGCGGAGGCTCCCACGGTGAGGATTCCGCCCGCAAGGGTGAGGCTCCCGCCGACGGTGAAGTTGAACGTGCCGACGGCGATCGTCCCGGTCCATCCCGTCGTGTTCAGGGAGGCCATCGTGGCGTTCTGGTCGACCGTGACCGTCCCGCCCCCGGAGTTCGCGTCGAAGAGGGTCGCACTCGCCCCGTTCGGATTGGGACAGCCTCCCGCGCCTCCCGAGGTCGCGGACCAGTGGGCCGTGTCCGACCAGTTGCCCGTGCCGCCGACCCAATAGCGGGTCCCACCGCAGGGCGCCGCGATGATCACGTCGACGACGGGGTCGGCCCCGAGCATGGTGAAGACCACCTGGCCGGAGCCGTCCACGATACCCGTCGTGAACGGGACGCCGTCCTTGGTCACATTGAAGCGATAGCCGCTCGTGTTGCCGCCGATCGTGAAAGTGATCGTCGATGTTCCGACGGTCGAGGCGTCCGTCCAGCGGAACTCGCCGTCCAAGACCCACAGGGAGAAGACGCTGACCGTCGTGAGATTGGTCGGATCGCTATTCGTGATTGTCAGGTTGACGACGGTCACCGCGCCGTCCACGATGCTCCCGGTCCCCGTCTCCGCGAGCCCGTTGAAGCTCAGGTCCTGGCCCGTCTTCGTCAGGACGGCCCCGTTCGTGATGGTTAGCGCTGCGAGGGCGGTCACGGCGGACACAAGGGACGCCGTCCCGCCGATCGTAAGATTGTAGTAACTCTGGCCCGCCCCGAGGCGGATCGTCGTGGAGGTCCCGGGGAATACCACCGTGGACGTTCCAGGGGCGAACGTCGAACCCGCGCCGGAAGTGTCC
>JBGPGA010000025.1:0-20861 GCA_041483635.1 Thermoplasmata archaeon
GCGACCAGGATCGTCCCCATCGTGATCAGGAAGCCGATGACGAACCCTTGGATGAGGTCGAGCGGAGTCCACGTCAGGATGAAGGTCACGCCTCCGAAGAACTGCGCGGGGAAGATCGAGGCGAAGGCCCAGAGGATCGCCCCGGCGACGAGGAGCCCGGCGAGCGTCCCGACGGCCGAAGAGAGGAGCGCGTAGCCAAGGCCTTCGGCGACGAAGCTCTGGACGAGGTGCGATCGCCGCATGCCGAGGGCACGGGCCACGCCCATCTCTCCTTTGCGCTCCTCCGCGAGCATGACGAAGATGTTGATGATCAACAGGACGCCCGCCACAATCGTGAACGAGCCGAGGAGGAGGAAGAGCTGGCTCAGCTGGTTCACGTTCTGGGTAGCTTGGTTGACCTGGTCCAGCTTCGTGTTGGACACGGTGAAGCCGAGGTTGGCGGGCAGATGAGCCTGGAGCTGGGCATCGACGTCGGCGCTCCGGAGGTAGCCCTGGGCGGGACCCCCGACGTTGGCCACGACGATCATGTTAATGTCCCCGCTATGGCCCAGAGCCCCCGCCACGGTCTCCAAGGGGAGGAAGAGGTTCGGGTTGCCCTGGTAGCCGCCCCGTCCCTCGTCCAGGACGACCGCGGCGACCGTGACCACCAGGGGGAAGCGTGGGTCCCGGCCCGGGATGTACAGGGCGAGGGAGTCGCCGACCTTCGCCTCGGTGTCGTTCACGAACGCCTGGTTCACGATGACCCGGGTCCCGGTGAGCCCCGCGCCGTCCCACGTCGTCCCGTTGGCCCGGACGAACGTGCCCAGATCCAGGGAGGCATTGAACCCGATGACGCTCGTGCTCGTCTCGAACAGACTCGTCCTCGGATTGAACGCGCTCGCGCTCAACGAATACCGGGGGGCCAGGGCGGCGACCCCATCCATGCCCGGCTTCGCTGCAGAGAGGTCGGCATAGACGGAGAGGTTGAAGGGGACGCGAGCGGAGTTCGGCCCGGTGCGGGTGATGATCTCGTCCACGTAGTCGAGGCTGTGGAACACCGCGCTCCGGATCGTGTAGTCGAAGGTGGACTGGATGACGTAGGAGGACGAGATGATGGCCGTGCCGACCAGGAGGCCCGCGACGACGATGGCGACCTGGGTCTTGCGGCGGAACAGGTTCCCCATGCCGATCCGGAGGGGAAAACGCTTCCGTCCGGACCACACGAGGATGGCGAGGACGACGAGCCCCGCAACGCCCAGCAGCACGACGCCTCGATCGACGGCCATGATCTCACAAACCGGCCGGCTTGAAGGACTTCAGGATCTGCCCGTTCCGCATCATCAGGACCCGTTCGGTCGAGTTGCCCACGGTGGAGTCATGGGTGACGATGATGAACGTGAGATGCTTCTCCCGGTGGAGACGTTTCATGAGGTCGATGACCTCCCCCGTCGTCTCTGAATCGAGGTTGCCCGTGGGTTCGTCGCCGAAGACGATGTCCGGGTCGTTGACCAGAGCGCGAGCGATGGAGACGCGCTGTTGCTGACCGCCGCTCAGCTCCGCAGGCTTCTTCGTCGCTTCCTCCTCGAGGCCGACCGCCGCCAGGATGTCGAGTGCCTTCTTCCTCGCAACCTTCGGGTTCTCTCCGCGCACGAGGAGGGGGAGCTCCACGTTCTCGACGGAGCGCAGCACCGGGAGGAGGTTGTAGTTCTGGAAGATGAAACCCATCTTCATCGCTCGGAAGTCCGTCTTCTCGTTGTCGCTCATCTGGCTGATGCGGCGACCCGCGATCCAGACCTCTCCTGCCGAGATCTCGTCGATACTGGAGAGGCAGTTCAGCAAGGTCGTCTTGCCGCAACCGGACGGCCCCATGACGGCGACCATCTCGCCCCTGTGAACGTCCAGGTTCACACCCCGCAGGGCGTGGACCTCGATCTCGCCCGTGTCGTACGTCTTCACGAGCTTGCGCGCGACGACGATCCGCTCGTCCTTCCGGGACGGGGTCCCGTTCGATCCGGTTTCCGGCAGCGCCTCGACGGCCATGGGACATTCCTCTGCTCTGTCAGGACCGTCCCGACGACCCGGGGCTATTTGAGGCTGTTGCCGGATTTCCCTACGTCTGCTCGGAGTCCTTGGGCTTCCTCGCGGTGACGACCGCCCTCGAGAGACCGGCCGCGTACTCGCCGGCAGTCTCGGAGTGAATCGCCTCGAAGCCGGCTTCCCGCAGGAGGGAGAGGTAGGTGGCTTCCGTCTCGGCCCCCGCGACGCAGGCGGCCCAGAGTTCCGCGTCCCGTCGCACGTCCGGAGGCAGCTCACGGTCCGCCACGACATCGGAGACAACGATTCGTCCGCCCGGTTTCAGGACGCGGTAGGCCTCGCGGAACACGCTCGCCTTGTCCGGCGACAGGTTGATCACGCAGTCGGACGTGATCGCATCCGCGGTCCCCGACTCGACGGGAAGGTGTTCGATCTCGCCCAGGCGGAACTCCGCGTTGGACCGGCCGAGCGTGCGGGCGGCCTCTCGAGCGCTGTAGACCATTTCCGGCGTCGCGTCCACGCCGATCGCGTGTCCGGCGGGGCCCACCCGCTCGGCGGCCTCGAGCACGTCGCGCCCGGGTCCGCTGCCGAGGTCGACCACGATCTCCCCGGGGCGGAGGTCGAGGACCGACACGGGGCTCCCTACGCCCATCTTGCCGATTTGGTCCGATGAGCGGGTCGGGGAAGCACAGCCCGTCCCGGCCTCAGGCCCGCAGCAGTCCTGCAACCGGCCCGCGTAGGCGTCCCGGACGGTCCGGCGGATCGTGAGCTCATCCATGGCGGCTCACCGGCCTGCACTCCAGTCTGCACCACTCGCGGAGCGGGGCCCTGCAGCACGCGGTCTGCGAACGCTCCTTCATCAACGTCTTCGCCAGTTCCTCGTAGTTCCCGAACATCTCGTTCTCCATGACGTATTGGACGCCCAATACCCAATCCACGTCCCGGTACATAACGTTATTGTACGTCCGATAGTTGGACGTCCAATATGTTTATCCGCCAGGAGGACCTTCGTGGTCCCATGGAACTCACGATGGCGGAATGCTGCCCGCCGCCCGCGTGCTGCGACATGAGGGGATTCCTCAGCTTCTCGATCCTCTACCTGCTCGGAAAGCGGCCGATGTACGGCTCGCAGATCGCGACGGAGCTGACGAAACGCCGGTTCGACCGACCCACGCCCGGGACGATCTATCCGGCCCTCAAGGCCTTGCAGGAGGAGGGGCTCATCAAGCCCCAGGGCCGCGCCGGGAAGAAGGTGTACCACCTGACCCGGGAAGGCCGTCGGGGCCTCCGCGACGCCGCCCGGTACTTCGTCCAGGCCTACGGCGACGTGGTCGATGACGTACGCAAGGGCACGATCTGATCACAGGTGGAAGCCGGCCGCGAGGCGACTCACCCACCACAGCCCGAAGGCGGCCAGTGCGCTGCAGTAGAGCACGAGGACGAGGGCCTGCGCGAACACGCCGAGCCCGAGGGCGATCTCCACGATGAGGAGGAGACCCTGCGCCAGGACGCCTCCCATGTATCCCGCGAGGACCGCGCCGGCCAGGATCGCGAGCATGGAGAGGGAGAACGCGGAGGGTTGGACCTTCAGGCGCGTGAGGAATGCGGTCGACACGAGCGCGGACGCGACCGCCGCGGCGATCGGGACGGCGAGCTGGGAGAGGGGGACGAGGGAGGGCGTCGTCACGACGACGAAGACGCTGAAGGCCGCGGCGACGATGAGTCCGAACGTCATGAAGCTCACGAGGAGGCCGCGGAAGTATGCGGCGGGGGATCGGGCCGCGGTGACTACGATCCACAGGTTCTCCCGCTCGTAGTAGGACCAGTTAAGCGCCAGGATGGCCACGAGGAAGGTCAGCATCTGCGTCGCCAGGTAGGCCACGGGAGCCTGGTCGGCCGTGGCCTGAGATGTCCCCGTGAAGGAGACGGGCATGAGCGAGATGAGCGCGAAGAGGCCGATGAAGACGATGCTCCCGTCCCGGACGATGCGCAGGATGTGGTAGCGGGTCATGTAACTCGTGTCGCCTCCGCGGTCCGTGCGGACGGTCAGGCCCGTCGTGAACTTCCCGAAGCCGGCCGTGATCCGGCGCTGCTGCGCCATCCGCGCGGCCATGTCGACCTGGCCGAACCCGGCGGACAGGCTCGGGTGGATCCCGTGGAAGATGTACGTGCTCGAGAGCGCGACCCAGACGCCCGCGACCGCGACGACCGTCGCGAGCGCAACGAGGAGGCTCGTCGGGTCGAGGGGCTGACCCATCAGGACGTCGTAGCCCAGGGTGCCGAACGCGATCGGCGGGAGCGGCACGCCCTGGAACCGGAGCGGAAGCCAGGGCAGGGCGACGGACGCGGCCGGGAGGAGGGAGAGCGCGAACAGGATGATCGCGGCAGACCGAACGTGCCGCTTCGGGTACCGGACCGTGAAGACGACGACGATCTGGATGATCATGAGCACGACGAGGGCGAAGGAGAAGAGACAGAGGATCAGCGGGATAACCGTCGTCAGGGGCCGCCCAACGAACGTCACCATGCCGAAGGCGGCCACGATCGCCGCGAGCCCGCCCGCGCCGAAGAGGGTGAAGAACTGGAAGAGGAGGTCCGCGAGGAGGTATTCCCGCGGGCGGATCGGTGCGGTCATGAAGAAGTCGAACTCGGAGACGTGGGCCGTCACGCCCGAGAAGACGGAGTACAGGAAGCCGAGCGCGAGGATCACGCTCAACGGTCCGCTCAGCGTGGCGATCCCCTGGGCCGCCGAGGCGCCCTTGATCCCCTGCGCGATCGCGATGCCGATCCCGTACCCGGAGGGCAGGAAGATCAGGATGAGTCCGATGTAGGCGAGGGGGCCGAACCGCCCGCGGAGGGCGGGGCCGAAGAAGAACCGGATCTTGTATAGGAGGAGCGGGAAGACCTGGGACATCCCTACCTCCGTCGTGCAAGGAACCCGCGGCGACGGAGACGCTCCGGCTCAGGGAACCCGGCCTCCTCCGTCAGCTTGAGGAAAATCTCCTCGAGGGAACCCTGCTCCCCCGCGTGGGCCTGGGTCCGCAAGGCGGCGAGGTCGCCCGTCGCCACGTTCCGTCCGTGGTGGATGATCGCGACTCGCCGGCACAGGCGCTCGGCCGTGTCGAGCTGGTGCGTCGACACGAGGACCGTGCCGCCCGCCTTCGCGATGTTGACGAGGTGCTCCTTCAGGAGGTGCTGGCCCGCCGGGTCGATGCCGATGAGGGGCTCGTCGAGGATCAGGAAGGAGGGGCGGTGGATCGTCGCGGCGGCGAAGGCGATCTTCGCCTTCATCCCCTTGGAGAGGGAGGCGATCGTCTCGTCCGCCTTGCCGGACAGGTCGTACATCCGGAGGAGCTCCTCCGTCCGCGGCCCGATCTGGTCCCGCGGCAGGTCCCGCACGCGCGCGACGTACCCGAGGAACTCGGTCGGCGTGAGATACTCGGGCAGGGTCGGGGCCTCGGGCATGTAGCCGATCTTCGACTTGTACGATACCGGGTCGCGGAGGATGTCCTCGTTGAGGAGCCGCACCTCGCCCGCGTCGGGCCGCAGGAGGCCGACCAGGATCTTGATCGTCGTCGTCTTCCCGGCCCCGTTCGGCCCGATGAGGCCGAAGATCTCGCCCGGGTACGAGGCGAGGAAGAGGCCCTGTAGCGCGGGCGAGCCGTCGTA
The DNA here is from genome assembly GCA_041483635.1 of Thermoplasmata archaeon. Taxonomy (GTDB): domain Archaea; phylum Thermoplasmatota; class Thermoplasmata; order RBG-16-68-12; family RBG-16-68-12; genus RBG-16-68-12. The sequence continues at coordinate 5,683 of JBGPGA010000025.1, forward strand.
CGCCTTCCAGAGGTTCTGGATGTTGAGGACGGGGTCGCCGACGTACGTCATGTAGGGCTGGGACATGCGGATCGGGGCCTCCCAAGGCACCGGACCATTTGAAGGGTGGGGTGACGTTCCGCCGGGCTACCCGCAGAACGGGTTCACGCGGGCGTCGTGCATCTCGAGGCACGGGACGCCGCAGAACGTGAGCACGCGGCCGCCCTGCCACAGGCCGACGTAGCCGTCGTCGAAGGAGAGCGCCTTCGCGCACGTCCGGCAGGCGCGGGGGTGGGGCGCCGCGGCAGACCAGTCGCTTCCGCACCCCGGGCACAGGGTCCCGCCAGCGAGGCCCTCGTTCAGGACGACGTCAAGACAGGGGTAGGAACACACCGCCTTCCCGGCGCCCTTGCCGATTGCGACGAATGCATGGCCGTCGTCAAGTCCGGTGGCGCAGACCGCGCACCTGGTGATCGCAAGGACCGAGGCGGCCTTCCGGTCCGCACCGCAGACGGTGCACTCCCGCGACCGGAGGATGTTCGCGAAGTAGACCGCGTCTTCCATCGGTCGGACGAACTGGGGGAGCCAACTTGAAGACTCTGTGCCTGCAATACGTACCGCCCGGGAAACCGCAGTCTCGCCGCCGAAAATCAACCTTGTTTAAGGTTGATTTGCTGTCTCGCCCTCCCACCGACACGACGGTCCCGCTCAGACGAGCCGGCGACCGAGCAGGCGCCGCAACCGGTCCGCCTTCTCCTTCATCGACGCCCGGTCGTAGAACACGACGGCCTCCGCGAGATCGTCGCGCCAACGGTCCTCGTCATGGATCGCGCGGCGGAGCTGGGCCTGCCCCTCCCAGGCCGCCGCGACCCCGCCCCAGTCCTCCGCAGCCCCGAGCACGTCCTGGGCCTTCGTGAACGTGACGAACGCGAGATCGAGCCGGCCCGTCTTGCCGTACAGGGCGGCGAGGTTCAGGAACGCCCACCCGCGGCCCTGGAGGGTCGGGCGGTCGTCCCCGCGGTGGTACCGGTCCAGCGCGTCCAGGAGGAACGCCTCGGCCCGGGCCACGTCCCCCCGGTTCGTCGCGTACACGCCCGCCGCGAGGAGCGCCTGGGCGATCACGTCCGCGTCCGCGGACGCCTTCGCGTCGTCGAGGGCTCCGTCGAGGGCGCCCCGCGCCTCGTCCCACCGCGCGAGCTCCATGAGGGCGTTCGCGCGGCGGAGGCGGGCCAGGGCGCGCAGCCGGCGCCCCGTCCGGTCCTCCGGATCGATGGCGGAGAGATCGTCGAGGAGCTGAGCGTACAGGGTCGCGGCCGTCTCCCATTCCAGGCGCCGCTCGTGGGCCTCCCCTTCCTCGAGGCGCGACGCGTACTCCTTCGGCTCGATCCGGCCCACCTCGCTCCCCGCGGAGGAACCGGCCGCCCCATTTGCCCTTTTGCGTCCCACGGGCCTCCGCGCGACGGGCCCGGGATCACCGCCGCCGGACCGCGTTCTCCTCGATCAGGTTGAGCACGGGGATGCCCACCATGAAGATCCCGAGGATCCCGATGGGCCAGATGCTCCACGTGATCGAGTGCGTCGTCGTGAGGTCGACGAAGGCGAAGAAGCCGGCGAGGATCACCCAGACGCCGATCGGGTACCACCACGCGTGGCGGTGCGCGGTCGGATAGACGAACGGCGGCAGGGGCGGGGCCATCGGGGCCGGCGGCGGGCTCGGCGCGGCGGCGGGCGGGCTGCCGGGGACGCTGGGCTTGGGCATCCCGCCCAGGTCCGCCCCGCACTTGTCGCAGAACCTCGCATCGTCGTCGTTCCGTCCGCCGCAACGGCTGCAGTACATCCTGGCTCACCTCAGGTCGATGCTCCCGGTCGTCGACGACAGCGTCACCCGGAACTGCATCGCAGCCGCGCCATACGTCGTCTCGTCCGGGGCGAAGAGGAGGGCGTTCGAGGCCCCCGAGTACTTGGACGTGTCCGGGTTCACGCTCCCCGTGGTCACGGACGAGGCCACGCGGGCCGCGACCCCGCTCCCGCGGTTGAACGTGAGGCTGACCGACCCGGTCGTGGAGGAACCGAAGACCGCGACGGCGGCCCCATGGGGCGCGGTCTGGGTGATCGCGATCGCCACGCTGCCCGTCGTCGAATTCCCGCGGAGGTACGCGCCGTCCGCGTAGACCGCATCCGTCGCAGTGAGGCGGACGCTCCCCGTCGTCACGGTCGCGGTGATCCCCGGGGCCGCCAGGGCGACGCCGCTCGGCACGATCACGTCCACGTCCCCGGTCGTGGACACGAGCCGCAGGGTCACCGCGACGGCGGTCGAGACCGTCACGACGATGTCGTGCCCGCCGAGGAAGAAGAGGCCCTGCACACCCTTCGCGGCGATCGTGAAGGTGAGGGTGTTCCCCGAGGTCGCGTTGGACACGACGACGTCTCCGGGGAAGTGGCTCGAGAACAGGCCGCCCAGGTGGGTGACCTGCGCGCGCACGAGGTAGCCCGGCGAGGACGCGAACTGGACCGTCACGTGCCCGACGTCGTTCGAGACGTCGAGGGAGAGCGTGCCGAGCCCGGGGCGGTTGGCGATCGTGAAGGTGTCCGTGAACGTCGGGGTGCTCTGGAGGGCGACCGCGACGGGCAGCAGGAGGACCGCGGCGATGAGGAGGCTTGCGCCCGCGATGAAGGGCCTGCGGTCCCGGCGATCCGCGCCGGCGAGGAACTGGAGGATCATCACGCCGCCCACGATGAAGGCCGCGGACAGGACGCCGACGAAGGACCACGTGATCCGGACGTTCGCGGCCAGGTCGATCACGACGAGGGCGACCGCGACGATCACGAAGACGCCGATCCCGTGCCACCACGTTCGGACGGGAGGCGGGCGCGGGATGACCGGCGTCGGCGGGGCGAAGGGAGAGGGAGCGGGCGCCGGCGTCGGGGGCGGGGGGGCGACGGGCCGGGGCGCCTTGGAGAGATCGAACCCGCAGTACTTGCAGAAGAGCGCCTCGTCCTTGTTCCAGGTGCCGCAGGTGGGACAGATCACAGGCCCCTGCCTCCGGCCTTCCAGTCCACGGGCGAAGGCTTGAACTTTGTCTCCTTTCCGTACACGTCAGGAGGGCGTGGAGAGGCGGTTGACCGCCTCGACGACCGTCTCGAGGTCCGCCGCGCTGACGCCGGGATGGACGGGGAGCTCGAAGAGGCGGCCGACGACGTCCTCCGCGACGGGGCAGCGGCCCCGCAGGCGGAGGCCCTTCAGGGCCTCCTGCTTGTATAGGGGCATCGGGTACGAGGCCCGCGAGCCCACCCCGTCGTCCGTCAGGGTCTGGACGATCTCGTCCCGGCTGAGGGGGAAGGTCGGCTCCGCGCGGACGATGTACTGGTAGTACGCGTGGACCATCCAGTTGCCCTCCACGGGTGGCACGAGGCCGTCGATCCCCGCGAGGCCCTTCGTGAGCGCCTTCGCGTTCTCCCGCCGCCGCTGGACCCAGCCCTCGAGCTTCCGGAGCTGGACGAGGCCGATCGCCGCCGCGATCTCCGTCATCCGCAAGTTGTAGCCGAGCAGGACGTGCTCGTACTTGTGCGCCTGGCCGTGGTCCCGGAGGAGGCGGGCGCGCTCCGCGACCTTCGCGTCGTCCGTGACGACCATGCCGCCCTCGCCCGTCGTCATGTTCTTCGTTGCGTAGAAGCTGAAGCAGGCCGAGTCGCCGAGGTGCCCCGCCTTCTTGCCGTGGTACTCCGCGCCGTGCGCCTGGCAGGCGTCCTCGATCACGACGAGGTCGTGCTCGCGGGCCGCCTCGAGGACGGGGTCCATGTCGACCGTCTGGCCGTAGAGGTGGACGGGCATCACGGCCTGCGCCTTCCGGGTGAGGACCTCGGGCAGCTGCGCGGGGTCCATGTTGTACGAGGCCCGGTCGACGTCTGCGAAGACGGGGTTGGCTCCCGCTTGGAGGACGGTCGAGGCGGAGGCGAAGAACGTGAGCGGGGGGACGACGACCTCCCGGCCGCGGCCGATGCCGTGGGCGAGCAGGGCGACCTGCAGCGCGGCCGTGCCCGAACCCACGGCGATCGCGTGCGTGCGGCCCAGGTACGCGGCGAAGGCCTTCTCGAACGCCTCGACCTTCGGCCCTTGGACGAGACGTCCGGATTCGAGGACCTCCTTGACCGCGGCGAACTCGTCCTCGCCGAGGAGGGGCCTGGCGATCGGGATCATCGAGCGCGGCGGAACGGGCGCGAACGGTATGAAGGTTCGCTCCTCACTTTCGCCGGCGGGCCGTCTTCGCCCTCTTCGTTTTGAGCTCGGGGAACGACCTGCCATCGTGTGCGCAGCGCATCTTCCCGTCCAGGGGGCGGCCGCACTCGCAGACCCAGCCGACGATCTTCGCCGGCACGCCCGCGACGAGCGCGTGCGCGGGGACATCCTTCGTGACGACGGCGCCGGCCGCGATCATCGCGTGCCGTCCGATCGTGATCCCGCAGAGGATCGTCGCGTTGGCGCCGATGGAGGCGCCGTCCTCGACTTTCGTGGGGATGACCTGCCAGTCCGGGCTCACGGCCCTCGGATACAGGTCGTTCGTGAAGCAGGCGTGGGGGCCGATGAAGACGCGGTTCCCGACCGTGACGCCATGGTACAGAGTCGCGAAGTTCTGGATCTTGCAGTCGTCGCCTACGATGACGTCCGTGTCGATGTAGACGTCCTTGCCGATGTTGCAGTGCTTCCCGATTCTCGCGCCCTCGCGGACCTGAGCCCAATGCCAGATCGAGGTACCCTCGGCTACGATCGCTTGCGGGGAGACCTCGGCGGTCGGATGGATGCGAGCGGGCATGGTCCGAGACCCCGAACGGCGCCCGCGTATCTAAGCTGCGCCATGCATTTGCCTGAGTCGCTTCAGAGTCTTGTATCGGGTCCGAGAACCACGGAGCACCCTTTAAATGACCCGAGGGCCACGCGCGGTTCGTGGCTGGTCAAAGCCCGAGTGCGAGCGTCAGCACGAGGCAGCCGGCATGGTCCGAAGTACCGACGGCTCAGGTCTTCACTTTCGTGACCGTCGCCGCGAGCGCGGTGCTCGCCCTCCTCGTCCTTGCCATCCCGCTCGCTCTGACAGACGGAATCGCGACCGCCATGACCGCGCTCATGGCGATGGGCACGGTCTTCGTCATGACCCCACCCCTGATCCGCAAGATGCAGGCGGGCGGGATGGTCGGCTTGGACGTGAACAAGCTGGCCAAGAAGCCGATCGCCGAACTGGGCGGCATCGCAGCGTTGTTTGGGTTCTCGGTTTCTCTCAGTCTAGTCGTCGGCTTCCAGAAGCTGCTCGGAAATGTGGCTGAGCCGCCGTTCCTCGCGGCGATCAGCGTGTTCTTCATGGCTGCAACAATCGGACTCATCGACGACATTTCGGATCTCCCGCAGCGGCTCAAGGCGGCTGCAGTCGCTTTCGCTGCGCTACCTCTGATGCTAGTTCACCTCGGGGCACCCGTCATCAGTTTCCCTTTCGGCTACCAGTGGGGGTTCCTCGGAGACTCGCACCTTGTCTATTGGCTCGTCCTCGTGCCAGTCGGTGTTACTGGCGTGGCGAATGCGATGAACATGTCCGCGGGTTACAACGGGCTCGAGACGGGACAAATCGCTGTCATTGCGCTCGCACTTCTCGGAATAGGCCAGCTCCGCGCGGTTCCAGACGTTTCGTTGTTGGTGTTTGGAGCGGTTCTGGGGTGCGCTGTCGGACTGTACTTCTTCAACCGGTATCCAGCAAGGGTTTTTGTGGGGGATATCGGGACCTTGGGGCTCGGCGCAGCCCTCGCGGCAGGCATCATCCTCGCGCACGTCGAATTTTACGGGCTGGTGGCCATCGCGCCCGCGTTCTACGAGCTTTTCGCAACGGCATACTACGGGTTCAGCGGACGAAACCAGAATCGCAAGCTCGCGTGTAGGAATCCCGACATCGACGCCAATGGAATCCTACATGCACCCCGAGGTGCGGGGCGCTACACGCTGGCCTATCTCGTGCTCTCCAAGCGGCCGATGAACGAGAAGTCGCTAGTGAGGGCCCTTCTGGCGCTCTATGCGATCTGCGGGCTCATCGCAGTCGGTCTGAGCGTGTTGTGATGCGGCAGCTTCGGGCCCGAAAGGGGTCTCGAGAGACGCTCGGCAGAGTGGCACGGCTCCCGTTTAGGTATGGAGTCACTCCGTTCAAGTTGCACAGACAGTTACAGGTCATGTCGACGGAGCTAAACAAGCGAGATATCACCCCGACGGTGCATGTGACCACATCCAGCCTCGACGCGCACCCCGAAATCGCGGCCGACCTCAAAACCATGGAAGTAGGTCTCCATGGGCACTATCATGTCGGCTACTCGGGACTCACACGCGAACGGCAGGCGCACGACCTTGATGCGAGCCGCGAAGTGGCTGCGCGGCTCGGGTTCGAGGTAAGCGGATTCCGCGCCCCGTATCTCCGAGCGGATCGGACGACTCTTGAGCTGCTAGGAGAGAGGGCGTTCGAGTATGATTCAAGCTTCCCCGCGGTCATTCCGATTTTTCCAGGAACGATTGGCTCACGAGTCGAGCGTGCGATCACCAGGCGGTACGGCACCTGCGAAATCCCGCCGGAAGTCGGTCGCGCAGACGGCCTTCCAATCGAGGTCCCGGTGTCCCTTCCGGATGATGAAATCCTCCTGGACGCCATGGGAATAAGGAGTCCAGCAGTACTCCGTCGTGTGTTCGAATCAATGGCGAGAAGCGCGGCCGAGAGCCAGAGCGCTCTCGTGTTGCAGGTTCATCCTGAGCGTTTCGGACTATGTGCCGGAGCGATATACGCGGTCATCGATTTGGCCGCGGAGCTCGGAGGATGGAAGGCCACCATCGGAGACATCGCACGCTGGGAGCGAGGGCACGTCGACAAATCCCAGGCATGGCCTGACGGAAGAACGTTCGCAATCGCAATCAGCGGCGACCTGGACGCGGTCTGCCTACAGGATTTCCGAGGTCGACTCAGGAGGCGCCTGAAATGGGAATCCTGATGCAGCCGGATTCCTCGCGCTGGGAGGAATTCCTTTCGCGGACCGACGATGCGAATGTCTTTCAGGGCCCCGCGATGGCCAATGTCTATTCCAGAACCCGTGGCTATCGATCCCTGGTTGTTGCCACTGAAACCAATGGGCAATTGACCGCACTGATCTCGGCAGCTCTGATTTCCTACCCGGCCCAGAATGTCTCCCCCATCGGGACCCGATCAATCGTGGCTGGGGGACCCTTGGGGGATGCCGAAGCTATCGGGCCACTCTTGAGGGCATACGATGCGCACGTTAGACCGATGGCCGTGGCGACCCAGATTCGGAACCTCGGAGCCTCCAGGTGGAAGACCACTTTCGAAAACCAGGGATATCGGTGGGAGGACCATCTCAACTACGTCCTGAAGCTCGAGATTGGCGAGGAACAGGTTTTCCGAGGAATGTCGAAAGGACGGCGGAACAATATCAAGCTGGCTGAGCGGATCGGTCCAAAGTTGGAACTCATCAACGAGAAGACCCTCGGCGAGTCGTACCGCGTACTCCAGGGCACATATTCAAGGGCTAGAGTACCGCTCGCAGACATAGGGCTGTTTGAATCCGCACTACGAGTGCTTGTGCCCAAGGGGCTCCTTTGGCCGATGGCGGTTCGGCATGAGGGACGCATTTGTGCGGTCCTATTCCTGCTCCGATGGAACGCCACCTCTTTCAACTGGTACAACGGATCTACGGAGGACGCGTGGAGAATCCACGCCAATGAATGGTTATTCTGGCAAGCGATGCGCGAGTCAATCGTGGCCGGCTGTACCCGTTTCGATTTCGGGGGTGCGGGGAGACCAGGAGAGCCTTATGGGCCAGGCCTGTTCAAGCAACACTTTGGAGGGACACGAGCGAATCAGGGTCGATACGAGAAGGTGCATCATCCCTACCTGTACCGAGCATCAATGGTCGCGTACACAGCCTGGAGGCGGATGGGGGAGCTGGCGTGATAAGCTCGGCCATCCCTACTTCGCGACACACTGTTGACGGCGATGCAGCGAAGCACATCGGACTGCAAGCCCGCAGCCACTGCCGAGGTCGGGTAGCGATGATCGCATACACGGAGTACGTCTCGGATGGTCGCGTTCGATCGGAATCGCAGCTCCTGCTCAGCAAGGGTTATGAAGTTACGGTCATCGCGGCCAGGCCCAAACGAGGCTACTCATCGTCTCAAGTTAACGGTGTCACTCTAATCGAGACGCCACTTACAATCCGCCGTGGCAAGGGTATGAGATACGTCTACCAGTACCTGATGTTCCTGCTACAATCGTGGTTTCTTCTCACCCGCCTCGATCTCAGCCAACGATTCGATTTCGTTCATATCCATTCGCTCCCCGACAGTGAAATCCTCTGCGCCCTCGCAATGAAGCTCAGGGGAACCCCTGTCATCTTGGATCTCCACGAGGCCCTTCCGGAAATCCTTGCCGCGCGACTAGGGTATGCGGAAGACTCGCCTCGCGTTCGGCTGGCAGCGGTTGTCGAGCGTTTGAGCTGCATGCTCGCCGACCACGTCATTTGTGCCAATGACGGGATTCGGGAGGCGGTGGTTCGGAGGGGAACGCACGGGAATCATATTACCACAGTATACAACTCCGGGAGAACCTTGCCAAGCAACGTCGCCCCCGAACAGCTGAGATCGAAGTTGGCTATCCCACCTGGAAACGTGATCGTGCACGCTGGTGGCATCAACCGGGAGAGAGATCTTCACACCCTTATCAGAGCGCTCGCGACAGTTGCGAAGTACGACTGTGTACAGCTTGTGCTGGCGGGTGATGGAGACCGCGATTATCTGCAGTCCCTGCTGTCCTTGGCAGAATCGCTCGGAATCCAAGAGAGAGTCCACTATGTGGGGCCGCTCCCAACATCCGAGGCGCACGTACTGATGTCTCTCTCATGCATTGGTGTGGTGACCCTCGAAGACAACCCACTCACAAGACTCGCCTGGCCGACCAGAATTGTGGAATACCTGCACCTCGGGAAGCCCCTCCTTGTTCCCAATCTCCCGTTTCTGAGGACGAAGTTGGGGGTTGCCGCGAAGTACTACAGTCCGGGGGATGCCGAGACCCTCGCGGATGGAATCCTGTCACTCCTCAACCGAGAACGCCGCGTTTCCGCGCAAGCGGGAGCGGCACAGCAGGTGTGTCTCGATCTCGAACAGTCAGATCTCGAGTCTCGGTTACCGCTCCTCTACAGCAAGATGAAGGAAGAGGTCGGGATCTAGGTGTGCTTCGCGACAGACAGATTGGATCTGACGATGAGAATCGGGCCGCAGGTACGATTCGGAAAGTTCATTACCCCCCCGGAAGCATCGAGCGATGCTGCTATGATGACAACGAAGTGGATGGAGCAAACTGTGACTTATCGCCAAGCATACGCCGAGCTGGTTGATACTCAAGCGAAAGCGAACGCCCCCAGAGCTCCCGAATCGCGGGACGGGATGGATCGAGGATTGGGAGATCCGAGAGAGTCGTCCGGCAGGTCGATGTTCAATCAGTGGCGTCGACTCATGCGATGGCGACTACCATGAGTACCACAGGGCGCACGAGGGCGGCTACGGACGGGTTGCTGCCTAGCGAACATCGAAGGGGCGGCCAAAAGAACGATTCAGGCAGGTAGTGGGCGTTGTCAAAGATTTCCAAAAGAGTAGTCATCTCGTCGCTCCTCTCCATGGCGACCTTGTCTGTCGCACTTAGATACCCGGGAAATCACGAAATTGGAGTCGACTCGTTCTTCATACACACCCTTGCCCAATCGATCATCGGAATGGGCCACGCAGCGTGGACTCCGAATCCCTTGGCATATTTCGGATGGTATCCGGTCTCATACCCCTCCGGCGGACCATTTCTGCTAGCGGCGATCAGCTCCGTGGCAGGTACCTCCGTAGAAGCAAGTATCCTGGGCTCATCGATGCTCCTCGGACTCCTCGGGATGTTGAGCGCCTTTGTCATGGCCAGGGAGTTTCGGCCCAGCCCGGGTTTCGCCACCGGCGTTGCATTCCTTTACGGGATGGCACCGCGATTTCTGGCCTTCACTTTGTGGCAGGCCTCCACGAGGAATCTATTCATGGCGATCCTCCCGATGTTCATCTGGTCGCTCATGCGATTCCACCGGACCCGGTCCCTTCTCGATCTTTCTATCTGCGTGTCCATTGTCGTCTTGCTCGCCTCAGCACACCGCCTGGTCGTCTTGGTGCTACTTCTCGTGATTGCCTACATCTTTGCAGTAATCATCCTTGGCTCCTACCGCCTCTTGCGTCGGACGCGACCGTATCTCGTCATGCGGAGCTCAAGAATTGGACTGACTCGCTGGGCAGCGCTCTTAGGCACGTTTGCGGCTGGAGCTGGATTTCTTTTCGGAACGCAACTACTTACGGAGTATAGTGTTGGGGAGCTTGCGAGCGGCACGAGTGTTCCAATTGAACTGCTCAACCTGGGCGTCAGCATTACGCGAAGTGTCGGGCTAGCCGCCCCGTTGGCCCTGGTCGGACTAATCTACAGTCCGTGGGCGAAAAATGGAGGAATCCGAGAACTCTTTTGCGTCACAGCCCTAATCGCTCTCGTGCCAACGCTATTCCTGAGACTCTACACTGGCTTTTATGTACTCCCGTTCCTGGCAATCATTGCGGTCTACGGGCTCCAAGCGTTGGCCGGGCGCCTCAAGAATCGGAAGCGAGCAATCGGAGCGGCGATCGTGCTTGCAACTCTAGCTGTTCCCCTATTTTCAGGGGCAGTCCTACGCTACGAACAGAGCGTAAACCCTCCGATGACGCTCGCGACTTACAACGTGGGGCTGTACCTATCTGCATCCGGTCAGGATCAGACCCTGATCTGCAATGAGCAGAACATATGCAGCCAGATCGCGGCGGTCGGTGCTGTTCCCATCGTTCCCACGGCCGGAGGGACACCCGACGATCCCAGCCCGGAGATGTTGGTGTTCGGGTTCTACAGGCCGGGTGAGGTAAGTCAGCACCTCGTACGGATACCGCTTCAAGACATTACCGTCAACTCAGACTCTCCGTGGACCGTCGTCGGCTTGGATCCAAACAACGACTATGGGAACCTCATTCAATCATTCTTCGGACAGGTTTCATCCAGGCTGTCAGCGCGCTATCACCCCGCATACTACTTGGAAGTTGCACCCGGGGCCGGCTCGTTTTTCGACAGTAGCGGGGTAGCGTACCCATCGGCGCTCGCCGTCTCGGTCTACAGCCGAGCTTACTCGATTTATGCGGACGGGTCGGTGGGGATATGGTGGATTTGGACGCCGAACACGGTGGTTCCCGGTGGATCATGAAGGTTGCGCAGCTTCTCGGGAGCCCAGCCAGGGTGGTAGGAATTCCTGATAGCGTCCCGTGGAAACCCTCGAGACCTGGATTTCCCAACAAACAGCCGCGAGAAGCTATGTTGGGAGACTGCAACGCCGACGAAATGCCAAGACCCGGATTCGCATGAACGAGCCCACCGGCCTACCTAACGGGCCCCTTGTTGGGCTGTTATTATTGAACTGGAACGATCATCTAAACGTAGTCGCCTGCGCCCAATCGTTGTTGAACAATACGTACAGGGCTGCGCGACTGTATGTCATTGACAATGGCTCTGATCCCGATTCAATTCGTTATGTCCAAACACACCTCCCATCGGCAATTCTCATTCAGAACGGTCGGAATCTCGGTTTCTGCGGGGGGTTCAACGTGGGCATCGCTCGAGCATTGGAGGACAATGTCGATATCATTTGTGTGATGAACAGCGATCTGCGCGTAGGGGCCGACTTTGTTCGGACTCTAGCAGATGCGTTCCGGGATAGCGGAGTCGCGGCCGCGGCCCCCACGGAACTCGACTACTATGCACCCGATAGGGTCCTCTTCGCCGGGGGTCGCCTGAATCCTGTCTTGAATCAACGCGACGGATACGGTGAGGAAAATTCTGAGGGGCCGCAGAGATCACGTGACACCGAAATGTTATGCGGAGCGGCAATGGTGTTCAGAGCAACCACGCTCCGAGTGCTTGGAAGTTTCGATGAGAGACTGTTCTTCGGTGGGGAAGACCATGAGATGACGCTTCGGATATTGAAGGCGGGGATGCGCATCAGGTATGTACCCTCAGCCAAGGTCTGGCATAAAGGGGGGCTCACCGGCGGTGGAGGCGGAACGCCACTGATGGCATTCTTCGGCATCCGCAACTACCTGCTCGTCGCCCGTTGGTATGGGAGTCCGATCCAGATGGCTGCTGCGCTGGGGATGGTTGTGGGGGTAAGGATTCCTCGGATCCTGTTCCGGGCTGTGATCTCGAAGGACATCCGCTACCTCAGAGGCCTCAACTGGTTCTTGCTTTGGTTTCTCGATCCAAACTTGGTCCCCCCCGACTTCCGAATTGCCCAGGCGCTAGCTGGTCCCGGCCAACGCGGCTCCATGTAGGCGATTTAGTCGGCCTAAAAGGGTTGCCTGGGTTCCAAACAGTCTTCGACCGCGCCGAGTTCGAAGACATTCACCGAGGGGTCCAAACCACCTTCACGCGATTGGACGACTCAGTCCGCGCCTTGCGGGAACCGAGAGTGGAATTGACCTGAGTAAGCGGCGTGTAGGCGGCTCAGCCACGAGAGGCTGTTCGCCTCCATCAAACTTAAGGCCGCCCATAGACGAATCCCTAGGAAGCACCCGCGAGCTCTCTGTACTCCTTAACGTAGAGGTCGGCGACAACGCCGGGCGAGTGATACTTGAGAGCCCAACGTCGACCATTGCTCCCGATCTCCCGGGCGTAAGATTCGTTCCCCAGACACTCTTGGACCGCGTCCGCGACCTCCAATGCGGTAGTGCATGAGATGACAGGTGGATCGCTCTCATAGTAACCATCGAATCCCTGCACGGATCCCGATTGCTGGAGGATGAGGGGACGCCCGGTCGCCATTGCTTCCAGCTCGGTTATTCCGAGGCTACCCAGGCGGAGACGGCCAACGACGACCGTCGCCCTTCCCATAAGCTGCGGCATTTCGGCGTGTGGCGTCCACGGAATGCCCCTCACCGTTGGTGGAATCTGCTTGCGTAGTTCAAGCGATTCCCCAGGCACAACGGGGTAGCTGAATGTCTCGATTTCCGCAGCCAGAGAGCGGCGTGTCAAGATCTGCATCGCCTCTACGGCCACGTCGGCACCCTTGAGATAAGTAAGGGGTATCGCAAATAGGACCCGTGATGGCTCGGGAGGTGGCCATGGGGTGGCAAAGAAGGCCGATGAGACCGGGTTGGGCATGTATCGGCTTGGCACCGTCGAGTCTTCGAAATATGGCTGCAAGTCGGTCGTTGCATACCAAACACGGTCAGCCAAGTTCATGCTAGTTCGCGTAACGAAGTTGGCGATACGAGTCTTGACGTTCCTCCCCGGCCGGATGTCCGAACCGTGGCAATGAAGGATAGTTGGCTTATTCACCTCAAGGGCGAACAAGCCGAAAAGCCCGTAGTTGATATGAAGGATATCAAAGTCTACACCGCTCCTGATTGACTTCTGGATGCGATCGATATTCCGCACGAACGCGCTCGCCATCGCGGGCGGCCCCGAAATCTCGCGTCCAATAACTCGAGACTCGACACCTCTCTCCGCGAGGGCCCGAGAAAGGCTGTCCACGATGAACGCGAGATCGTTGACGAACAGTACCCTCATCGAGCTCGACACCTCAAAGTTGAGCGCACCCGCCAGCGTGTTCGCCGTGTGGCGAACCGCATGCGACGACCGAACACGGCGAAGCATTATTTTCGCGTGTCGGTGTTGTTATCATTCCGGTGACTTCCGCGGCATCGCAGCAGGCTTGTTGGGTCTGCTCGGCCCCGCAGGTATGGCTCAGGGGGCCGCTCTATGAGCGGCGTGATCTGCCAGCAACCATCGCCATGGTGCGTTTCATCCCATCAAATGTCTCTCGGTCAATCAGCCGGAGGAGTAGGAAATAGAGCGCGATGCCAAACGCCATCGCGATGGCTAGCACGATGGTGACTTTGCTCACACCACCGTTGCTTAGGGGGAACGGCAGACGCGACGGAAGGAAATCGAGCAGAAGAAGACGCAAAGCAAACACGGCCAGACCCATGGCCTCCGTTGCGAGCACTGGCCCTCGGAGCCGCTCATACAACTTCCGGGTATGTACTCCCAGCACTTGGGCGGACTTAGAAATCGACATGCCGGCCACGACGGCTACGGGCACCGTCATTGCTACTGCGGTTCCAACGATGCCCGCGTACAGGGTGAGCGGGATTAACGGAATCAGGGACATGACCAAGATGTAGAGATTGAGCTCCGCGATGATCCGGGGTTTCCCAACTGCTCCGAAGAGGGACGAGCTGAAATCGATGAGCGCTCGAAACAGACCATAAAACGAAAGGATGAGGAGCGGGACTGTCGCCGGGGCCCATACTGGACCGAAGAGGATGCTGACAATCTCAGGCGAGAGGACAGCCATCCCGATCGCCGCAGGAGCAATGAGAGCCATTGCATACCCGAAGCCCTCTAGATATCCACGTCGGAGGACGTCAAGATCGCCTTGGATCTTCGTCAGAGAGGGGAAGAAGGCAGATCCAGCCGGACCTGAGAATAGGGAAACGGGCAGGTATCCGTATCCGTACGCGACCGCATAGAAGCCTAACTGCGTGGTGCCCAACAGTTTGCCCACGGCGAAGTTGTCGATGTTCGTGATTAGGAAAGCAAGGACCGCGGCACTAATCAGGTGTTGCGCGTACTTCAGAAGCGGGATGGCAACCGTCCGCTTCACGGAGAAACGGAACCGCCAAGGGTGAATAACCCAGTAGGTTGCGGTGGAGATGGCGACCGAGACTACGGTACCCCATACGAGGGCCCACACCCCGAGGCCCGCGAAGGCTAGGAGGATGGACACGACAGTGTTCGCCGCCTGCGCGGCGAGGCTAGGGAGCGCGATGGCACGATACCGCAGCTCCGTTACGAGGCGGGTGCTTGGGACGAACGACCAGATTCCGAGCAAGTACACCAAGGCGAGCACCTGCGTGGTCGGACCAACCACGGGGCTTCCGAAGAGAGACGCCCACGGTCCCGCGACAATCACGGAGATCACGAACAGGCCCACCGCGATGAGAATGCGCAGGCTCATGCCGGCGTTGTAGTCTTCCTGCGTCGCTTGGTCGTTCTTCTGGATGATCGCGTAGTCGAGCC
>JBGPGA010000026.1:0-20572 GCA_041483635.1 Thermoplasmata archaeon
CTCCCGCTGCGGATCGGTGGGAATCTCACCCTGAGCCAGCGGATCGAATTCCTGTCGGATCCCGCGAACGCCTCCGTCTACGGCATCTACGAAACGTACGCGTTCACCCTGGCTTCTCGGTTCGACGACCTCGTGCACCTCCAGGTCGAGTTCACGCAGTCAGCGACCGGCATCTACTGGGGCGTCCCCCTCTACTTCGGCGGCGTGTGGATCCAGACCCCGGGAGCCTCCGCGAACCAGACCGCGTTCCAGGCCACCTCAGACTACGTGAACGCCACGTTCCCCGCTCCTGCGGCTCCGTGGGCCCTCGGCTACCTCGCGGCCTTCTATCCCGCGTGGCGGGGCTCCTTCACCCTCTCGCCCGGGCTGGCGCCCCAGGACCGAGCGACCTTCGCCCTGGACCAGGCCGTCCCCGCGTTCCTCAACGCGACGAGCCTCTTCGACGCGTCGCAGAAAGCCTACCAGCTCGGCCTTCTCTCGACGTTCAACTTCGTGACCTTCCAGAACGCATCCCTCGTGCGCGACACGGCGCTCTCCGTGTTCCTCCCCGCGGGCGTCGCGGGACTCCCCTTCTTCCAGGACCTCTACGCCCGGGTCCCGGCCCGCGCCGCAGATGCCGAACTCCACGCGTTCGCCGAGGAAGAGGTCCTGCGATACGGGGTGATCGAGACCCCGCTGACCCCGCCGTTCAACGTCACGAAATTCTACATCAGCAGCGACCACCGAATCGAACTCATCAACTACGCCTTCACGAAGGATGCGAGGTACACCGACGCAAACAAGGGGCAGCCCGTCGCGGACGGCGTCGCGGCGCTGCGGAACCTCCTCGCGCGGCTCAAGACGGCCTACGGGGCCCAGGCCCAGATCTACGTCACGGGAAGCGCCCCCATCAGCATCGACCAGGAACACATCTTCGGGGGCGGGTCCGAGCTCATCGTGACCGTCGTCCTGGTCATCATCCTCCTCGGGCTCTACTTCCGCTCCGCGGTCGCGCCCGCGTTCCCCCTGCTCACGATCGGGATTGCGATCTTCATCGCGAACCTATTCGTCTACCTCGTCGCGGTCTACCTCTTCAACATCGACTTCACCGTTACGGCAATCCTCGAGACCGTCATCCTGGCCGTGGGCACGGACTACAGCATCTTCCTCGTGTCCCGCTACCGGGATGAAATCCACACAGGACACGAGCACACGGAGGCCGTCCGGAATGCAGTCATCTGGGCCGGGGAGTCCGTCGCCACGAGCGGCGGGGCCGTGCTCATCTCCTTTGCCGCCCTGTCCCTCGGCTCCTTCCCGCTCATGCGCACGCTCGGGTTGACGCTTGGGTTCGCCGTGACCACCGCCCTGGGCATCTCCCTCACCTTCATCCCGGCCGCCGTGAGCCTGCTGAACAAGCGAATCTTCTGGCCCTCGGGGAAGGCGGTGGCCCGACCGCGTCCCAAGGACCAACTCAGCCGGACGGAACGCTACTTCCACGGCGCCGCGACCGGCTCGATGAAGCACGCGAAGGTCCTCCTCGTCGCGGCCATCCTGATCACGCTGCCGGCCCTGTACGTCGTCCTCACGGATCAGCCGACCTACGACTTCACCCAAGGATCCCCGACGACGGAGTCGAGCCGAGGGATCGACGCGATCAGCCGAGCATTCGGCTATGGCGTCGTGTATCCCTCCTACGCCCTCATCCGCTTCCCCGATCCGATCCTGTTGCCCGACGGCAACGTGTCCGTCGCCGAGATGGATGCAATCGCGAACCTCTCGTCCCGGCTCATTGCGATGGAGCCCGGCCTCAAGAGCATTGAGGGACCTACGAACCCGCAGGGCAGCGCCGTCGACTACGTCAACCTCTCCTCGGCGTCCGAATCGGAGCGGGCGCTCGTGGACAAGGAGATCGCCCCGTACGTCGGGAAGGATGCCCGCACGGTCCGGGTCATGCTCGTCTTCACGGACGCGCCGTTCTCGGTCGCGGCGATCAACTCGGTCGACCGCATCCGGACGGACATCTCGACCGTGCAGAAGTCGGAGCCCATCCTGGCTTCGAGCCAGATCTACCTCGGGGGGGTCACCCCGGTGCTCAGCGACGTCCGGTCGAACATGAATCGCGACCTCTCCATCATGGCCCTCGTGGTCATCGCGGGCCTGTTCACCGTCCTCCTCTTCGTCCTCGGCTCCGTGCTCATCCCCATCCGGGCGATCCTGACGATCCTCCTGAGCGTCTGCTGGACGCTCGCCCTGACGATCCTCGTGTTCCAGGTGTGGAAGGGCTACGACATCATCTTCATCCTGCCGCTCGCACTGTTCGTCATGGCGATGGGGCTGGGGATGGACTACGACATCTTCATCATCACCCGCATCCGCGAGGAGGTCTCCCATGGCAAGAAGGACGCCGAGGCGATCGCCGACGCCACGACCCGCACGGGGGGCATCATCTCCGCCTGCGGGATCGTCATGGCGGGCGCGTTCGCGACCCTCATGCTGAACCCCTCGCCGTTCCTGCAGGAGATCGGTTTCGCGCTGGCCTTCGCGATCCTCCTGGATTCCATGGTCGTGCGCATCTACCTGGTGCCCGCCATCATGGTGCTCGCCGGCAAGGGCAACTGGTGGGCCCCCGGACCGCTCCAGCGGGTCCATCTCGAGGATAAGAAGAAGCCCGCCCCCACGAAGGCCGAGGACATCGACGACTGACGGAAGGATGATTCCCAACTGCCGTCACGGACGGCCTCAGCTTTATGTGAAAGGTCCGTCGTGATAGCCGGCACCATGGTCCCGACCTCGGTGGACCCCATGGCCGAGAACGGCCTGCAAGACCTCCGGGAGCACGACCGCGAGGTCCTCGAGTTCCTCTCCAAGGACCCGGCGGCGCAAATCGCCTTCCAAGGAATCCGGCGTCGGCTCGGCATCCATCCCGAACAATTGTCCCGTGCGCTTCACCGCCTCGCGGAGGACGACCTCGTCCAGAAGACGGAGGTCGGATACCGGGTCACCGCGCGGGCGATGTCCATCTTCAGCCCGAAGGAATGGAGTTCGGACCGCCCCGGAGCGACGATCCTCCAGACCTACCTCCCCGCCGACGTGGACGTCCGTGCGCTCGTGGCGGCGGTGCGGGGATCCTGGGTCGGCCCGCTGCGTTGGTATGGCCTCGTTGAGTCGGACGGCGAGGTCCGACTCTCCTGGGCGCTTGAGGACGAGTCGATTCAGCTCGACGTGCGGATCCACGCGGGCCAGCTCACGATCATGGCGGGCGTGGACGCCCACGAACGCCTCGACGAGGCGGCGCGGCTCGGGCACCTCCTCTTCAGGCAGATCGCGGGCGAGGTCTCCCGCGGATATGGCGCGCTCGTCGCCTGACCCCTTCTTTGTGACTGGCCGCGCCCAGGTCCAATCAACTTACTCCACCGGCACGATAGGCCCCCTCGAGGTCAATCATGACCACCACGGTTGGCATACGCAGCAAGGACGGCGTGGTCCTCGCGGCCGACAAGCGCGCGTCGAAGGGGTTCTTCGTTGGATCGAAGGTGGTCCAGAAGCTCTTCTCCCTCGATGACACGACGGCCGTCGCCATCGCCGGGCAGATGTCCGATGCGGAGTACCTCGTGAACCTCGCGAAGGCGGAGCGGCGGCTGCTCACACTACGCCGCGGCTACCCGCTCAGCGTGCGCGAGAGCGCGAAGCTCATTTCGAACATCGTGTACAACGGAATGAAGTCCTACAGCCCGTTCTACGTCGAACTCGTCGTCGCGGGCGTGGACCGGGAAGGCGCCCACGTCTTCACGAGCGACATGAGCGGCGCCGTGACCTCGGAGGACTTCATGTCCTCGGGGAGCGGCTCGCCGATTGCCTATGGCGTCCTGGAGCAGGGGTACCGCAAGGAGATCGCCCTCGAGGACGCGAGCAAGCTCGCGGAGGCCGCGGTTCGGGCCGCCATGGAGCGGGACCCGGGCAGCGGAAACGGGGTCGATGTCCTCGTCCTACCGAACGGGCGCTGGCATGGGGAGGCGAACTGAGATGGCGGCGGAAATGGGACGCATGCCCTTCTTCTACTCGCCGGAGGGCCGCCTGGTCCAGGTCGACTACGCCCTCCAGGCCGTCTCCCGCGGCTCCACGACGATCGGCCTCAAGGGCAAGGACTTCGCGCTCCTCTCGAGTCAGGTCAAGCCCACGCGGCCCCTGCTCGAGGCGGCGGAGAAGGTCTTCGTTCTGGACGACCACGTCGGCGCGACGGGCAGCGGCTACATCGGGGATGTGACCACGCTCATCGACGAGCTCCGGGTCGAAGCCCAGAAGCACCGGCTCGTCTACGACAACCCTATCGACGTCGGCACGTTGTCGCGTCACCTGTCCGAGTACCTGCACCAGTTGACCATGTACGCGGTCCGCCCTCTCGGCGCATCGATCATCCTGGCGGGGGTCGACGAACTCGGCATGCAGCTCGTCCAGGTGGACCCCAGCGGCACGACCTTCCGCGGTTCCGGCTTCGCCATCGGCCAAGGCGCCGACGAAGCGCTCGAGACAATCCACAAGGGTTACCGGCCTGACCTGAGTCTCGACGAGGCGATGGCCCTGACCAAGAAGGCCATCGAGGACCTGAACGGCGGCAAGAGCGTGATCGAGCACGGGGTCGTCCGTACAGCCACGAAGCGCTTCGAACACCTCCCTCCGAGCGTGTCTGGGTAGAGCGCGGCGCTCTACCCCTTTCCCTCGGGCAGGTCCCCGTTAGGCATACCTAAAAGACCCCCACCGCAATGACCCCCGCTCCGACCTGGATCGGACGGCAAGGATGGTTTCCCGTGGCAGATGACGGAATGGCAATCCGCGTCGAGCGGCTCTCGAAGCGATTCGGCGACAAGACCGCGGTCGAAGGCGTGAGCTTCGACATTCGACGATCGGAGGTCTTCGGATTCCTCGGCCCCAACGGCGCGGGCAAGACGACGACCATCAAGATGCTCACGACCCTCCTGCCACCCACCTCCGGGAGGGCCACGATCCTCGGGCATGACCTCGTTTCCGAGGGACGGAAGATCCGGGAGCGGATTGGCGTCGTCCAACAACAAGACAGCTTCGATCAGGGCCTCAACGTCGAGACGAGCATGGACATCTACGGGCTGATCTGGGATGTCCCGAAGGGTGAGCGGAAACGCCGAATCGAAGAACTCATCAAACGGTTCGCCATGGAGGAGTTCCGGAAGACCCCCACGATCGATCTGTCGGCGGGTCAACGGCGTCGGCTGCAGGTGGCTCGGGAGTTCATCCACGACATGGATCTCCTCTTCCTCGACGAGCCGACCGTGGGACTGGACCCGATTGTCAGGAGGGGCGTGCTCGACTACCTCAAAGAGCGCGTGCGAGACGGCCTGACCATCTTCTTCACGACCCACGTCCTTGAAGAGGCCGAGTATCTTTGCGACCGGATCGCGGTCATCAACCAAGGAAGGATCGTCGAGATCGACACTCCGGAGAACCTGAAACGCAGGTTCGGGAGCGCCAAGGCCGTCGAGTTCAAGTTGCTCCAGGGAAGCTCCCAGGAGATGGCTTCAGCCCTTCCCACCTTGGACGGGGTGACGCACCTGGTCTATGACGAGAGCACGGGAACCTATCGCGTCACGACCGGTTCTCCGGAAACCGCGATCCCGGGTATGTACCGCCTCGCAGAACGTCTCGGTCTGACCATCTCGTCCATCTACATCGCAGAGACGACGTTGGAGGACGCGTTCATCAACCTCGTGACGGACGACAACCGTGTGGAAGCCGAGGCGGGAGGTGCCTAGGATGAACATCTACGCGAGGCTCGTGTATCGAAACCTCCGAGCGAACCTCGACCGCGCCTCCCTCTTCTTCGAGCTCATCTTTCCCCTGTTCTTCATCTACGTCCAGGGACCCGCGATCGGCGGGACGGGGCTGACGTTCCAACTTGGCGGAGCGACCGTCAGCTATGGCGAATTCCTGGCCGCGGGCGCGGTGACCCTGACCGTCATCAACGGGGGGACGAACGCGGGGACCCAGCTGTGGTTCGACCGCAAGAACGGGATGTTCGAACAGATCCTGATGGGGCCCTTCACCCGAGCGCAGTACATCCTCAGCATCATCTTCGCGACCCTGATCATCGGCGTCGTCGGTTCTCTGCTCGTCTTCGCCTTCGCCTTCCCGATCGTCCACGCGAACGTGAGCTTCACCCTCCAAGGCCAGCTCCTCATCGCGGCTGCTCTCTTCCTCGGCACGATGTTCTTCGGGTCGTTCGCGATCTCCCTCTCCGTCGCGCTGAAGTCGTCGGAGACCTTCCAGGTCGTCTCGACCTTCGCCTTCTTCATCTTCCTTTTCACCTCCTCCGTCTTCTTCCCGACGAGCTCCGCTCCTCTTCCGATCCAAGTGGTGAGCCTTGCGAACCCGCTCACGTATACGACGGACATCTTCCGAGCCGGGCTGTTCAGCAGCCTGACGCCCATGGTGTCGCTCGAGCTCGCCGTGCTGGCCATCGAGGCGGTCGTCATGTTCATCGTGGCTGCCGTCGCCTTCCGAAGAATCCGGGTCTAGATTCACGACCCCATACGCCGTGGTGACGTCTCCTGATTGGCGTGAACAAGCGTTAAGAGGCGTGTGGGCCATCGCGGGCCCCTCATGCGGATCGTCTCTCTCCTCCCTGCGGCCACGGAGATCTGCTTCGCGCTCGGCCTCGGAAACGACCTCGTCGGCGTCTCTCCGGAATGCGACTTCCCCGCGGCCGCGACCGTGATCCCCAGGGTCAGCCGGTCCTTGCTCGACTACGAGGACAAGACGAGCGCGGAAACGAGCGCGATGGTCGGGAAGCGCCTCGCGGCCGGGCATCCACTGTACAAGGTCGACGAGAAGGGACTCCGTGAGGCCCGACCCGACGTGATCGTGACGCAAGGCCTCTGCGAGGTCTGCGCCCCCATCGCTGAAGACGTCCGCGCGGTCGCGAATCGGCTGCCCAAGAAGCCGCGGATTGTGACGCTGGACCCCCATTCCCTGAAGGACGTCCTGGAGGACCTCGAGCGAGTCGGGAAGGCATGCGGGGCTCCCGTGCCCGCCCGGACCGTCGTCGACGAGCTTCGAGAGCGCATCGAACGCGTGGCCTTCCTCGCCGCGCGCGTCTCGGACCGTCCGAGGACCGTGTGTCTCGAATGGCTCGACCCGTTGTTCGCGGCGGGACACTGGGTCCCCGAGATGGTCGAACTCGCGGGCGGGCAGGATGTCCTTGCGAAGCGCGGAGAACCGTCCAGACGTGTCGAGCCGAAGGACGTCGTGAAAGCGACCCCGGAGGTCGCCGTCCTGGTCCCTTGCGGCTTCGACCTCGACCGATCGCTCAAAGAGACCCCGACCCTGACGCGACAGTCGTGGTGGTCCGACCTCCCCGCGGCCCGGCAGGATCGGGTCTGGGTCGCGGACGGCTCGAGCTACTTCAGTCGCCCCGGCCCGCGGCTCGTGAGCGGACTCGACATCCTCGCCCACATTCTCCATCCTGAGATCTTCCCCCGTGCGCCGGCCCCGAAGGACGCGCTCCCGTGGACGGGCGGACCATGAAGCGGCTGTACACCCGGAAGGGGGACGAAGGGACCACGGGGTTCCTGGGACCAGGCCGGGCGCCCAAGGACGACCCGCGGGTGGAGGCGATGGGTGCCGTGGACGAGCTCAATGCGGTACTCGGGGTCACCCTGGTCGCTCAGAAGGACCGGATCGTCCGCGACGTGCTCTTGAAGGCCCAGGACGACCTCTTCACCGTCGGGGCCGAGCTCGGGACGACGCGGGCGGGGGGAACGAAGATCCCCCAGGTCGGGAAAGGGCACGTCGCGCGCCTCGAGACCTGGATGGAGCGGCTCGATGTCGGTCCGGTGACGGAGTTCCTGCTCCCGCGCGGCTCCGAGGCATTGACCCGTCTTCACTGGGCCCGGACGGTCGCGCGCCGCGCGGAGCGACGGGTCGTGAGCCTCTCCCATGTCTCGCCCGTGAACCCCGAGCTCCTGCGGTACCTGAACCGCCTTTCGTCCCTGCTCTACCAGATGGCGGTCTGGACCCAGAAACAGGAACGGCGGAAACGGGAGCACCCGACGTACCGAACGTGACACAGGGCCAAGTGCATCCGACCGCATGAAGGCAGGACACGGTCCCACGAATCCGCGGAGGACGCCTCCCGGTATTTCGTTGGATTCGTGCCGTTGAAGGAAGGTTGAAGCTCGGCATGGATGCGGGGACCCGGCCACCCTCGCCGTGAACTGGACCCTCTTCGTCGAGGCGATCATGAACGCGGTGGGGTTCAGCGCGTCGCCGAGACGTCTCGATGACTTTAGGGCGCTGTGGTACCGCGGGGATGCAGGCTCTCCCTCCTACCGCGAGGCGGTGTCCTCGAGGAACCGGCGGAGATGCTCGACAGCCTGGTCGTTCCCGGTCGGGACGGGCGGGAGACGCCCCTGTTCCAACTTCTCCCTCATGAGATCCTTGAGCCGAGACACGTCCTCGAATCGGAATCCCAAGGGTCTTGCGTTCTGCTCCGCCTCGGCATGGCCCTTCGGCGGAATCGCGATGAGAGGGGTACCAGACGCGAGGGCCTCGTTCACGGTTCCCTTGCCCGCTGTGCAGATAACGAGGTCGGCCGCGAGGACGTAGTCCTGCAGATTCGGAAGGAATCCGTACACGTAGACACCGGGCGCGGGGTCCGCCTTCAGCTTCGGCCCGCTGACGACGACCATCGACGTGTCCGGAAGGTCGAGCTCCCGGAAGGCGCGAATGGAGGCGCGCAGGAGGAAGTCCCCTGCGGACGTGCCGCCGACTGTGACGAGGATCGTCCGCTTCCGGAAGAAGAAATCTTCTCGGAGCTTGTCGCGGGAGGCACTCGGTTCCCGGACGATCGGACCAATCTTCCGGACGTTCAGCCAATCCGGGCCGGAATCGGAGACTAGAATCAGGTCGACCCTCCGCGCGAGCCGCGTGAACCAGAAGTTGCCGAGGACCTCCATCGACCGAGACAGGGGATCGTGCGCGAACTCGCGCTTGAACTCGTTGACGATGAGCGCGGTAGGCACCCCGTGGTGAACCGCGTCGCGGACGGAGGCGAGCTCGCTGTCCGAGATCAGGAAACGGTAGTAGTCCCAGTCTCCTTCCTTGCGCATGAACCGACCCGCGATGCGGAGGTAGCGGGCATAGTCCCGGTACCACCGCCAGACGGGCTGCAGGACGCCGTCGGTCACAGGAAAATCGGGTGCGGGGGGCATCGTCAGAGCGTCGAAGCCGCTCGCGACGACGAGGTCCAAGGCGGGGGACCCCGCAAGGAACAGGAGGTAAAGGTCCTCTCGTCCCTGCAAGAGGCCGCGAGCCAGGGCGACGGAGCGGGTGGCATGACCGAGGCCCTGCGAGTGGACCGCGAAATAGCCGTTGAGGTCCTCCATGGACGCAGGACCGATGGTCCCGGCCTACAAAGACCTTGGCGGTGCGGGGCCGCTACGGCTTCGGCGCGGCCTTCGCCGGGGCCGGCATCGCAGGGATCTCGCCCGCCTTCGTCTCCTGGTTGAACTCCTTGTCCTCCCACATGTCGTAGGCGATCGCAACCGCCGCGGCCTGGGTAATGATTGCAAACGCATTCACGACGTGCACGAAGACCAAGACGTAGAACAGGGAGAGGTTCACGAGCGGCACCTGCCAGGACAGGGAGTCCTTGAACAGGAGGATGACGCCGAGGATCGCCATGAGGATGGAGAGTTGGAAGGTGGACTGCGCGGTTCGCTTCACGCGGCCGGCGATCGTCGTGTTACGAACGCCTTTGAAGTTGTTGAACGCTAACGGAATCATCGCGAACCCCAACGCAGCATGGAGGTAGATGAGGGGCGTGGCAATGGCTGCAAAGTTCGTCACGTGGGTGCTCATCACAATCAGGAATTCGACGAACGCGATCCAAATCATCGCGAAGAGGGCTTGCCAGAGCTTCATCAGATCGCCGGGCCTCGGAACGGGAAGGCGCGTATACTAAGCATTCCGTTCGTACAGTATGCAGACGGGTTACGGGAGGTGCTCGCGTAAGGTGACCGGGGAGGCCCTTTATGAGCGCCGAAACCATCCCCACTCAGATGGCCCAGCCACCGGAGCTCGTGCACCGTACCCGGCTCCTCGTGAAAGCGGTCTTACTCGGGACGATCGTCCTGCTTGCGCTCCTGCTGGGGACCTTCCTCATCGTGCAGCACGAAACGCTGCCGGAGCCCATCATCATCATCTGGGGCCTGTTCATCCTGATCTCAGGACTCATCGCGGGGCTTGCCGCAGCCTACCTCTTCCTGGCCCGCGCCCAGACCGGGCCGGGTCCCGAGGCGCTCCCCCACGACGCAACCGCGACGGCCAACTCGCCCGAGCTCGAGGACCTCGCGGTCCGGCTCCTCGACGGCGATGAACGTCGCATGATGCGCGTCATCGTGGAAGCGAAGGGGGACCTCCTGCAGCGGGATCTTGTGCGCATCACCGCCTTCTCCGATGCAAAGGTGAGCCGCTTGCTCGATCGGCTGGAGGAGCGCGGTCTGATCGTTCGGGAACGGCATGGCATGACGAACCGGGTCCGCCTGACGCTCCGGCAAACATAGGGTGTCAGAGACCTTTTGCTCGAATCTGCAACGCATTGCACTACCGACTCACGAGAGTCCAAAGGCTTTTTCAGCGCTCGTCTAGCCGGAACAACGGACAGGAGGTTTGCAGGATGACGAATCCGAGGACTGGTCCTCTCACATGGCTTGCCGTCGCGCTCATCGTCGCAATCGGACTCATGATCATGTTCGGCACACTGACCATGACCACGTACGGCGGGTACTACGGGATGATGGGCGGCGGTGCGTGGGGCTGGGGGTTCGTGATGATGGCTGTCCCTGGCGTTGTCTTGGTCCTCATCCTCCTCGCGGCCCTCCGCGGGCTGGGAGAGCCTCCGATGGCCGCGGGCGGCCCCGCTGCGGCGGCCAGTCCCCTGGGCATCCTCGACGAGCGCTACGCCCGCGGAGAGGTGAGTCGCGAGGAATACCTCCGCGCTCGAGGGGACTTGGGACAGGGGCGAGCGCACTCTTGAGGTCTGGCCATGGTCGACTACCTCAACTGTACGGAGTGCGGGGTGCGACTCAAGAGCGAGAACGAACCGGCGCACATGGGGAAGGTCCATCCGAACGTCGAGTACTCGGCCCGGGAAGAGGGTCCATCTCGGTCCCGGAAGGATTCGTTCTATGTGACGGACCGCACGAAGAAGGCATTCTTCGCGATTGTCATCGCGGTCGCGTTTGTGATCGCGGGAGCGCTCCTGTTCCGGAACGTCGGCGAGAACACGCCGATTGATGCCAGCGCCACCCCGGTTCACATCTCCATGTCGGGCTTCGACCCCGCGACGATCACGGTGAAAGCGGGATCGCCGCTCAAGGTCGACCTCATCAACATGGACAACCAGTACCACACCGACGGAGGGGGTTGGCACAACTTCGCGATGGATGACTTCTCCATGAACGTGAGCGTGGAACCCTCCGGCCAGAAGGTCTTCACCGTCCCGACGAACACTCCAGGAACCTACGGATGGTATTGCAGCGTCTGCTGCGGCGGCCGTGCGAGTCCCTCGATGAACGGCCGGCTCGTCGTGCAGGCGTAGGAGTCGATCCCGTGCGACTCCCGGGGACACGGATCTTCCTTGGCGGTATCGCCGTCTTCTCCGGAGGCGGACTCGCGTTCGGCCTCCTGGCGTCCGGAGGCCCGGCCGATCTCACCCCGTGGGTCGTGGCCCTCGCGGGCCTGGCGGACGGATTCAACCCCTGCTCGTTCGCGGGTCTTCTCGTCTTCGCGTCCGTGACGACGGCGGCGTTCGACCGCCAGGTCCTCGCCTGCCATGCGACGGAGCCCCGGGAGGAGGAGCCTCAGGGCCGGCCGCGGATCATCCGGAACGGGACCGTGTACATTGCGGGCCTCTTCGCCACGTACATGGCCCTGGGCCTCGGCCTCCTCAGCGCGATGAACCTCCTCACGGAAGGTCACTGGGTCGGGAAAGCCGCGGCCCTGATGAGCATGGCCATGGGGGCCTGGGTCCTGAGGGATGCGCTGTTCCCCGATAGCCGGTGGAAACTCGAGATGCCGAAGATGTTCCGGCCTGGCGTCCACAAAGCCCTCCGAGCTACCTTCCTGCCCGCGGTATTCGTGACGGGGGTTCTCGTGGGTCTCTGCACGGTCCCGTGCACGGGCGGAATCTACCTTGGCGTTTTGGCCCTCCTCTCCGTCCAGGGCAGCGCCTCGGGAGGACTGGGTCTCCTCATCCTGTACAATGTGATGTTCGTGCTTCCCCTCGTGGCGGTCCTAACTTTGGTGACGAGCCGGTTCACGTATCGGGGGGTCGCGCGGTGGCACCTCCGCACGAAAGGTCTCGTGAAGGTCATCCTCGGCCTCGTCATGTTGGCCCTCGGCCTGGGGACGCTTATCATTCTGACCTGACCCGCGCGCGACGGGACGATCGATGCTCGTCTTCGGGGTCGAAACCCGCACAGTTTTCCTGGCCCCCGCCAAAGGGGTATAATCCGGAGCTGTGTTCCGTGGACCGTGGAGCTCGCCACGCTCGCCAAATTCCCCTTCCTCCGGGAAGCCGCGGCGTACATCCGGGCGGAGAAGATCACTCTCGAGGAGCTCCTCTCCGAGCCCGCCTACGCACGGGGCCGAGCCTTGGGGAAGGCGCGGGTCCTCGAGGCCCTAGAGAAGGGGCCTCCGACCGGGCGGGTCGCCGTGGACGAGGCGGACCAGCTCAGTCAGCTGCTCGCCTATCCGGTCGCGCGGATCCTCGTCTCCGCGAACGCGGACCACTATCTCATCCGAAGGTTCGCGCTGCGGGAGGCGATGGCCGCGGAGCTCCGCCTCGAGACGGAGCGGGACGACCTGATCCTGCATCTCGCCGCCGAGCTCGGCATGGACCTCCGGCGGGAGGATGGTGCCTTCCGCCTGCACTTCACGGACTTCCTGCGGTACACGAGCACGATGCGGGAGCCGCCCTGGAAGCTCATCAACCAGAAGCTGGACGGCGGGTACATCCATCTGAGGCGGGAGAAAGCCCTGCGCGTCATGCGGAACGCGGTCGAGCGGCACATCGAGGAAGGGCTCCCGATCCCAGTCAACGATGCGATCGAGAAGGCGTTCAAGGGAGACCTCGGCGAGATCCATGGCCTCCTCGAGGCGAAGAAGGCGACGTTCAAGGCGGACGACATTGGCAAGGTGAGCATCACCCGCTTCCCGCCCTGCATGTACAACCTCCTGGCCCAGATCCAGAACCACGAGAACGTGCCCCACATGGGGCGCTTCGCGATCGTCTCTTTCCTGCACCACATCGGCCTCGGCAACGAGGAGATCTACCGCGTCTTCGGCGACGTGCCCGACTTCGCGGCGGATGTCACGAAGTACCAGATCGACCACATTACCGGCGCCTCGTCCGCCACGGAGTACACCCCGCCGGAGTGCTCGACGATGAAGTCGTACGGGATCTGCCCGGGCCCGGACCGGCTCTGCCTCAAGATCAAGCATCCCCTGAACTACTACCGCATCAAGGGGAAGGAACGGCGTCCCCCAGGTGAGACCGTGGCCACCGCCGTGTAGGGTGCCTTCCAGGCAAAGCTTCTTGGCGGGCTGTTGGCATCGAACGATCATGGAGCGGGAAGCTCGGGGCCGGGTCATGGCGGGCCGCGTGTGCATCGTCACCGGCCCGACGTCCGGCATCGGCGTGGAGATCGCCCGCGGCCTGGCCGAGCGGGGGGCGACCGTGGTGCTCGCCTGCCGGAATCCGGAGAAGGGCGCCGTCCTGCGGGAAACCCTGACCCGCGAGACAGGGAACGCGGACCTTTCTGTGGCTCCTCTCGACCTCGCGAGCCTCGCGTCCATCCGGGAATTTGCCCGCCGGTTCGAGCAGGACCACGAGCGGCTCCACGTGCTCGTGAACAACGCGGGGATCTTCCTGCGCCATCGGGAGCTCTCCCCCGACGGGCTCGAGATGCAGCTTATGGTGAACGCCTTAGCGCCGTTCTACCTGACGAACCTCCTGCGCGGACCGCTCCTGGCGGGTGCGCCGTCCCGAGTGGTGAACGTGGCCTCGACGGCGCAACGGGGCGGCCGCGTGGACTTCGACGATCTCCAGGAAGCACGGGCGTACAGCGGCTTCCGCGCATACAGGGACTCCAAGTTCGCGCTCGTCCTCCTTTCGTACGAGCAGGCGAGGCGGTGGCAAGGGACACGCATCACGGTGAACGCGCTCCACCCCGGCGTCATCCGGACGAACCTGGGCAAGGGCGAGTACCCCGTCGGGGCAGGCCTGTTCAAACTCTTCTTCAAGAGCCCGAGGAGGGGCGCGGAGACGCCTCTCTACGTTGCGACGTCCCCCGAACTCAACGAAACGACCGGGAAGTACTACTCCGGAAAGCGGGCCGTCCCGTCGGATCCAGGGACATATGACGCAGGGGTGGCGAGACGTCTCTGGGATGAGTGCGCCAAGCTTGTCGGCCTCGCGACCTAGGGCCCTTTCGCGGCGGGGCTGAATCCCCGCCAAATCCCGATCGCCCTCTGGACTGCTGTCGCGTTGGCAAGGACCGCGAACAGCACCATGATCCACTCGAGGGGGCCGAAGCTCACCGCACCAAAGCCCCATAGCACGTTCCCGGACGGTGCCGCGACGAGCTGGATGAACCCGCCGACGGAAAGAAGGACGAGGCGGTCCGCGCGGCCCAGGATCCCGGCGTACCGGCGGCCCTGGCCCAGGGCCTGGGCCTGGGTCCCCATGTACGAGGTGAGGAGGACTCCGATTATCGCGAGGGTACCGATCGACAGGCGGCAGTACGCGGCGTTGAAAGCGATCCCAGAAAGGAGGAACACGTCTCCGTAACGATCAAAGACATGGTCGAGGAAATCCCCGCGAAGGGATGTCTTCCCGAACATCTTCGCGACCTTGCCGTCGAGGGCGTCCGCGTAAGCGCTTATGAGCATCAGGATCAGGGCAAGGAGCAGGAACCCAACTCCGCCAACGTAGAACGACAGACCGGCGAGACCCGCGGCGAAGAACCCAATCCACGAAATCGCGTTGGGATTCACCTTCCCCATGCGGGCTGCGACGGGCACCAGCATCCCGTCCGCAAGAGGGCGGAATCGGTCTAGTACCACGCGAGCACCTCGTCGCTCCAATCTACGTGCCCCGGCTCCCGGCCTTCCGTCCTCCCTCGCAAGATGGCCAGGATCTCGTCCGCCGTCTCGGCAGGGGTTCGGGAGGTCGTGTCCACCTCGTAAACGAGAGGCAGGCGCCCCGCCGCTTCCTGGGTGATCACGTCGATCGCCTCGGCCTCGACGTTCTCCCGAACCTTCGCGGGAGGCCAGCCACGCGCCTCGAGGCGAGAGCGCAGCACCGAGGGACGACAGCGGAGGACGATGGCCAAGTTCACGTCCATCTGGTGGCTGTAGTGAGAGCGCAGGAAGGCGATCTTCGCGGGAACCCTGAGGTTCTCCCGCAACGCATCGACGTCCACCTCGTCGGTCTGGCGCGCCTCGTCGCGGCCCACGATGAACCTGCCGTTCCGAGCGGCGTCGTCGAGGTCGACGATCGCGTAGCCCCGCTGCGCGAGGACGTCACACGCGGAGCTCTTTCCCGTGCCGGGGGTCCCGGTCACCGCGACGAGCACGGAGGCCACGATGGGCCCTCTCGTTAAGTCACTTCCGATGCGATGCCACGGACTCGGCAAACGAACGCGGGCGCTGCACGATGTAGCGCTCCCGCAGTCCGTACCCCACGATGACCCCAACGACGTTCACCGTGAAGGTCAGGACCAGGAAGACAAAGCCTTCCCGGACCAGGAACCCGAGGAGGGAGCCCGGGTCGACCAGGAACAACCCTTCGGCGAGCGGCGCGAGCCCGATCAGCGCCGCGACCGCAATGCCTCCGAAGAGAGAGAGGATCGCGGCGGCCATGCCCGCCACGAGGTCCTCCGCCGCGAAGCCCGCGACGAGTGCGCTGATCCCGAGGACGAAGAAGGCGAGAGGGAACGAGGCCTGCCCGGAGGACGGGAACGCGACCGTCGGGAACACGCCCAGGAACAGGACATATCCGGCGGCCAGGCTCAGCAGGACAGCAAGGGCGAAGCCCCAGAGGAATCGCCGGATGCGTTTCTGCAAGTCACGGGCCACCGACGCCCACCTCCACCCCAAAGTCCACTCCCGCGCTGAACTCGACCCGGCTGATCGAGGCGAAGTAGAGGGCCGCCGACACCGACGTAGGCGCCGGGATCCCGCCGATGTTGAGGCTCACCAGGACCCACACGTTCCACACGATGTGAGACCTACCGCCGAGGACGTTCACCGCGTACTCCGTGATGTTCTGGACCGCCGCGAAGCGGCCCGCGTTCGAGGTCCGGGTGAGGTTCAAGGTGAACGGGAACGTGGCATTGCCCCTCGCGGGAACAGGATACGGGTCCGTCTGGACGGATCCGTCGAACGCTCGGAAGAATTTGTGCGCACCCGTGGCATTCGTGTGGACGATGTCCGGAGGAGCCCGTATGAGCCCGCTCAGCCCGGCCTCCGCGGGTCCGTCCTCGAGCCAGACCCGGTATCCGATCGTGAAGAAAGACAGGCTGCGGCTCGACGGATCGTCCACGCTCAGGTAGATCGTGAACGCCACCCTGCTGCTGTTGGTCAGGAGCCCCGTTGGAGAAAGCACGTAGTAGCTCACCGACGAGGAAACGGACAGGGATGTGCTGGCGTGGGCGTCCGCGACGGACGCGAAGCTCGCGATGGATGCGCCGATGAGAACCGAAAGGCCCACGAGGACCGCCGCGACCAGGATCCATGGCACGGTCTCGGCGCGTCGCAGGCGGGAGAACCCGCTCATGGCCCTCCCGGCGTCGCCGGTGGGACGGCCGGGGCAAGGGACTCGGGCTGGACGGGCGGCTCGACGAGGCGGCCCTCGAAGATCTCATCGGCGAAGTGGCACTCGACGAAATGATCCGGGGAGACCTCGACCCTCGGCGGCCTCGTGACCTCGCAGTTCCCCTGGGCCAGGAGGCATCGGGTCCGGAACCGGCAGCCGCTAGGGAGGTCGATGGGGCTCGGGAGCTCTCCTCGGATGGGGACGGCGCTGTACACGTGCTCCGGATCGGGGATCGGGACGGCGGAAAGGAGGGCGCGCGTGTACGGATGGGTCGGGTGGGCGATGATCTCCTCGGTCGGGGCCTCTTCGACGACGCGTCCGAGGTACATGACCGAGATCCGGTCCGCCATGTACCGGGCCACGGCGATGTCGTGCGTGATGAACACGTAGGGGATGTGGTACTTCTCGCGCAGCTCGAGCATCAGGTTCATCACGCCCGCGCGGATGGACACGTCGAGCATCGAGACGGGCTCGTCCGCGATGATGACCTTCGGGTTCAGGACGATCGCGCGAGCGATGGCAACGCGCTGGCGCTGGCCCCCGGAGAGCTCGTGCGGGAACCGGTCCAGGAAGTCCGTGCCGGGGCGGAGTCCCGCGTCCTCGAGGGCGCGGATCACGAGTTCCGCGCGGGCCTCCCGCGTGTCGCCGACGCGGTGGATGAGCAGGGGCTCGGAGACCGCGCGCATCACGCTGTAGCGCGGGTTCAGGGACTCGTACGGATCCTGGAAGATCATCTGGAGCTCGCGGCGGAACAAGAACATGTCCCGGGCGTCGAGCCCCGCGATGTCGACGCCCTGGAACAGGATGCGACCCTCCGTCGGCGTCTCGAGGCGGGAGATGAGCCGACCCGTGGTGGTCTTCCCGCATCCCGATTCCCCGACGAGGGCCAGGATCTCCCCGGAGGCCAAGGTGAAACTCACGCCATCGACCGCATGGACGAGGGGCGAGTCGCCCCGGAGGGACTGCAGGAACCCGCGCTTGAGCTCGAAGTGCTTCTTCAGGTGCTCGACGCGGACGATCGGGCCGCTCTCCTCTCCGGGAGCGCCCTCGAACCCGCCGTCCTGGGGCATCGACGCGGAGGCGGTCATGTCCGGGCCAGGCCTCCCTGCTGGTCGAAATCTCCGGAGAAGTGGCACAGGGCGCGGTGGGTCCGGTCCGCCGTGACGAAGAACGGGGGTTCCGTCGTGTTGCAAATGTCCTTCACGTACTTGCAGCGGGGGTGGAACCGGCACCCGGACGGGGGCGTGACGAGACTGGGGGGGCTGCCGGGGATCGCTTCGAGGCGACGCTTCTGGCCCTCGACGCTCGGGAATGCGCCGAGGAGCCCCTGGGTGTACGGATGGAGCGTGCGGTAGAAGACATCCTTGGAGGCGCTCTCCTCGACGAGCTGGCCCGCGTACATCACGCAGATCCGGTCCGCGACCTTCGCGACCGTCGAGATGTCGTGGGAGATGATGATCAGGGTCATCTTGAGCTGCTTCTGGATGCGGAGGACCTCGTCCATGATCTTGGCCGCCGTGATCACGTCCAGCGCGGTCGTCGGCTCGTCCATGATCACGAGCTTCGGGTTCAGGGCGAGGGCCATCGCGATCATGGCCCGTTGTTTCATGCCGCCGCTGTACTCGTGGGGGTAGCTGTCGATCCGGTCCGTCGCGATCCCCACGAGGCGGTAGAGCTCCTCGACGCGCTGCCGCGCCTGCCCGTCGTCGACGTCCTCGTGGGTCTGAATGGCCTCGACAATCTGATCCCCTACCGTGTAGACGGGGTTCAGGGCGTTCATCGCCCCCCGGAAGACCATCGAGATCTGCTTCCACCGGATCGCGTTCAGTTTCGGGTGGTACTCCCGCAACCGGCCGTCCTTCAGGCGGGTGATGTCGATCAGGTCGCCTTCCTGGGTGGCCGCCGCGAGGCGACTGCGGGACTCCAGGAGGGGGCGCCGCACGGTCTGGTCATTCGCCTCCCACCGCTCCGTCAGGGAGTCGACCTTCTTCCGAAGGGCTTCGATCTCCGGGACGAGGTGCATCCGGTACGTCTCCGAGAGAGGGTGCTCGAGCACCCCGATCTGCTGCATGAGCTCCTCGCGGGCATCCGAGCTGTCGTCGTCCGCCGGCATCTGCGCGAGGCGGGCCCTCATGTCGGCCAAGGGTTGCTGGAAGCGGGACTCAGCGAGGCGCCAGTACTCCCCGCGATAGGGATTCGCGACGTTCTCGCCCTCGAACAGGACCTGGCCCCCGAGGACGTGCGCGTTCGTCGGGAGGAGCTGGGTGATCGCGTAGGCGAGGGTCGTCTTCCCGCACCCTGACTCCCCCACGAGGCCGACGGTCTCCCCCTCGTTGACGTCGAGGTCGACCCCGTCCACGGCTCGGACCCAGCCCGCCTGGACCTTGAAGTACACCTGGAGCTTTCGGACCGAGACGAGGGACACGCTCAGCGCCTCCGCAACCGCGGATTGATGATCTCATCGAACCCGCGGCCGATGAGGTAGAAGCCCAGGGAAAGGAACGTGATGCCGAGCCCGGGCGGGAGGAGCCACCAGTACGCGTAGAGTCCGCCGCTGAACGTGAGCAGGTTGGACAGCATCCCTCCCCAGGAGGTCACGGACGGATCGCCGAATCCCAGGAAGCTCAGGGCGGCCTCCGTGATGATCGCGCCTCCGACGGAGAGGCTCATGTAGAGGAAGCTGAAGGGAAGGACGTTCGGCGCGATGTGGAGGAACACGAGCCGAAGATCGGAGGCCCCCGAGACACGGGCCGCGTCGACGAAGGGGCGCTCCTTCAGGCTCAGAACCTGAGCGCGGATGACCCGGGCGATGCCCGGCCAGCCCAGGATGGCGATCACCATGATGATGATCCAGATGCTCGGCGCGGTGATCGAGATGAGGACGAGGACGATCGGCAGGAAGGGGAGGACTAGGAAGACGTCGGTTGTCCGCATGAGCAGGGTGTCGATGACCTTTCCGTAGTAGCCCGAGATGACCCCGACGAGGGTGCCGATCCCGACGCTGAAGAGCGCCGCCAAGAGGCCCACGACGAAGGCCACCTGGGTCCCGTAGATCCACTGGGTCAGGATGTCCCCGCCGAAGAAGTCCGTCCCCCAGTAGTAGGGACTGCCCGACGAGTACGTCCCGGGCGGGAGAGGAGTCCGCGGCGTCCCCGTGAGCTGGAACACGGTGGTGAAGCCCGTGGAAGGATCGGTCCAGATCCCGTTCAGTTCCTGCGTGGAAAGGAGCGTCCCGTAGAGCGTTCCCCCGAAGGCACCCGCGTATCGGACCGAATTGACCGTCGTCGGCGGGACGACCGTGAACAGGTCGGGGGCGGCGAGCGCATTCGTCTCGAAGACGGTGGGCAGAGTGTACAGTCGATGGTTCGCGGCTTGGAAGAAGACCTGCCTCGGCTCGTACGCATAGAAGTAGTCGTGGATGCGCCCCGGAACGTACACCTGGAACTGCCCGTTGGACAGGAGCGCTCCGGTGTTGCTGATCCCCACCATGAAGGTCGTGTCGTTCGCGGAATTGTAGAACGCAGCGAAGGTCGCATTGCCCGTCCGGCTCACGGGAGTCCCGATCGGCTCCCAGGCGGTGCTGTTCAAGACATACTCATTCCCGAGCCGGAGGGAGTTGAGGTCCAGGTACGCGAGACCGGTTGCCGTGGACGATTTCAGCGGGAGGATGAGCTCCGGCGGGAA
>JBGPGA010000027.1:0-20210 GCA_041483635.1 Thermoplasmata archaeon
GAGCTCGAGGATGATTCGGAGCGGCTCGCCCCCGCGGTCGACCGTGACGATCGCGATCCGGTCGAAGCCGCGTTGCTCGACCGCGGTGATCCGCGCGTTGTCTAGGAGCCGCCGGAGACTCTGCGCGAACGTCGGCGGGGTCTCGGGCTTGTCCTCGACCTCGTGGAGGCAGAGCCACCGCCCCGATTTGGAGTAGAGCTCGACCCGTTCCCGCCCGGGGACGTTGATGCGGAAGATGACCTCGTCCTGCCTCTGGTACACCTTGTCGACGTACCCGCCGACGAGGTCCTGCCATTCCGCGACCAAGGCCTTGAGGTCGAAGGAGGAGAGCGCGGTCTTCATCCGGAGTCACCGAAGGAGGCCGGATTACTTGACCATTCCTCCCGCGAATCGGACTAATACGGGGGACGAGTTCTCCGTCCTCGATCGAGACGAGGTGGGGCCACGACACCGTCCTTCGGTTGTCAGAGCATGGTCGAACCCTTGCGTCGCGTCCTCGTGAGGCGGCCGGACGCGTCCTTCGCGGTCGAGGATCCGCGCGCTTGGCACTACGCCGGCCGCCCGGATTTGGGCCTCGCCCGCGCGGAGCACGACGCATTCGTCGGCCTCTTGCGCGATGCGGGCGTCGAGGTCCTCTATCACGACGCCCCGCAGCCGGGCCGTGCGGACGCGATCTTCGTCCATGATCCCGTGATCGTCACGGATCGCGGGGCGATCTTGCTCAAGATGGGCAAGCGGCTCCGCGAGGGGGAGGAGGTCGCGATCGGCCAGCGGCTCGAGACAGCAGGCGTGCCGATCTTGGATCGGCTGCACGGCGAGGCGCGGGCGGAGGGCGGGGACCTTCTATGGATCGACCACGACACCCTGGCGGTCGGCCAGGGATTCCGCACGAACGCGGAGGGACTGCGCCAGCTCCGTGAGGTGCTCGAGCCCCTCGGCGTCCGGACGCTCTCAGCGGACCTGCCATACGACCAAGGACCGGACGCATGCCTCCATCTCATGTCGCTCATCAGCATGGTGCGGTCCAACCTCGCG
The DNA here is from genome assembly GCA_041483635.1 of Thermoplasmata archaeon. Classification (GTDB taxonomy): domain Archaea; phylum Thermoplasmatota; class Thermoplasmata; order RBG-16-68-12; family RBG-16-68-12; genus RBG-16-68-12. The sequence continues at coordinate 1,036 of JBGPGA010000027.1, forward strand.
GTGATCTACGAGCCGCTCCTCCCGACCCCGCTCCACGAGTCCCTCGCGGAACGAGGCGTGCGCTTCGTCCACGTCCCGGACGAGGAATTCGACACGATGGGCTGCAACGTCCTCGCGCTCGCCCCGGGGGACTGCGTCATGCTCGAGGGGAACCCGGTCACGAAAGCACGACTCAAGAAGGCCGGATGCCGCGTGCGGACCTACCGCGGGAACGAGGTTTCCCTCAAGGCCGAGGGTGGTCCGACGTGCCTCACGCGCCCGATCCTGAGACGCTAGCGAGGGGGTTCCGGGCTCGCGGCCGCGAGTCACCACTGCTCGAGGTGCAGGACCTCCGAGAGCGGGAGACGCTGCGGGGGCGCGGGGTCCTCGGCCGGCCATCCGACCGCCACCAGCGTGACGGGCCGGATCGGGCGGGGAAGCTTGAGGATCCTCCGGATGTCGTCTTCATCGAAGGAACCCATCCACACCGCCCCGAGCCCTCGCTCATGCGCCGCAAGAAGGAAATTCTGCGTCGCCGCGGCGGCGTCTTGAATCGAGAACAGCTCGCGCCCTCGCTCGCCATACTTTGCGATCCGGGTCGCGTTCGTGCAGACGACGAGGACGACGGGCGCCTGGGACAGTTCGACCTGGTCCGCGGCCCGCGCGAGCGCCGCCCGGGTCGCCTCGTTTCGCACCAGGATGAAATCCCGGGCCTGAAGGTTACCCGCCGAGGGAGCCCAGTTCGCGAGTTCGACGAGCTCTCGGAGGAGAGGCTCGGGCACGGGCTCCTTCCTGAATGCCCGCACGCTCCGGCGCGCCCGGATGATCGACGAGAGATCCATGGCCCGCGGCAGCGGGATCGGGGCGTTTCAATCTGAGGAAACGGTTGTATGGACCCACGCGCATCCCACCTGCTCCGAGTGCCTTCCACCGATAGGCCTAAGTAACGCGCGTCGTTAGGCCGAATTCGCTGCCGCAGTGGCTTAGTGGTATAGCGGCGCCTTGGTAAGGCGCAGGTCGGGGGTTCAACTCCCCCCTGCGGCTCTCTAGTCGGTCCGTCCCTGCATGCCCCTGGACTGGGTTCTCCAGGCCCAGACGGAACCGAACGTCGATGGCGTCGGCTCCGGTGACACAAGCCCGCGTTCGCCGCGGACGGTGGAGGCTACTTTTCCTCGCCCGCTTCTTCGGCTTTCTTCCCCGCCTTCTTCGCGAGTGTGCCGACACCGGAAAGGGCCTTCCCGCCCAGCCTGAGCGCGCCCTTGCCGACTTTCTTTCCGACCTCGACGGTCGTCTCACCCGTCCGTTCCGCAACGTCGCCCGTTTTCGTCAGCATGCCGACGGTCTGCCCGCAGGCGGGGCACGTGCTTGCGCCTTGGGCAGCTCCGCCCCGAAATGTTCGCAGTTCACGGTACTCCCCGGACGTGAATGGCTCGGGGAATAGTCAAAGTTCCTCTGTTTGGGGGAGGGCGTGGCACAACAGCGCCGAGGATGGGGCACCCGGGGGCCCTGAGCCCGCACGTCCCTCGATGCGATTCGGGTCCCGGTTTCCAAGCCGGATTCCGCACAAGGACCCTGCTGCGATAGCAGGCCGCAGGCGAGGCGGATCCCAAGGTCAGAGATCGTCTTCGGTCTTGTCGCCTCGGTTCTGGGCGCCCTTGGCCTTCTCCCCTTCGTCGGGAGGCTCCTTGGTGGGGGTCGATGGGCGGGCCGTGCGACTCGTCAGGGGCATGCTTCGGGCCCGGCCGACCGGAGGCTGTCCGATCATCGGAGACCCACACATGTGGCAGACCCTCGCGGTCACGGAGTTCAGGGTGCCGCACTGGCGGCAGGGCTTCGATCCCTTCTTCCGCACCTCCTCCTCCTCGCGGAGCCACTCCTCGAACGTGATGAACGTGGGCTGTTTGCGCCACCACTCCTGGAACTCCCGGTCGGACATGGAGCGGTTCACCTGCCGCTCCGCCTCCTCTTTCAGCTTCTGGGCTACCTCCTCGTATTGGAGCTGCATCTTCACCTGGTAGTCCGCCATCGCGAGCTCGCCGGTCGTGAACTCGACGCCGCACTCCGGGCATTCCTTCATGTCGACCGGGATCCAGGCCTGACAGTTCGAGCACTTCGCCATGTCCTTCTCGAACTCGACCCCGCACTTCGGACACTTCATCGCATCGACCGAGATGAAGGCGCCGCACTCGCCGCACTCGACCATCTTGCCGAGGCCGTAGATTTTGAAATAGAGCGTCACGCCGATCGCGATTGCGGCCACGGCGGCGATGAGGATCAGGAAGAGCCACCAGGGTATGCCCAGGAGGGGTACGGGCGTGAGAAGGAAGGATACGGACTTGTGGACCGTGATCGTGCGGGTATCCGGTTGGATCGCGCTCAGGGAGGGCGTCACGGAAATCGTGTAACCGCCATCCGGGGCGTTGCCGGGCACGGAAATCGTCCCGAGGAAGAACCCCTGATTTCCGGACGTCGTCCGGTTCGTGGCGAGGACGGTCGAACCGGAACGGAGTTCGATCGTGAGAGCGACGCCCAGGATGCCGGTCGCGGAGATATCCCGCGCGTAACCCGTCACGCTCAGCGAGCCACCCGGCTCGACCGTCTGGCCGTTCACGGGTGACAGGATTGCAATGAACCCTGCGGGAGGAGGCTGCACGTTCAGCGTGATGTTGGCAAAGTTGTTGCTCTCCCGGGCCGGCCCGCCCTCGTTGATGGCGTTGTCCGGGTCGGCCACGAGCATCAATGTGTGGGGGCCCACCGAGATGACCCTGGCCACGCTCAAAGACTCATTCAGGAACAGGGATATCGTGAGGCCGTCCGCCCTCGCGACCTGCGCCGACCGGTTCCCATCGAGGAACGCTGCGATGGATACGTCCGTGGCCGTCGTCTGTCCCTGATTGTAGATCAAGGCATTGACGGTGAACGGCTGGCCCTGGGTGACGTTGAGAGGGCCGCCATAGTCCGACGGGTGGAGGGCGAGGTCCGGTCCCGTCCGCACGACGAGGCTGCCGAAGGGCACCGTGACGAATCGGTTGTTGTCAGCGGAACTCACCGCCGGGTACGGATTGAAGAACGCGCCCCCTGATGCATTCGAGGACCCGTAGGTCACAGCGAGCTGGTAGTTCCCGAACGAATCCGCGTTGGGCATGCTGCTCGTCGTGATACGGTCCGTGTACAAGGGGATCGATGCAGCGCCGTTCAGGTCCGTAGCATTCCAGGCGTTCGCGCCGCTCGCGCTGCGACCAAGATAGAAGAGGGTGCGGGGACTGGGCGTCGCTGAGAACCCGTTGTCCGGATATTGGGCCGTCGTCCCGTTCGGGCTCAGGATGGACCAAATCGCCGCGCCGGCCAACGGGAATCCGGTCGAATCGACGACCGTCGCCCTGAGCCATCGGAGCAGGGAGACGCTTCCCCCGGGCCCGAGGGGTACAAAGGCCGGCTGCCAGCTCGCCACGACGCTTGGGTCCTCCGTGAGATCGATCGTGACATTGTAGAGGTATGCGCTGGAGGTGGCATCGACTTGGAGCTCATTGTGCAGGCCTGGGACGTCGGAGTAGTCAACCCCGATGTATGAATCGTACGCGTACAGGGTGCTCCCCGAGGCCAGGGTGACGTTGGCCTCCACGATTCCCGTGGCGGGAGGATTCGTCTGGGCCGTGACGTTCTCATAGATCCGCTCGATTCGGGAGCGATAGAGGCTCGCCGTCGTTGAGTCCCAACGGAGGACCGGACCGTCGTCGTTGTCGTCGACGTAGACGCCAACGCCCGAGAGATCGGAAGGGGCGAAGCCCGTGATGGTCGAGTCTGAGGCGTTGATCGTGGCTCCCGTCGCGTTGAACCAGCCCGGGAATCGGAGCATCGCCCCGTTCCTCATCGTGAACCGACTGTTGGCACCGGACACCGTGAGGGCGAGCTTGAGATAGGGAGCCAGGGCGACTGTCTGGGTCGTCACGATCGAGTTGTCGAGGATGAGTTCGCCACCCGTATTCACATTCAGCGCACGCCCCTCGTGCGACGTGTCCATGGCGAAGGTAAGCCCCCCGTTGACCAGGGTGAGGCTCCCGCCGGAGTCGATGTTGATCGATCCGTCGACCGTGTAGACGATCCCGCTGCACACCTGGACCGTCGTGATTGTCCAGTTGCCCGACACGAGGCCTCCTCCCTGATCGCAGGTGCTCGCGCGGACCGGCGCGATGAGTCCCGTGCCTACGGCGAACGCACCGCCCAGAACGAGGAGCCAAAGGATGGCGAGGCTGGTGACTGTGCGAATCCAACCGGTTCGGTCAGACATCTCGTGGCCTCCCCGGCACGGGTCCTTGGAATGAATCCGGAGGGCTCCGACCGGTGGGCATCCAAAACGCATCCCGGGCCGATTCATAAATACGTTCCCGCTCGATTATCTGTCCCGATACACAGATATTCTCACATCGGAGAATAGCCCATTCCCATGGAGCAGGCTTTCTATTTGCATTCGATTATGAAAATCATGGATACCCTGGGGAAATCGCGCGGATCACGGCACGGCCGAGGGGGCCGAAGCCGTCCGAAGTGCCGCGCTCGGGTCAAGAACGCCGGCCACCCTAGTCCAGAGGTGTCGATCCCGTTGGCTATCGGAGGGCGCTAACGGCCACGAACGTCTTATATAGGGTCGGATCGCGTCCAAGAGTGTTCTCCCCACGCCTGCCGGGAGGTTACGTCGTGAAGGTCATTCTCCGCGAGGAGAGGTCGGGTGTTGCGGAAGTCGTAGGCACGATTCTCATCCTTGCGATGACCGTCGTGTTGTTCTCCGTGGTCATCCTTTGGGTCTCGGCGGCGCCCTCGCCCGTATCCCAGACGCGGATCGGCATCTCGTCCCAACTGCAGCCTGTCTACAGCCGCCTGGGTGTCGAGATCGGCGTGAACATCACCCTCACCCACGAGGGCGGGGAACCCCTCCTGCCCGTGCCCACGGTCATCTACGTGACGTCCCAGCGGGGCTCGAGCCCGCCGACGACGGACACGGCGACCCTCCACCTCTACAACGGGCGCCTCGCGAACCCGAGCGGGCTCTTGGACGGCCAAGACAGCGCGTGGGACATCGGGGAGCGGTGGACGTACACGAATTTCCAGTATCGCTCCTCGGACGCAATCACCGTTACGATCGTCGACACCTCGCGGGATCTCGTCCTGTGGACGGGGCCGATGAGTACCTCCCCGGGCATGCGTCCCCCGGTGTTCCTGAGCGTGTGGGCCGACGGGACCCCGGGCACCATCGCACCCGACCCGGTCGTGGCGGGCCAGGGTTTCGCGCTGTACGCGCAGGTGGTGGACCCGGACAACGATTTGAACCCGAACTCCGTCTTTGCGACGATCACCGCGTGGTATGGGTCGGGCACAATCTGTTCCGTACCTCTGCAGATGCGGGACAACGGGGTCTCGCCAGATCGAATGGCGGGCGATCACATCTTCGCCCTCGGCGGGAACGTCTGCATGAATCCTCCCTATCCTCCGCTCGGCTGGGCCGGCTCGTTTATCCTGTTCAACGCAACGGACCTCCGAGGCCACCAAGCGACAACCCGACTCGTCTTGAACGTGGTCCCCTCCGGCCCGGGAGGCGTAGGCGGCAACTCGACGACGATTCCGAGCCAGCTGTGGCAGTACATCGGCTACGTTCAGATCCGGACGGGGGAGGTCTGGGTCACGAACCTGAGCAAGCCGTACACCACGACGGATCAGTACCAGCCGTACCGCGTCTTGAAGTCCTGGCTCCAGACGGGAGCGCTCTTCCACTTCAAGATGGCGAACCACGGGAACACGACCATCTTCGTGGACGGGTGGACGGAGGCGTACTTCCAGAACACGCAGTCCTCGAGCGGCATCGCGCTCTACGTCGTCGCGCCCTGCAACCCGATCCTTGCGGCGAACGCGGGCGGCGTCGTGGGCTATCCGGGCAACCCGACGAACATCAACGACTTCCAATATGCGCATCCGGGTGTGCCTGCGGCATGCAGCTCCGGCGGCCCGCCCGCCGTCTTTGACATCAATCCGTTCGACCAGCAGACGGGAGGCAACCCGTACGTCGTCCTGGTATACCCGAAGACCCCCTTCACGACCGGAACGCCGTACAACTGGCCGGCCTCCGCCACGTACTTCATCAGCATCCTCGTGTCAGGCATGGCGGGGCCCGTGAACTACACCTACGCGCAACTGATCGGCAGCGGGCCGAATCCGTACGGTTGCACGGGAATCGGTCCTAACTACAATCCCCACGACCACCTCCTGGACCCGAACCCGATGTGCCGGACGCAGTGGTACGCCCAGGTCATCCCGTTCATCGGGATGGTCGTGTACTGAGCGACCCCCTCGATGGTGGACCCCCGAGTTCGGCTGTTGGAGGAGATCTGCCTGGTGCCGGATTCGAGGCGACTCGGTCGCGTCAAATCCTGTTCTAGTAAGGGTTTAAGAAAGGATTTCAATCTCTACGCATGCTTCGTCCGGCGAACGACCACGAGACTGCGGCATTCTTCCTCGTGGAGCGGACGTTGCAGCGAACGCGTCCCCTCCTCGGCGCTCGCGGACTCCGGTCGGTCGTCGTGCCGGAAGGGACGATCGAGCGCGGCTCCCTCGGACGCCTGCGGCTGCGCTTCGACGGGAACGATCCCGACGACGAGCCCGAGAACCGCTTCGTGACTCGCCCCGTCTCCGACGAAGAGGCAACGTGGTGGACCGGCCTGCGGAAGATGCTGGACGCCGCCAAGCCCATCGCGGACTCGGAATGGAATCTCGTCTCCATGCGAATCGGGTCGAGAATCCTCAGCCGCCTGCCCTTGGGAAGCGTGGTCACGTACGATCCCGATGGCTCGGCTCCCTTCCGAGGCTCGCTCGATCTCTCCCTCTCGGGAGGGCGGAGCGATTCCCGGAGGCCGCGGCGCTCGCCGTCGTGGAGCGAGGCGGAGCTGCTAGCGGCCATCGACGCCTTTGTCCGGGAGGGAGCGGTCCCGTTGGATTCTGAGTCGTCGCTCGCCCCCCAGTGGGAACTCGCCAAGGCGGCCAGGCATCCGGGTCACCTTGGGGTCTTGGCTCAACTGAGCCACGGCCGCCGGGGATCCCGGGGCAAGTGGCATCGGTGCCCCATCTGCCGCGCACCCGTCGTGAACGGCCGATTCAATCAGCGCATCCCGTTCGGATCCCTTCGAGCCGGCGAGGGGTCCATCCGCGATCTGCGCGGTGGGTATCTCTCGCGGTTGCGCGAGACCTACCTGATCAGCGATCCGGACAGCTTGATCAAACCGTGGCCGCGCAAGGAACTCGGAGCCGAACTTGGCTCGAGTCCGCTACGCGAGGTCGAGGCGGTAAGTCCCTTCGTTCAGGGAACCCTCTGACCACCCCCACAGAAATGGCGCCTTGGACCGCCGCTCAAACAACTAGGGCCGCGGCCAGGACGAGCGTTGGCAGGGGCTCGAATCCTGGCAGCTCGATCAAACGATCCTTTCGAATCGGCCGAACGCTCGAGGTCGTGCGGTGGTCCACTTCCTCTCCATTCCCCTGGCCTGCGGGATCTCACGGTTCGGGTCACGGCGCCCGCGTCGCGAGCCCCACAGCCGCGTTTCGTGGACGTTCAGCCCGTCCGCCTGGTCAGCGGCTTGGCGAGGACAACGATCCCGACGAGGATCACGAACAGCGCGAGGATGGGCACGTCGACGGCCAGGAATTCCCCGATGCCGCCCGCCACCGCGATCACGCCGAGCCCGAGGGTGAATGTCGTGGGTCGGAGGCCCTTCCAGTATCCGACCGCGCTGAGTCCGAGCAGAATCGCCCCGACCCCCGTCAGCCAGATTGCGAAGGGGATCCGGGTTCCGGGGAGCAGCAGCGCCCCTCCGGTCAGGAGGAAGAAAAGGCCCCAGCCCGCTTCCTCGAGGTGCTTGTCCAAGATGTTCCTGTGCTCGCTCTTCCCGCCGTTTGTTGTGTAGGCTTCCATATTCCCATGTCTCCTAAGTCCCTGAGATTCTCCTGCCCGCCGTTTGACTTCCGGCGGCGACCTCCCGCCCTTCCGGCGGGATCACGTACCCACCCCGGAATCCCGCATGCACTCGTCCAGTCGCCGGAGGAGGTCCCGGAGGCGTCGGAACTTCGCTGCCTCCATGCCCATCGTGCATCCCGCGAAGGCTCCTTCGAGCTCCGGCGTCTCCCGGAGGAGGGCTTTCCCCTTCGCCGTGAGGCGCAGGAGATGACTCCTGCGGTCTCCTGGGTTCGGCTCGCGCGTGACGAGTCCCTTCCGCTCCATCGTGTCCGCGATCCCCGTGATGGTCGGCTTGGAGCATCGCAGGGCGTCCGCGATCTCCCCCAGGGGCCGTCCGTCGGCCTGCCGGAGGTTCGCGAGGACCAGGTACTGCGCGGGCGTGAGCCCCGTCTCGCTCAAGGTCTGGGCGACGATTCGCTGCCCCCTCTTCCCGATGGAGTCGATCAAGTCGAACACCTGGGGCATCAGATCCGAGGAGTCGTCGGCTCGCGGCTTGGGGGGCCGTGCTGATTTCGCTCGTTGCACGGTCGCGTTCATTCGGACACTAATGATGTGGTACCATATATTATGGTTCCGTACTTTCTGTCCTCACGAATTACGAGAGAAGAGCCTGTGAGAGACCAGGACCGGCTCGATTGCATTCCACGATCCGGATCCAGCGAATCTTCAGGCGCCCATCCCATACGGACCGGGTTCCCGTGTGCAGTCGGCCCCTGAGCGTCCTTGCGTAAAGGCTCTGTGAGACATCCGTTGCGAGCCGGGTGCGAGGGCTAAGGTCCGTCTATCGGACGACTTCTTCAACTTCCCGGAACCACGGCTTTGCCGTGCCCACCTTGGCCCGTTTCTCCCAGTGGCGCCCCTTCGGCACGCGGTGAAGAGCGGCCTCAAGCGAGCCGATGCGAGCTTCGATGCGTGATGCCTGGTTCGGCTTCACGCGGCCCTCCGCGACGAAGGTTCCCATGAGCTGGCGCGTCTTGAGCAGGTTCTGCGTCGCCTCGTACCAGAACCCCCAGTCGTCCGCGAGGAGGTTCGCGATGTATCCCGCGTCCACGACCTCCTTCTCCCCGTTCGCCGCGGGCTTGACGTCGTGCCCGAAGAACAGGATCATCAGGTCGACGAGATCCTTTCGGCCGATCTGATGGATCTGGAGCTTCTCGAGGACGATGTCGGAGAGTGTGATCGTCGGGAAGTCGAGCTCCAGGCGGCCTTCGCCAGGCTTCTTCCCGAACTCCACGTCGTGGCTGAACTCGAGCTTGTCGAGGAAGATGTCCACATGGAACTTCCCGTCCCCCTCGTAGTAGATGAGCCGCCGGTCCCCGAAGAATCCGTTGACCATGTTGTCGGGCTTGAAGCCGAGCTTCTCGAGGACGCCGCTGATTGCGCGGCCTTGGCGCGCGTAGCCCATCAGATCGAGGTCCGTGAACAGAGGGGTGCCCACGCTCACCCGCCCGAGCGCGTGGAAGAGCTCAATGGCCTCGGGAACGTGCACGGAATGGGCGAAAATCGCAAGGGAGCCGAGGATACGCAGCGAGGTCCCCTCGGATTGCGCCGCCTGCACGACGGCCTGAGCCTCCTTCAGGAACTCCTGGTCACCGAGCGTGACGAAGGACGGTCCGTGGGCCATGCTCGAATTCGGATGTGGGCTGTTCTCCAAGAGTCGGCCTCGGATGCGACCACGCCGCGCCACCTTGGGGCGTCGCGAGCCGGTCACCCCCATCGGTTCGTATAAGCTTGTCCTCCGGCCGTACGAAGCCAGGGGTTCGAACGCGTTGCACTCCGCGCTTCGAAAGCTTCAAGAGAGCTTTTCCGTTTCATGTCACGGGGAAAAGAAGGAGGGGGAACTACGGCAGGATCCGATGTCGATGTATTCGCAAGACGCACAGCGCCCGCGACGGGACAGGTACAGGTCTTCACGCGACGAGCCTCGGGACTCGTCCGCGTAATGTCCCCGTACTCGGCCTTCGCGTACAACATCCTGAACATCGGGGTCATTTTTCCGTGGGTGTACATCACCACTCTCTCCGTGGATCCGGGCGCGAACATCTGGCTCGGGATCATCATCTGCGGCGCGTTCACATCCTTCTTGGCGGTCGTATACGCCGGCCTCGCCTCCGCGATGCCGAGGACGGGTGGCGACTATGTGTTCCAGAGCCGCACGCTCCGACCCTGGATAGGATTCGCAATTGTGTCCACGATGATCATCACGTTCTTTATGCAATGGCAGGCGCTCGGCGGATGGCTCGTTTCCGTCCTGGGCATCTACCCCCTTCTCACGGGTCTCGGGGTCATGATGAACAACCCGACCCTCATCGCTTGGGGGGCCTGGTACCTCTCGGGCTGGGGACCCGCGATCGTCACGATGGTCGCGTCCACGCTGGCGGCCCTCGTTCTGATCAAGAGCTTCCGCTGGTTTGTGCAACTTCAATGGATCATGTGGTACGGCTTCCTCTTGAGTTACGCAATCATGGTGATCATGTTCTTCATCACGCCCACGACCGATTTCATCACCCGCTACAACCACGCGGCGACCCTCGCTGCTGGGGCCGGCCCCGGGGCGTATGACAGCATCTACCAGACCGCCATCTCGACCGGATTCACGCCTGCGAGGACGATGAGTTTCCTCGGGACCGTCCTTGTCACGCCGGTCGCTCTCACGAGCTTGGGCTGGGTGGGCTACGCTCAGGAGCAGGCGGGTGAGATCCAGGGCGCCCAGAGCCTCAAGAACCAGATGTTCATCAACCTCGGAGGCGGCGTGGCGGCCATGGCGATGATGGCCCTGCTCGCCTTTGCGATGCTCCGCACGGTGGACCAGAACTGGCTCTCCGTCGCCGCCGCGGACTCGTTCTTGTTGAACCCGCCGCCTATGATCTTCCCATGGTTCAGTAATCTCGCCATGTTGCTCACGGACAGCCCCATCATCCTATTCCTGATGATCATCGGGGTCATGCTGAACGCGATTCAGGTGGTGTTCAACGTCATCGTCGGCTGGACCCGGGTCGCCGTGGCCATGTCCATTGACGGAGTCCTCCCGAAGTTCGTGAGTCATGTCAGCCCGCGGACCCACACCCCGGTGTACGCACACGTGATCTTCCTGATTCTCGGTGGCTATGTGTTCGCCTACGTGTACAACCTGGTCCCTGGTTACATCACATACACGCTGGCCGTCACCGCCGTGGCGACCGTGATGTACATCGGAACTGCGCTGGGTGGAGCAGTCTTCCCATGGACCCGTCGGGAGGTCTACCGGACCGCTCCCATCTCAAAGTTCAAGGTGGGTCCGATCCCCCTCATCACGATCTGCGGGGTCATTGCAGCGATATTCAGCGCGGCCATGCTTTACTACTTCCTCACCGTGCCCTTCTTAGTCAATGTCGACATGAGTAATCTGGGCTATTCCGGCAACTTGTTCTTGTACGTGGTGGTTGCCATCTTCTTCGGCTGGGTTGTCTACTACTTCGTCCGCCGGGCCTATCTGAAGCGCATTGGAATCGATCTCGACCTTGCCTACAAGGAAGTGCCGCCGATCTAAGCGCTCGCCGCAACGGGTACCCTGGGGAGATGATCGGCCGTCTGCCCCAGGGCTCTTAACCCGACGTGAACTGGTAGCTTAGCACTTTTTTCGGCTCGAGGTTGACGAGGACACCCCGGAGCGTGCCGGACGTGTACTCAGAGCCCGGATCCACGAGGACGCTCTTCTTGAGTTTCGTTCCGTTTTTCGTCTCGTGGATATGTCCATGCAGCCCGAGGAGCGGCTGGGTATCCAGGATTGCGCTCCGGACAGAAGTACTCCCGACGGGGATCAGGATTTGCTGGCCGCCCTGAGTCACCGGACGAGGTGGGTCCTTCGTCGCGTCCAGCTTCGGTGCGATGTCGAGTCCGGTCTCGTACGGCGGCACATGCATGAGGTACAACGCCTGCTCAGGCTTCTCAAGTCGATTCAGGAGCGGCTCGAGCCGCTTCGCCAGCTTGTCCTCCGGCAGTTCCCGCGGCGTGTTCCATGGCGAGGGGTTCGTCCAACCGAAGCCTAGGAGCTCGTGGTCCTCATCGAATCGCACAACCTGCTCGTCCACATAGTGGACGTGAGGCTTGGACACGGCATGCTCGAGGGCTTCCGCCTTGTCGTCGTTGCCACCAATCCAATAAAGAGGGATGCCCAGCGGTGCAAGGTGTTTCTCGGCCATGTCGGTCCATCGGTGGATCTCGTCGATCATGAGTTCTGTGAAGAGATTCTCCACTCTCTTCGGGTCGGCTCGCAGCGCGTCGTACTTCTCCTGCGTCAATCGCACGGGGTATGGTCCTGAGTTCGCGATGTCCTGCTCGATCGGCCCCAGTTCGGCCTCCGTCAGGTTCTCGCGAGTCTGTCCCGAGAGCCGCGTGGAGTACGTCCCGTCTTTTTGACGAACGATGGGCGTGATTGTCTTGGCGGTGAGATCGCCGCCCATCATCAGTGCGTCCGCATTGTAGAACTTAGCGGCCCCGAGGAACTTGCGGAAGGTGATTTCCGATCCGTGGATGTCGACAGCGAGGAAGATGCGCTTGAATTTCCGCTTCGACGGGCCGAGAGGCATCGAGACAGAAGTGGCACACAACCGCAGGGTTTAGTCTTTTGGGCGCATCTCAGGCCAATCGCTCCGTGCGATCTATCTGGCAGGAATCAGGTCCCTTTCGAGGACCGTCGCGAGGGAGGCTTTCCCTGTCCCGCCTTTTTACCCTGCCGCGTGATGGTCCGTTGATGCAAGGGCGGACGTGGCGAGGCGCAACGCCCGAGAACTTGGTGAGGCTCCGTGAGGTGCTAATCCGGCGGGGAGCCGTGGAGGACAAGGAACCCACGAACCCCCACGAGCTCTGGCGGGTCCGGATCGAGCGGGTTGTCTTCACCGCCTATCGGAGCGGGTCGCTCTACTGCAACGGCGGGACGTTACCGGAGTTGGCTTTCCTTTACCGCACGATTTCCGAGGTCTTGGGAGTCGACTGACTCCTCTGAGTCACGCGGACGGTGCGGCCCGAATCCTCGGAGGCTTCACTCCGAGACTGAACAGAAGCCCCAGGGCGCTCAGGACCACGCCGATGTAGAAGGCTGGGAGGAAGGTGCCTTGCGAGGCGCGGATCCAGCCTCCGGCGAACAGCGCGACGATGTTCCCGACTCCGAAGGCCGTGAACAGGATCCCATAGTTCGCCCCTGAATGTGCCGTTCCGAAATAGAGGGTCGACAGCGCAGGCATTACCGCGAGAAATCCGCCGAACACCACGCCCGTCAGCGCGATTCCGACGAAGACGGTGAAAGCGTCTCGCGCCACAGAGAGGAGGGCCATGGCCCCGAAGAGGAGGGCGCACATGAGGAGGAGGGCCCGTTTCGGCGTCCAGACGTCCGCGATGGGGCCGAACAGGGGGCGACCCGCGCTGTTGAACAGGGCGAGGACGATGACCGCGAGGGTGGCCACGGAATCGCTCGCGGACCCGAGTTCCATCGCGATCGTGTGCGCATTCCCGATGATCATGAACCCCTGCGTGGTGCCGAGCACATAGAGCGTCCAGGCGGTCCAGAACAAGGGGGACCGCAGCATCGTCCGCGTCTCGACCTCGGCCATCGGCTTCCACGCCCGGTGCGTCCGGGCCACGCGCTCGGCAGGAGGCTGCCAGTCTGGTGGCGGGAAGCGGAGCAGGAGGGCGAGCGGGATCAGGGTCGCGAAGAAGAGGACGCCGAGGAGGAGGAAGGTGGTCGGGACGCCGTACAAGCCGATGAGGAAAGCGGCGAGGGGAGCCGTCACGACGGGCGAGAGCCCGACCCCCATCACGACGATTCCGGACGCAAGCCCCTTCCGGACCGGGAACCAGCGGATCGCCGTGGTGATCGTCGGATTGTACCCGAACCCCGTCCCGAGGCCCACGAGCCCTCCGTAGACCAGGGTGAGGGTGACCATAGGCCATGGCGTCCGGTCCATGAGGGAGGAGAGGAGGTAGCCCGCGCTGAAGATGGCCGCTCCCACCAACGCGACGCGCCGGGGACCGTGGCGGTCGACGAGGCGTCCCGCCCAGACCATGCCCACCGCGAACATGGCCATCGCGGCGGCGAACGGGAGAAGCGCCGTGAAGTCGTCCGCGCCCGCGCTCCCGAACTCTCGGATGAGGCCGTCCTTGATCACGCTCCACGAGTAGGCGGTCCCGAGGAGGAGGTTCATCCCCAGGCCGACGGCCAGGTAGGCCCCGCGGGGCATCCTCACCGGCATGGACTCGGCGTCATCCCGGAGCGGCCGTCAAAAGCCTATGGCACATATTATACCTGGAACCCTCGGAGGCCGTCAGGAATGCTGGAGCGCCCTGTGGATCACGATGCCCGCGAGGCGCCAGAACACTTCCTCCACGTTTTCCCCCGTCTTGGCCGAGGTCCGGACGATCTGGCAGTCGAAGGCGTGCGCGAACTTCCGGAGGTTGCTCTCCGGCATGTGTCGCTCCGCCGGCAGATCGACCTTGTTCACGGCGAGGACGATGGGAACCGCGCCGGCGATCCGATCGATCTGGTCGATCCAGATGTACAGGTCGTCGAGGGTCTCCGGTCGCGTCACGTCCGCGACGGCCAGGATGCCCTGGGCGCCCTGGAAGTACTGCTCCTGGAGGAGTTCGCGGAACCCCATCTGGCCCATGATATCCCAGACGAGGAGGTTGACCATGATGGGATCCTCGTCGGGCAGCGGCACGCTGACCTGTTTCTTCGTGACCTTCGTTCCCACGGTCGCGATATAGCGGTCGTCGAACTCGTTCAGGACGTACCGGCGGATGAGGCTCGACTTCCCGACGGAGCTCGCGCCCGCGAGGCAGAGCTTCGCCTTCATGATGTCGCGCTCGCCCATGGTCCCCGTCGGCATGGAAGGGTGGCACCGAGGGACACTTAACGGTTCCCTTCCCGGTCTCGCGGGTGATTGTAGGCGACCCCTCGGGTGCCCGGGTCCGTCACATGACGTAGGATTCCGTGCCGACATTCGAGGCGGGATCGACGAGGACGTTGACGACGGCTGGCTTGCCGCTCGCGAAAGCCCGCTCGATCGCGGGGCCGACCTCTCCCGGGTCGTCCACGAACTCGCCGCGTCCGCGTAGAGGGCCGCCAGTTCCCTCGGTGTGTAGAGCGGGTTCTTCTGGACGACGATGCCGCCCGCGCGCTGAATTCCGAAGAAGGCGATGACGTACGCCGGCGAGTTCGGGACGATGAGGCCCACGCGGTCTCCGGGCCGGACACCGATCCGTCTCAGGGAGGCGGCGAATCGATCCGCCGCGTCATCGATCTCCCGGTACGTGAGTCGGGCTCCGTAGAAGACCGTCGCCACGGCCCCGCCATGGGCTTCCGCGGTCCGCCGAAGCATCCGTTCCACGGGGATCTGCGGGTAGTCGAGCGTCCGGGGCACTCCGCTGGGCCAGTGTCGGTACCATGGCCTCTCCACGGGCTCCCCAGGCGGAGAACGGACGGCGCATGCATAAGATGTGACCCGAGTCAGACCCCGCCATCGGGGGCCGTCGTTAGGCGGGTCGTGCTTCATTGAGGTGGGACGCGTTCGGTCACCTGCACGAAGGATGAGCCCATGATCGCACGCATCTGGCATGGAAGGACGCGCGCCTCGGATGGCGACGCGTACCGGGAGTATGTGACGGCGAGCGGCGTGAAGGAGCTCCGGCAGACGCCCGGGAACCGAGGGGTCTACTTGCTCCGCAACCTGAAGAAGGCGGATGCGGAGTTCCTCGTGATCTCCCTCTGGGACTCGTTCGACGCCATCCGCGCCTTCGCAGGCGAGGACGTCGAGAAGGCTCGCTACTTCGGTCAGGATCGCAAGTTCCTCCTCGAGTTCGAACCGAACGTCGTCCACTACGAGGTCCTGTCCGCTCCGTCCCCATCGTAAGCCTCGTCACCGGGCGGGTTTTATAGGGAGCCTCGACTTGCCTGCGGGCGTGACCGAGGACGCGCTCCGCGCGGTCGACGTCCGCAAGACGTACCACACCCGCGGGGCTCCCGCCGTGGAGGCGCTGCGCGGCGTCTCCCTCTCCCTTCGCAAGGGGGAGCGGGTTTCCTTGCTGGGCCGGAACGGCGCGGGGAAGACGACCTTCCTCCGAATCGCGTCGACCCTCCTCGTCCCAAGCTCCGGCAGCGTGGAGGTCTTCGGCCTTGACGCGGTCGGTCATCCCGAGCAGGTCCGTCCGCTGATCGCGGTCGTCCCGCAGGAGGGCAAGCCGTTCTTCCATCTCACCCCGCGGGAGCAGGTCTACGCCTACCTGCGGGCGCGCGGGGTGGACCGGGAGGCCGCGAAGGCCCGGACGGAACAGGCGCTGGACCAGATGGAGATCCAGGAGGTCGCGGACCGCCTCTGCATCACCCTTTCCGGCGGGCAGAAACAGCGCGCGATGGTGGCCACGGTCATCGCGACGGAGGCGCCTCTCCTGTTCCTGGACGAACCCACGATCGGGATGGACCCGTTCGCCCGCCGTGGCGTGTGGGACTCCCTTAGGAGGCTCACCCAGAAGGGCTCCACGATCCTCTTGACCACACACTATCTCGATGAGGCTGAGGCCCTCTCGCAACGGCTCTACGTGGTCGAGGGCGGGCAGGTCCTCGTCGAGGGCACGGCGGACGCGATCAAGAAGCAGGTCGGCGGCACGCTCAAGGTCTCCGTCGCAAACGGAGTCGCGTTGACCGAGGAACTCGCCTCGTTCGGAGAGATTGTCGCCGATGGGGGCACGGTCAACGTCGTGACGGGTCCGGAGCGCATCAACGAGATCATGGCCCTCACGGTGTCGAAAGGCCTCGCGGCGACCGTCGGCCCCGTGACCCTCGAGGAAGCCTTCCTGCGGATTGTCGGCCGCTCGATCAACGAGGAGTAGGGGAGCGATGGCGATCGCCGTGCGGTGGACCGGGATGAAGACGTTCCTCGCCACGGAGACGAGGGTCCAGCTTCATGAGTGGCTCGCGATCGCTACGGGGAGTCTGGTCCAAGCCGCCCTCCTGGTCTTCGTCTGGGTGCTGAACAAGGATCTCTTGGCGCCCGCCCTCGTGGGTGCGCTCATCTACTCCGTGTTCCTGATCGGGCAGCGCGTCCTGAACGAGGCCGCCTACATCCGGATCGATCACAAGCTCAACGAGCTCTACCACGCCAGCCCGATGACGCCCGAGTCCTACTTCCTGGGGATGTCGCTCGGAATCCTCATTGCGTATCTGCCCCCCATCATCGTCCTGACCCTCCTCCTCGAGATTGTCCGGCCGCTCGATCTGGTCGTGCTCGCGACCCTCGCAGGGACCCTGCTCGCGGTCTGGGCATTCTCCTCGGCCCTGGGGTACTACATCTCGACTCTGTTCAAGGACATGAAGACGATCTGGCCCTACTCGAGCCTCCTGACGAACCTGTTCGGGATCGTGCCGCCTGTGTTCTACGGCATCCATTTCATCGACCCCACGCTCCGGTCCATCGTCCTCGTCGTCCCCACGAGCTCGGCCGTGGCCCTGGTCGAGGGCGTTGCGGGGATGGAGTCTCTCACCTCCGGGGAGTACCTCGTCGCGGGCGTGTCCCTCGCGGTCGAGGCTCTCCTCCTCTTGGCCTTCGGATTGTACTGGGCGCGCCGCACGGCGCGCGAGGCGTGAGATGGACGCGGTCGTCGACGAGAAGGTCCTCGCGCAGATGCGCAAGGGCCGCGTCTTTCCAGCATTCGCCCTCGTGGGCTGGCGGTGGATCGCCCGCAACCCGGTCTCGACGATTGTCCCTATCCTCCTGCCCTTCTTCTTCCTGTACTTCCTGCACATCATCACGCCGCCGAGCGAGCAGGCGGCTCTGTTCCCGCTCCAAGTCGCGGGGGCCATGCTCTTCACGACGCAGAACATCGGAAGCTGGTGCCTCTCCGACTCCGCGTACTGGCGGCTCGAGGAGCACCTCCAGGACATCTTTGTGGCCTCCCCTCTGGGCAAGTTCCGCTACCTCTTCGGGATCGCCTTCTCCAACCTGATCCCCGCAGCGCCTGCCCTCGTCGTCCTGGGTGTCATCCTCGCGTACGCGACGCCCGTCCCCCCGACCGCCTGGCTCGTCCTCGTGGCGGCCATTTTCGCGATCTGGGTTCTCTACTCCGCAATCGGCATCGCGATCTCGAGCCGCCTCCAGAGCCAGATGGAGGTGTGGCCCGTTGGGAACCTCGTGTTCACCACTTTGGGGATTATGTCGCCCCTCTACTATCCGCTCACAATCCTGCCGCCGGTCTGGCAGGGGCTCGCCCGGTTCCTGCCCGCGACGTACGCCGCACTGATTGTGCAGGATGCGCTCGGCCTGAAGACGGCCCTCCCCGCCGAGGCGCTGACCGACGCGGCGCTCCTCCTCGTCTCGACTGTCGTCGGCCTCGTGCTCGCGATGCGCCTCTACCAGTGGCGCGAGCACTGAACGTCAGACGGGCTTCGTCGGCGGGAGGATGACGATCACAGCGCACGAGGCCTTCCGCGCGACCTCGCGCTCGTCCTTCGTCAGGAAGCCGCGTGCCCTCCATTCCCACCGCCCCGTCATCAGGATAGCCTCGACATCACGCTCCTCGGCGAAGTCGACGAGGTCCCGCCCGACGTCTCGGACCAAGAGGATCTTGGGCGTGACCAGTCTCAGGATGGGTCTCGCCCGGAGGGATTTCATGAAGGAGAGCTCCCGCTCCGGATTAATGAGCGACTCGGGCCGGTACGTCGAATAAAGCGGGACGATATCTGGCATCTTGATAACCCGTGCGGCGACCACGTCCACCGCCGGAAACACGGATGACGCCGTAAGGGACGCCGCGACATCGAAGGGCTCGGGGTGGAATTCGTCCAGGACGGGGATGAGGATCCGGCGCAGGCGGACTGGTCCTGCCTCTCTTACCCTTGGTCCCCGCACCAGAATCACCCTGAGTCTTCGGAGGCTCCAGATCCAGCGTTCCGCCCCGCGTGAGAACGCGTCGGCCGGGACAGGGATGACGATCGTCTCGGCTCGGGTCCGCTCCGCGAGAGCATCGAGTTCGCGTCCGATTGATCGACGGCCGGACCGACCTTCGAGGGCTGGGAGATCGACGAAGCTGCATGGCGTCTCCCAGGCCTTCGCGAGATCCTCGATGTCCCGTTCGAGCGCTTGTTCGGGAACGGACCGGGTTCCCAGGTCCGGCAGGCGCACGAGGACCATGCGGGATCCCGAGTACTCTGCGAGGCGGAGAGCCACGGATA
>JBGPGA010000028.1:0-18575 GCA_041483635.1 Thermoplasmata archaeon
AGCCCGTTGATGTAGTACCAGAACTGGATGGGGAGCGGATCGTTGAGGTGGAGCTCCACGCGCGCCGCCGCGAGGGCTTGGGGCGTCGGTTTGGCGCCCGCCCAGAGCGCCGCGGGGTCCGCGGGGATGACCCGAGACAGGAAGAACGTGATGACGACGACGCCCAACACCACGATGAGCGCCAAGACCGTCCGCAGGACGAGGAACCGGACGAACGCCCCGCCTGCTCGCCCTGCCCCGAGGGATCCCGTCCTGACTCCCCTCCTTCTGCGGGCCGGATAGCCCGCCGTCTCAGTGGTTGAGCTGGTAGAAGAACACCACCAGCGGATAGGCAGGGTTGTCCGCGAACCCCTGCAGGCTCGACTTCATCACGTAGAGGTTCTTCAGGTCGACGACACCAATCCCCGGCACATCGCGGTACAGCATGAGTTGGGCCGAATGGTAGTCCACGAGGGCCTGCGCGGGATTGGTCGCCTCGTCTACGGAACCGTTGTTGGTGGCGTTGTCGAACACGCCGTTCTTGTAGTACCCCAGATTGAAGTACTGGTAGCTCGGGATGCTGAACATGTTGTAGAGGAAGTCGAACGGGGTCACGTACGTCGGCCACCAGTACATCACGAAGATACTCTGCGCCACCGCGGGGTTCGACTTCGCAAGGCCCCACTGGACGTCCCACGTCATCGGCTCGAGGTCCAGGGTGATGCCCAGGGTGGCAAGCTTCTCCTTCCACAGAACGCCCAAGCCTTCCTCGAAGTTGTCACCGAGGAGATAGGTGTAGTTCAGGTGGAAACCCCCGCTCGGGTATCCGGCCTGGGTGAGGAGCGCCTGCGCCTTCGTGAGGTTGAAATCGAAGTGGGGCAGGGTGCCGTCGTGGCCCCACATCGTGTTGGGCACGACGCCGATGGATTGGGTCCCGAGCCCATTCACGACCGTGCTCACCACATCATCGTAGGGAAGGGCGTACGCCAGGGCTTCCCGCACGCTCAGGTTGTCCGTGGGCGCCCTCTTCATGTTGAAGAAGGCGTACAGGGCCCGGTAGCTCGGGTTCTCAACGACCCGGACTGCGGTGTTGCCCTTCAACGTGGGTAGGTCTGCGAGGGGCACGTCGATCGCGATGTTGGCCGTCCCGCTGACGACCTCGGATTCCCGCTGCGCCTGGGAGGAGATGGTTTCGATGATCGCGTGGTCGAACTGGCCCGCTTTCCATCCGCCCCAATAGTTCGAGTACCGGTCGAGCACCGCGTTGGCCTGCGTGTAGAGGCTCACGTTGACCACGTAGGGTCCGCTCCCGGAGTCATGATGTCCGTTGTTGAACCAGACCTGCTGCGCGGCGAACTGCGCGGTCAGGTTCCCGCCCGGGGCGGTGGTCGGTGGAGTATTCGGGGAGAACATGTAGGCACCGTATCCCGACGAAACCACCTTGTCCATCGCCGCTGGGTAGTCGAGGTTGAACTGAACGTGGTACGCGTCGATGATCTTGACCGCGTCACGCGTGAAGTTGGCCCATGCGGGGGCGGCGTCTGCGGGAGTCGCCGGATACCAGAAAGCACCGGCACCCTTGAGCGGGTACCAGATGTACCCAGCGCCTTGGTTCATGAAGACGGTGCGATCGATGGAGAACTTGACGGCGGTGGCGTTAAAGGGGGTTCCATCATGGAAGGTAACGCCCTGGCGAAGAGTCCAGTTCCATGTCATGCCATCGCTCGAGGCGTTCCACCTCGTCGCGAGAAGGGCCTCTGCCTGGTTCGAGGTGGGATTCCACCGCGTCAACGTTTCGTAGACGTTGGGCAGGAGAAGGATCGAGTTCGAGAACTCCGAACTCGGATCGAGCGTCGTCATCTCGGAGCTCGTTGCATAGATCACAACGCTCGTGGTCGGCCTGTTGCTCGTGAGCACCACGTAGGCCGCAATACCGGCGAGGGCGACGATGACGACCACGATAATCGCAATCAGCTTCCACGGCCGCTGGCGCGGCGCAGGCGGGGGCGTCGGCGAAAGCTCAACGGGGACACTGGATTCAGGGGCTGTCATGTTCACCTCTCCTCCATTGACGCATTCCGTTTGGGGGGACTGGCCCGGCCATGTCCCGATGAGCTAATAACGGTTCTGTCCGAGGCATCCGTGATCCTCTTCTGGACTCGCGAGACCGAGTTTGGTTATTCTATCTTTGAGGAGCGTCAAAGAACGCGTAACTCGCCCGGCCACACCTGCGAGACCGACCACGAGAACGAGACGTCCACGGACTGAACTCGCGTCGGCGCTCGAAACGGGGCCGTCCGCCTCATGAAGAGGCAGGTCCCCTTTGCTTGTTAGCGGTCGGCACATCTGCGATCGGCAAGACCCGAGTCCACGGCGTAATCAACCGCGGACCAACTGGAAGAGCCCGTTCCAATTCCCCGTGGCCTGACAGGCCATGGCCCAAAGGGGGACGTGCGCCTCGAGCCACCGCGATGCCTCGATGCCTCCGACGTCCAGCGACCCGGTCCACCCGAACGTCCGCAGAATCTCAGTGACCGTGGCTTTCGCCTTCTTGTCATCTCCGCAGATCAGCATCTCCGCCCTGCCACCAGGAACCTTCGGTGCCACCATTTGCGAGTTCGGGACCGTGTTGAAGCACTTCACGACCTTCGCCTTCGGCAACCGCTTCTGAATCCGCTCGCCCAGAGAATCCGTCAGGCCCACGAACAAGCTGGGAGGCATGCCCCTCGAGAAATCGAGGGGATTCGTCGTATCGATCACGATCTTGCCCTCGAAGTTCTTGGGTCCGGCCGCCCTGATCACGTCGTCCACGGCCGTGCCAAGCGCGGCGAACACGATGATCTCTCCTTTCGCGGCCTCGGAGAAGGTCCCGGCCTTTGCGTTCTTTCCCGCCTTTTGCGTCCACGACCGAAGCTTCTCGGAATCGGGCGTCCGCGATCCGATCGTCACCTCATATCCGCGTTGAGCGAACCCGAGCCCTAAGGCCTGTCCCACGTCTCCGCTTCCCAGAATGCCAACGTTCATCGTGATCCATCACACCAAGCCTCGGCTTCCTTATTGCGGTTTACGAATTCGACGTTGATGGCGACCCACGCAGGTAGGGACGAGGGAGTGGGTCCGTCCGGATTTGAACCGGAGTCTAGTGGTCCCGAACCACCAAGGATAGACCAAGCTACCCCACGGACCCGCGGGCGGCCCGAGCGTAAGGGAGGCTTCCGTATAAGCGTTATGAGACGAGTGCGCTGACCTAGGCTGCCAAGGCCGTGAGATCGACGCCCAGGTCCTCGAGGGGCTTCGTGTCCCCGAACGCGCGACGAGAAGCGATCAGCTTCTGGGCCGCACGCTCTTCCTTCAACTTGTGATTGACGCCGAGGTACGCCATGACCCGCCCGCCCTTGAGGTAGAACTGGGCGAAGCCACCCTGATCGGTGAGCCTGCGCTCTCCCCGCAAGATCACCTGATCGTGGTCGTTCAGGATCCCGTGGACATGGATACGGAGCTCGAACATGTCCGAGAAGAAGTACGGGAGATCGGTGAATGCGGCGGAGGCTCCTGCCATGTTCGCGCCTGCGACCTTGCCGTGTCGAACGGCCACATCGTAGTGCTCGACACGGAGGTGTCGCTCGAACACGGGGGCGTAGAACCGAGCGACGTCGCCCGCGGCGTACACGTCCGGAGCGCTCGTCTCGAGGCGCTCGTTGACGACGATGCCGTTGTCCACCTCGAGGCCCGCAGCGTTGGCGAGGTCCGTGTTCGGAGTGAGTCCCACGCCGGCCACGACGAGGTCCGCGGGAAGAGTCGTTCCTCCCGACGTCTCGATCCCGGACAGTCGGCCGTGGTCTTCCACGAATCTCGCGGCCCGTTCTCCGCACCGCGCCTTCATCCCCTTCGCGAGGAGGTAGTCCGTCACCCACCGGCCCATCGGCTCGTCCAACGCCATGTTCAGGAGGTACGGTCCCACTTCGACCACGGTCGTGTCCAATCCCTTCATCACGCCCGCGGCGGCGACCTCGCATCCGATGAAGCCGCCCCCGACGACCACGAGCCTCTTCGCGCGGCCCATCGCCTCCTTGAGCGCATCGCTGTCCTCGAGGGTGCGCAGATAGTGAATCCCGGGGAGGTCCGCGCCGGGCAGGGGGAGATGTCGCGGCTGGCCGCCGGTCGCGAGAAGCAGCTTCCCGTACCCGAGGATGCGACCATCGTCCAGGAAGACCGTGTGGGCCACCGTGTCGAGCCGGGACGCCTTGCAGCCAGTCGCCAGCTCGACGCGGTTCTCCTCATAGAACTCGAGGGGTCGGAGAAACACGCCCTCGCGGGACAGGGCGCCCTGCAGGTACCTCTTGGAGAGGGGGACGCGATCGTAGGGGCGCTCCCTCTCGTCTGTGACGAGGATGATCCGGCCGTCCGCATCCCGCTCCCGGATCGCCGGAATCGCGTTGAAGCCCGCGAGCCCGCCGCCCACGATGACATACTTCGCGTTCTCCATGGAACGCCGCGCCCCTCACGGTTTGTACGTGACGATGCGGCCCCAGTTCGCCGCCATGCCCCAGATGCCCCGCCGCACAATCTCAAGCTGGATGATCTGGCTGTGGTCCACGAACAGGTTCACGTCGGCCCCGTAGTTCTGAACGTACCAGGTGAACACCTGGGGATCCGCGGCCTCAAACATGACCTTCTCGGTCCCGAGCGCATCCGTGATTTGCGACACGACGTCGGTCCTCCAGGCTTTCACGTTCTCGGTGATCCCCTCGGACTCGATCATGATCAGGTAGGCTCCCGCCTCCAGGAAGCGCTTCGCTGCGTGGATCGCGCGGCCCGGGTCACGGACCCCCGCTTCCTCGAGCTCGTCGACGCTCGTCTCGCCGCCCGCCCCCCACTGGATCCCGACTTCGGGTTTCGGCTTCAGGCCCTCGTCCTTCGTCCGCTCGACGAGGGCAACCCAGTCGTCGATCGGGATCGAGATGAATCCGGCGGAGAGCTCGAGGATGTCGAAGCCGACGGACTTGACCTCTTCGATATAGCGGTTGACGGCGTCCTTGCCCTGGGTCAGGACGTACTCGATCCAGCCACCCGTGGAGACTTGGACGTCATAGGAGTGGGCGAGGTCCAGGAGCTGTGTGAGGGACTTCTTCGGAATCACGCTGAACGAGCCGGCCGCGAACTTGAGGGAATCGATGTAGTCTCCCGCGGTCTCGAGGACATCCTCGAGGTACCGCGGTCCTATGACCGAGTAGTACGGGCCCCGGATCTCCGTGAGACCTTTCGTCCGCGGCTTTCCCTGCCGGTCGTTCCGCTTGACCCAGCCGAATGCGCGTTCCTGCTCCTTCCATGTCTTTGAGGATCTCTTGGGACTCATGAGGACCGCCCCCCGCCCCGTTTCGGGATTTTCGCGAGGAGCGTGAGCAAGTCCGTGGCTTGAAGGTTCTCCAGATTGGCAACCACGCTCGCGATCCGCTTCCGGAGCGCGGCCGGGGCGAACGGTCCCGAGAGCGCATCGAACTTCGCTTCTGCGGTGGCCCAGGACATCGGCCGCGTGACGAATCCCTCATAGTCCCGCTTCTCCTTCACGAGGACGCGGCCATCCTTCAGGTGGACGGTCAACCGGCATGCTATTTCCGCGGGAAACCGGTCCGTGTACTCCTTCGACGGCCGGACGACGACCTTGCGGTGCAACGTCTGGATGTCGTCCCGGAGGATGCGCTGCGGAGCGTAGGCGGAAGGCAGGACCGTTCCATCCAGGATGGCGGCCGAGACGATGTACTGGAGGCTGTGGTCCGCCTCCTCTTTCGTCTTCACGCCGTACTTGGAACCCTCCTCGCCGCCGCCAATGATGTTGTACGCCACGTCGAAGATGTCGATCTCGATCCGGTCGACCTGGTCCCCGGTGAACGGCTGCTCGGCCTTCAGCTCGAGGATCCCCTCCGCTGCCGACTGGGAGTGGACCTCCGCGTTGAATCGCTTCACGATCGTGCGCGTGACGCGTTCGAGATCCTCCTTCGGCCAGTCCATCGCGAAGGGTCCCGCGATCGCCTCCATGAAGCCCTTGTTCCCCTCGAAGACCCCCATGGGACCCGTGATGCCATGCTTCGCGAGGAAGGCCGCGTGGGTGCCGGAGAAGCCCGTATTGGGATAGGCGAGGCCTTTCCAGTTCGACAGGGTGCCCGTCCGCGTCACACGAAGGGCGTTGAAGGCCGTCCCGCTGATCGCGACCGCGTTCGCGGTCTGATCTGCATCAAGCCCGAGGGCCTTCGACACGCCCGCCGCCACGGCGTACGACCCCTGGGTCGTGTGGTCGAACCCTTTGGCCCGCACCGGGGCCACATCGCTCAGTCGGCACTGGACCTGGTAGGCCACGGCGAGAGCGAGGAGGAGATCCTTCCCACTCCGGCGTGCGTATTCAACCGCGGCGAGGATCGCGCCAATGTTGTCGCTCGGATGGCACGTCTCACCCTTTGCCAGATAGCTGTCGTTGAAATCGAGGTACCGGACGAGGGCCCCGTTCAGGAGGGCGGCGCGGTCCGGGGTCGTTTTCGGACCCCCGATCGTCGTGCAGAGCGGGCGGCCTCCGAACTCGGCGAGGTAGTCCCTCAGAGCGAGGATGGGCGTCCCATCGAGGGCTCCCACCGCGCAGCCGATGCCATCGAGCATTCGGATCTTCAGGGCTTGGACCGCCGCACGGGAGAGATCGTCGAACGTCCGGGAAACGACGAACGCCGCGAGATCCTGGACCATCGTCACGACCCGCACCTCCCCGGGAATCGCCCTACGCCGCGCCGGGCGTATAAGATTGTGCGGCGCTCGACGCAAAGGAACTTTAAGGGCGACCGAACCCATGTCTCAGCGTTGAAGCTCGACTCCACGGACACCGCCATCCTGCGGTACCTGCAGAACGACGCTCGGGCCTCCCTTCGAGCGATCGCGAGGAAGGTCGGCGTCAGCGTTCCCACCGTCAGCACACGGCTGGCGAACCTCGAACAGCTAGGAATCGTCCGAGGATACCGGACCCTCCTGGATCCCGAGCGACTCAACGAGACGACCCTCGCCATCGTTGTCAAGACGAAGCTCCGCGCAACACAAGACGTCGCGGAGCGGCTTGCGGACCGGGAGTGGGCACGACGGGTCCTGATGGGGCGACCGGGCTGGATCCTCGTGGACGCGACCGTGGTCCGGCGGGATGCCGTGGACGCCATCCTCGAGGAGATCTCGTCCCTCCCTGACGTCGTGGATGTCCAAGACTACGTTGGCCTGAAGTCAATCAAAGACGAACCAACCGCCCTCTTGACTGACCGCCTCTCGACCAGCCTCGTCTGCTTCGAGTGCAAGGGGCCCATCGCAGGAGAGCCGGTAAAGGTCCGGCGAGACGGACGGAATCACTACTTCTGCTGCCACTCCTGCGAGCGACTGTACTTGGAGAAATACGAGAGGATCAGGGCCGCCGCCTGGAAAGGCGCGTAATCTCGGGGACGGGAGGGAGCCCCAAAGGGATTTAGGGCAGGGAGCATTCACCGAAATCATGAGCCTCTTCGGATTCCTCAACTCGATCGACCTCGCCTCGCTCGTCCTGCGGCTTGTTGTGGGCGGCCTCATGGTCCTCCATGGCTGGCCGAAGATCAAGAACATGAAGCAGCCCGCCGCGTGGATCGCGAGCACGGGATGGAAATGGGCCGCCGGGTTTGCCTATCCGTTCTCGCTCCTCGAGTTCCTGGGGGGCATGACCCTAGTCATCGGGTTGCTCACGCGCATCGCCGCGCTCCTCTTCGTCCTCGAGATGATCGCGACCACGATCTTCGCTCGGGCGAAGCTCCAGAAGAAGCTCCTCGGAGGCTGGGAGACGGACATCCTGTTCCTCGCGGGGGCCGTGGCCCTCGTCCTGATCGGCGCGGGTGCGTGGTCGCTCGACGCGCTCCTCGGACTGTGAGCCACCTTCCCAGGTCATCGTCGCACGGTACCCATTGCATGTACACAGCGTTCTTACCCTGAAGGCTGGCTCATCGGACACGGCCGCGACCAGCGTACGTCCCGCTGTAATGAGGGAAACAGCGGACTGACATGCACCGGCGACCTCGGATCCCGACCATGAGAGTCTTCCTGTCAACGCCACCGGGGAAGACGACCGAACTTTGGCCACCCCTGGGGCTCCTCTACATCGCCTCAAGCCTTCGGGCCCGCGGACGACCGGACGTGCAGGTCCTCGACGCGTTCTGTCGGAACCTGACTGCGGACGGCCTCGTCGACGAGGTCGTGCGGGCCCGACCCGATGTGTTCGGCATCAACTGCTCCACCCACACGTTCCTCAGCGCCATCGAGGCGCTCCGGAGGATCCACGAGGCCCGACCCGAGACGACGCTCGTGATGGGGGGATACCACTCCACCTTCGCGGCCGAGCGGATTCTGCGAGACTATCCGTTCGTGGACTACGTGATCAAGGGAGAGGCCGAGCGGGCGCTCCCGAACCTCCTCGACCGGCTCGAGGCGGGGCAGGAGCCGAGTGATGTGGAAGGCATCAGCTTCCTCCGGGAGAGATCGCTCGTCGAACGGCCTCTTGCGGTGATCAGGGATCTGGACGCGCTCCCGTTCCCCGACCGCCGAATGCTCGGCGGCCTCGAGTACGGCTACTTCCACGAGAACATCCGCCTCACGTTCGGGAAGTTCACGACGATCGTGTCGTCCCGCGGCTGCCCCTTCGCGTGCACGTACTGCTCCTGCGCCGCGTTCTCCCAGCGCCGCTGGCGCGCCCGAAGCGCGACGAACCTCGTGGACGAGCTCGAGGGGCTCTACGGCCAAGGCTACGAGAACGTCGTCTTCGTCGACGACAACTTCACCTTGAAGAAGAGCCGCGTGACGGAAATCTGCGACCAGATCCGCCGACGCAAGATCCACATGCGGTTCTACTGCGAGGGCCGCGTCGACAATGCCCCCTATGAGCTCCTTCACACGATGAAGCGCGCCGGGTTCGACGTGATGTACTTCGGGGTCGAGAGCCCCACCCCCCACGTCCTGGACTACTACAAGAAGGGGATCTCCGCGGCCCAGGCGCGGAAGGCCGTCGCCGACGCAAAGCGCGCAGGCATGCTCGTCGTGACGTCGTTCATCATCGGAGCCCCAGTAGAGAGCCGGGAGGACATCCAGCACACGATCGACTTCATCCGCTCCTTGCGGCCGCATGCTGTCCAAGTGAACATCCTGGACTGCCTCGTGGGCACGCCAATATGGGACGGGCTCGAACGCGAGGGGATCGTCGCCCCGGACGACTGGAAGCGCAACCACCGGATCTGGGAATACGAGCACGACGGCCTCACGCAGGAGCTCCTCGGGAAGATGTCCGAGCAGGCGTACGCGGCTCATATCGAGGGCTGGAAGAGCAAGGGCGGGCTGAAGGACTTCGTCCGCATGATGGAGGCGAACCGCACGGGTCGAAAGGTCGTCCTCGGGAACCTCTTCAACCCCGATGTGCGCCGCCGGATCGCGGAAGGCTACCAGGCGAGCACGACCTGATCATGCGTTCGGCACGAGGGTGGGCGGGGGCGCGCCACTTCGGCGCGCGCCGATGCCATGTTCGACACGCTTATATATGTCCCGGCATCTCGGACGACGCGATGGAGCTCCCGCTCCGCGAGAAGATCGCGGGGGAAATCGTCCTTTCGGAGGCCCCCGGCCGCACGATGCGCAAGTGGCGGGAGGAGCTGCATATCTCCCAGACGGAGCTCGCGCGACACATGGACGTTTCTCCGAGCGTCATCAGCGACTACGAGGCGGGCCGTCGCACCTCGCCGGGCATCAAGACCGTCCACCGGCTCGTGGACGCGTTCCTCGAGATCGACCAGAAATCAGGCCGACGGCTCTCCCGCCGGTTCGAGGAGTACAACGACGTGATCCCCTCGATGCGGGACTGGCCCGTTGGGATCCGGGCTTCCGACTTCCTCCGGAAGATCGAAGGCACGTTGCTGACGAGTGGCATGAACACGCGCCGGCTCGTGAACGGCTACACGGTGATCGACTCGATCAAGGCGATCACGACGTTCGATGCGAACGACTACCTCAAGATCTACGGGACCACGTCGGAGCGAGCCCTCCTCTTCACGGGGGTGAAGTACGGCCGGTCGCCTATGATTGCGGTGAAAGCACACCCGTTGAAGCCCGCGATGGTGGTCTACATTCAACCCGAGAACATCGATGAGCTGGCCATCAGGCTCGCGGAGATGGAGAACATCCTCCTCGCGCGGACGGAATTGCAGTCGACCGAGTTGATCGAACGACTGGAGCGATTGGGATGAAAGCGGGAATCGTGAGCTACGGGGCCTACATTCCGAAATATCGCATCACGCCGAAAGTCATCGGTGCGGTCTGGGGGAACGATGGCGAGGCCATGGGGCGGTCCCTGAACATCAAGGCGAAGAGCGTCCCGGGACCCGACGAAGACGTCATCACAATCAGCGTCGAGGCCGCACGGGCCTGCATGGCCAAGGTCGACATCGATCCGACGGACATCGGGGCCATCTACGTCGGGAGCGAATCGCACCCGTACGCGGTGAAGCCGACCGCGACGATCGTCGCGGAGGCCATTGGCTCGACGCCCGTCATGACCGCGGCCGATTTCGAGTTCGCCTGCAAGGCCGGCACCGCTGCCGTCCAGACGACGATGGGCCTCACCCTGTCCAAGATGATGAAGTACGGTCTCGCGGTCGGCACGGACACGAGCCAGGGCGCACCGGGCGATGCTCTCGAGTATAGCGCCTCGGCGGGCGGGGCGGCCCTGCTCATCGGGACGGATCACCTCATCGCCGAGATCAGCACGACCGTCTCCTACACGACGGACACGCCCGACTTCTGGCGTCGTGAGGGGCAGCGCTATCCGAGCCACGGGGGCCGGTTCACGGGCGAGCCCGCATACTTCAAGCATGTAATCAACTGCGCCCAACTCCTCTTCAAGCGCGTCGGGAGTCAGCCGCAAGACTATGACTACGCGGTGTTCCACCAGCCCAATGGGAAGTTCCCTGTGAGAGCCGCAAAGCAGCTCGGCTTCAACGACGACCAGATCGACGCAGGGCTCTGCGTCCGGGACATCGGGAACACGTACAGCGGCGCGATCCTCGTCGGCCTGAGCGCAATCCTGGACGAGGCGGAGCCGGGAGACCGCATCTTCGCGGTCGGCTACGGGTCCGGGGCGGGCTCGGACGGGTTCGATCTCACGGTCACGGAGCACATCACGAAGATCCGGAGGGACGCGACCCCGACGGTCAAGCAGATGATCGAGGAGCACGAGTTCGTGGACTACGCGACCTACGCGAAGTACCGCGGGAAGATCTTGCTCCGGGAGGCGTGACGATGCGCGACGTGGCGGTCATCGGCGTCGGCGAGACGGAGTTCGGAGAGCTTTGGGACCGTTCCTTCCGCGACCTGGGGATCGAGGCCGGCCTCAAGGCGATCCAGGACGCGAAGATCGCGTCCGAGGACATCGACGCAATCTACATCGGCAACATGTCCGCAGGGAAGTTCATCGATCAGGAGCACGTCTCGGCCCTGGTCGCCGACTACTCGGGCCTGGCGAAGCATCACCTCCCCACCGTTCGGGTCGAAGGCGGCGGGGCCTGCGGCGCCATCGCCCTGATGCAAGCGCGCCTCGCGATCGCTTCGGGGATGTACGACATCGTCGTCGTCGGAGGTGCGGAGAAGATGACGGACGTCGGCGACGTCCAGGCCGCGGAGATCCTCTCGAGCACCGCGGATCAGGAGTGGGAGAGCGTCTTCGGGGCAACCTTCGCCGGGCTCTACGCAATGATGGCGCGCCGGCACATGCATGAGTACGGGACGACGCGCGAGCAGCTCGCCGCGGTCGCGGTCAAGAACCACAAGAACGGCTCCCTCAACCCGGAAGCTCAGTTCCGGAAGGAAATCACGATCGAGACGGTCCTGAACGCCCCCCTCGTCGCGGACCCCCTTGGGCTCTTCGATTGCGCCCCGCTCTCCGATGGGGCAGCCGCTGTGGTCCTGTGCTCCGCGGACCGGGCGCGCAAGTTCACGGACACACCGATCCTCCTGCGGGGATCCGGGCAGGCGAGCGACTTCCTCGCGCTCCACGATCGCAGGGACCTCACGACGATGGACGCCACGGTCGTCGCGGGCAAGCGAGCCTTCCAAGAGGCCAAGCTCGAGCCCAAGGACATCCAAGTCGCGGAGGTCCACGACAATTTCACGATCACCGAGATCCTGGCGATCGAGGACCTGCGATTCGTCGAGAAGGGAAAGGGCGGCCCCGCCACGGTCGACGGGGTCACCGCGCTGAACGGCAAGATCTCCGTGAACACGTCAGGCGGGCTCAAGGCGCGCGGCCAGCCGGTTGGCGCGACCGGGGTCGCGCAGGCGGTCGAGGTCGTCAAGCAGCTCCGCGGCGAAGCGGGCAAGCGACAGGTCGTCGGGGCGCAACACGGTCTCACGCACACCCTCGGGGGAACGGGAGCCACCGCCGTCGTGCACCTCTTCGAGCGGGGGGACTGAGATGGGGACGGCCATCCCCCGGTTCTGGAGGGAGATCCAGAGCCGCTACAACCTCGTCGGAACGAAATGCGGGAACTGCGGCAAGGTCGACTTCCCGCCGCGGTCCGTGTGTCCGGATTGCGGCCGCAAATCCGTGGGCAAGATGCAGACCTTCAAGCTGGCGGGCAAAGGGACCGTGGTCACCTACACCACGATCTACGACGCGCCCTCCCAGTTCGATATGCAGAAACCCTACATCATGGCGATCATCGAGATGGACGAGGGCGTTCGCCTCACGAGCCAGCTGATCAACGTCAAGTCCGAGGATGTGCGGATCGGGATGAAGGTCCAGGCGACCTTCCGAAAGCTCGGACAGGACGGGGATGCGGGCGTGATCCACTACGGGTACAAGTTCCGCCCGACAACCTCGTGATGCGACGAGCCGCTCCGCCTAGACGACCCACTTCCCGCGATCAATGACGGCCTTGCCGCCGATCTCCACCGTTGCGGAGGAGAGGTGGTTCGCAAAGCCGTAGGATGACTCGTTCTTGCCCCCGAGCGCCCGGTTGTCCCCGATGCCCACCGTGACCGTCCCTGCGGCCACCACGTTCTGGAGGAATCCGGGTTTGACCCGCGGGTTGAGGCCGAGCGCGAAGCTGCCGAACATGTCCTTCGCTCCCGTGGCGGTGTCCCATCCCGCCTGAGAGGCCTGCAGGTTCCGCTTCGCCGCAATGTTGACGGCGCGTCCATCCCGGAAGGTCCAGGAGAGGCCCTCGATGAGGCGACCGACCTGGGGTATGCCCACATCCGAAACGAAGGTCCCGTGGGCGCTCTCCTCGACGGGGGCCACCCAGACCTCGCCGGCGGGCAGGGCGACGTCCGTGACATCGACGGTGATGTCCTCGTCGCTGATCACGCCATCGTCCACCTCGGGACTCCGGCTCCCCCCGGCGAGGCGGAAGCGCAGATCCGTCCCGTTGTCCGCGGTGATGCGCACCTCGGCGTCCTGGGACAGGAGCGCACCGGCCTTCTTCCCGGCCGCCTCCAACCTGCCATAGTTCACGGCGATCCCGGCCTCGACCATCGCCTTCCACGCCGCGTACCTGAACCCGTAGACCTTCGCCCGCTCGCGGGTGACCTGCCCCAGCGCCACACCGACATTCTTGGGCTTCTTCACGAGTCCCTTCTCGTAGTGAGCCTGCTCACCCTGGTACATGGCACCGAACTTCTCGTTCGGAGTGCGGGCCATGGGACCGGGATCGCGCGGACCGCCGAGCCACACGTAGGATCGAACGTATTCGAGCAGGCCGACGCAGTGACTGCTGCCCGTCTTCAGGTTCTCGTCCGAATAGTTCTTGAACTGGCCGTAGAACAACCGGTCCGTGTCGAGGACCACGAGCGGGTCCGCGCCGGCCTTCTGGCACTCCAGGGCGACCTGCTCCGCAAGCTCCAGTGTATGCGGGTACGTGCTGATGACGACCGGCTCGTACTCCTTCGGCCTCAGGCTCTTACGGACGATGCTCCGGGCTAGCGTCTCCACACTGACCATCGAACTCCCCGGGGCCGGTATGCCCGCCAAGGAGATGAGCCTGGCGCCGCCCGGCTAGCGCCAGTGGTCCCAGTTGCCCCCGGCGAATCGCATTCCCCAGGAGGCCCAGATCGCCGCGAGTCCGCCCATCACGACGATGATGGACGCGAAGAAGATCACGATGTTCTGGAAGAGGGTGAAACCCCCGGACCAAAACGCGGCGAAGAGCAGGATGAACACGAGCCATGCCGTCCCGAGCACAATCGTCAGGCTGGTCCGCCATCGCATTCCTCGGCGCACCGATCCGGGCCAGCCGAACGGCGGACCGGTGGGTGGTGGGCCGCCCCAGGGAGGCTGCTGCGGAGGTGGTGTCTGTTGCATGGTCGTCCCCGGGGGGCGGGATGGGCCTTGGGCGGGATAAGGGTTCGCTCGCCTTAGGGATGGCTCCGGACCTGGGCGAACTCGGGCCGCGGGAACGCGCGAGGGGTCGACCAGTAGATGCCCAGGGTGACATAGATCATGAGGAGGACCGCGAAGACGCCCACGAGGACCGTGATGAGGAAAGTCCCGGTGATCGACCGACTTGCGTAGAGCACCAGGAGCGCGGCAAACATGAGGTCGCCGACCCCGGAGAGGGCGCGCCCCGCCGAGCGGAGGGGTGTCCAGGCGAGACCCCATCGGATGCCCGCGGCCACTAACTCGAGGAAGCCCATAACGCCGAAGAACCACGCTGCGCTCACGATGACTGCGTACGGCGGGCGGACGAACACGGTGTGACTGTCCGAAGCCAACTGGCTCCAAGCCCGGAAGTCATTGATCAAGTTCGGATTCTGACCGAACACCACGGCGAGGGCGACCAGGAAGAAGGCGAACCCAAGCAGCCCCACGAACTCCTCGTGCGGCTGGCGGTGGCGGGGCCTCGGACCGGGCGGAGGGGGCAGAGGCACCGCACTCGGCGCGACGGGTGCGCCCGCTGCCTCGCGGGTCAGGGGTGTCGCGCAGGACTTGCAGAAACGTGCCTCGTCGCTGTTCTCCACGCCGCAACCGGGACACTTCATTGTCTCGCCACCAGCCCGGACATGACGCTCCGGCTTAGAACTGTGCGTATTTACTCTCCAGGCAGGAGGGGGTCGGTTCGAGCCCATGCGCAGGTCTGGCCAGGGAGACGGGCTCAACGGACCGGCTCGGGTCGGATCACAGTGACCGGGCGTCGGCCGAGCACATAGTAGAGGAGGGTCGATCCCAGGTACTCGTGGAGGACCGTCTGAGCGAACCCGTTCCCGCGGAACCGTCGCATCGACGTCTCCACAACGTCCGACAGGCTGACGAACCTTCCGAGCCCACGGGAGCGCAGCGCGATGTCGTGCGTCTCGTTGAGGAGAAGGTCCTCCCGCATCCCGCCGAGCTGCTCGAACACACTCCGGCGGAAGAAGAAGCAGAAGCCCGCGTTGTGCGGCCACCCCCACGCGATGGTCGCCCGCTGATACGCGTTGGCAAGGAAGAAGAGGAAGCGCTCGGGACGCGTTCCCCCCATGGGAGAGAACAGAGTCGCCCCGCCGATAACGTCGCGGTCGGCAAGGACCGACAGGATGTGCTCGAGGACGCGAGGAGGCAGGACGCAGTCCGCATCGACGAAGACGAGGATATCGGCACGCGCCAGCCCAGCCCCGCGATTGCGGCCTTCCGCGGGTCCTTTTCGTTCTCCGATCGACCACCGGACGCCGAAGGAGTCAGCAACCTGAGAGGTGTCGTCCGTGCTGCCGGAATCCGCGAGGATGACCTCGAAATCTTGAACGGTCTGCTCTCGCAAGGAGGCGAGCAACCCGGGCAACGTACGGGCCTCATTCCAAGACGGGATGACGACGGAGATCTGCGGCAAGCCGGCTGCGGAAGGATCGCGGTGAGGTGTGCCATTCACTAGGCTCGTGCTTGTCACGAAGGAAGGACGGGACCAGGGATTCTTAACCGTATCGTAAGAAGTCGCCCGGAGGAATCCAGCCAGGCACGGACGGACTCGACTCCGGAAGATCTCTCGACGAAATCTTTATGCATATCGCGATATATCGCAATCTCTCTCATGGTGGCCCAAGAGCATTTCGGCGGTACGTATCACTTCCTGGCGAAGGGAGACTTTGCAGGGCTCGCCCTCGCCGTCCTCCAGGAGAAGCCGATGCACGGGTACGAGATCATGAAGGCCATGGAAGAGCGCTTCCATGGATTCTACAAACCCAGCGCCGGTGCGGTCTACCCCGCTCTCCGGACGCTCCTCCGCAAAGGATACGTGACCGTGACGGGAGAGGAACGTCGGAAGACGTACCACATTACGAAGCAAGGCGAAACCTACCTGCGCGAAGTCCGCGCCGAATTGAAAGTCCGGTTCCGCCAGATCCAGAAGACACTTGGTCCGGAGCGCGCAGCGATGTTCGCCGAGTTCCGAACCACGGGGCGACTCCTCGCAACGAACATCCGGAACGTGACGCCGAAGCAAGCCCGGGAGCTGCGGGGTCTGATGATCGAGATGCGGAAACGCATTCTGAAGATTCTCGCGGAGTAGGAGGGTTCGAATTCATGGAGAACAAGGTGATTGAGGTCGAGGGTCTGACGAAGAGGTTCGGAGACCGGATCGAGCAGGCAACCGGCGACGGGGCGCAAGGGAATCAGTCGATGGCCCCTGCCTCCAGCTTCGCGGGGTCGGGGAACGTCTTGAGGACGGCCGTGAGAGAGGCGACCTCCTTCCTCGCCGCCTCGACCTCCTTCTCGGCCCGGCCGCCGAACCTCCCCTCCGCGTCCTTGCCGTACGTTGCGTACAGGCGGGACGCAGACTGGAGGGTCGAGAATCGCCCGCTCGCCAGCTGATCCTGGATTGACCTCCCGCGCAGAAGCGCGTCACTCGTGGGATTGAGGTGTCCCAGAAAGTCGACGAGGGCGGCCACCCGCCGCTGTAGCCCCTGCACGTCCTCGCTCCAGAGAATCATGAGGGAGCGCTTCTCGTCGTCCCGCACGGCCTTGAGCCAGGGCCACGCGGCCTCGATCGCGGTGCGGATCAGGCGGGAGTCCCCGTAAAGGTGGGTGAGCTTCGCATCGGAGTACCCGGGCAGTTCGAGAAGCCCGTAGAAGGACCGGGAACGGATCTCGTCATGGCCGGGCCCGGCTCCGGCGAGGAGCCGGATCAGGGGATCGGGGTCGGCCCCCTGAGGCGGGGCCGGAATCCCGACCCCGCGGTGCTGGGTCGTGTCGAGGAGGAGAGGAATCGCCACATCCGAGCGAGCGCGGGCGAGAAAATCGAGGTACGCCGCCTCGGCCGCTTGGTTGAAGGCGTCAATTCCCGTAACGAAGGCGTCCGCTTCACGCGGGGACGCGGGGGGCTTCGGAACCCGCTCCAGATGCTCGATCCGTTTCCGCAGGTCCCGGATGCGCGCCTCGACAGCGCGATAGCGGTCCCGATACTCCTCCTGGATCTTTCGGAGTCCCGAGGATTGTTCGACGACCCGGTCGAGCTTATGCCAGACTTTCCGGGCGCCGTAGAAGTCGCGCTTCCGCGCCTTGCGCAGGCTCGCGTCGAGGACGGCCACATGCTTTGGGAGCAGGCGTTTGTCCGCAGCCGCCTTCCGGAGATCCGCCGCCAACGCGTCGACATCACGGAGGAAGATGCGGATCTGGCGGTAGTTGTTGACTTCGGACTCCCGGATCAGACGGTCCATCCGATCCCGGAACCGACCCAGCTCGCCGCTCAGAGCGCCGGGCAAGTGGGCGAACTTCTTCCGCATGCGCGCGATCTCTTCGAGAAGCGCCGGCGCATCCCTCTCAAACTCGCTCGCATCCCCTGCGGCGGGCGGAGCCATCGGTTCGGATAGAGGAACCTCGGATATGTAACTTCTCGGCGCCGTCTAAGCTGCGCGACCGGCCCTGCCACCGGATCTCTCTCGTCCCGCCCGGACTCCGACCGCCTGCTCGCCTACCTCTCGGGGCGGCCGTTTTTCTGCTCGATGTGGGACGCTGCCTCCTCCTCTAGCAGGAACCGCCGATGGCGGGTCGCCGCAAAGGCTTAAATGGCGGCTCCTCCTGAGCCGCCTCCGATGCAGCTCCGCCTCCTCGAGAAACAGAAGGACTCCCTCCGGGTCGAGGTCACGAACCCGGACGAAACCCTCATCCAGCCTCTGATCACCGCGCTCCTGAAGGATGATGACGTCGCGGACGCGCTCTACTACAGCGGCCACCCGCAGCTCGACAAGCCCGTGCTCACGGTCCGCACGAAGAAGGGGTCCCCCCAGGCGGCCCTGAAGCGTGCCGCGAAGGGGCTCGCAGAGGAGTACACCGACGCCAAGAAACTCCTGGAGAAGGAGCTCGCGTAGGCGTATGGAGCGGGACCTCGCGATCGAAGGATACCTGACCACGTCGCCCGGCGTGGGCGGTGTCCTCAAAGCCTCCGCCGAGGACTTCGTCGTCGAAGAGGTCTCGGACGACCGCACGCCGGATCCGGACGGCGCCTACACGATCGCCCGGCTCCGGGTCCGCGAGTGGGAGACGAACCGGCTCGTCCGCCAGCTCGCGAGGAGCCTGCACATCTCCCGACGGCGGATCGGGTTCGCGGGCA
>JBGPGA010000029.1:0-18196 GCA_041483635.1 Thermoplasmata archaeon
CCCGCACGAAGGGCGGCGTCGTCTCGGGTCCGAAGAGGGCCTCGCGGTCGAGGAGAAGGCCTTCGAATCCTGCGGCAGCGGCCGCCTCGAGGTAGTCGGCCCGGTCGTCGACCAGGATGCACGATCCCGCGGACGCGCCCAGCGTCGCCAGGGCGCGATCCCAGTACTCCCGCCGCGACTTCGGCGCGTCCTGGCTGGTCCCCGTGAAAAGCCCGTCGATCGCCGTCAGGAGGCCGGCTCCCGCGAGGGCCCCGCGCGCATTCGAGTCCGTGGCCTGCGTCGCCACGTAGACGCCGTGCCCCGCGGAGTGCAATCGCTCCACCGCGACGCGGGCGTCCGGGAACCGCGCATCGACGCGAGCCATCACATTCCGTTCGAGCTCCCGCGAGAACGACAGGGGATCCGCTGGCCGCCAGGAGATCCCGACGCGTTCCAAGATGCTGACCGCGAACCGGGCGTCGAGGCGGTCGACCGTGGCCGCCCACGACCCGGCGCTCCAGTCCGTCGACTCGACCTCCCGCACGTAGTCGGTCCAGGCAGCCGTGTGCGCGCGGAGCCACCCATCCTCGGGGCCCCCGAACCGCGCCGCCATCCGACGGGCGAGCTCCCGCCCATACCCGTCCTGCATTTTGTCCGAATCGAGGAGGACCCCCCAAAGGTCGAGGAAGACCCGCACGCAGCACACGGAACGAGCCACGCGGATAAGGATTCCGCCGGGCCCTTGAAATATCGTCACCGGGTTCTCTCCCGGGATCCCATGGGGATTCCCCGGCCGTCCACATTCAGCATTGTTGCGTGCGATCCGAAGACGAAGGACCTCGGGGTGGCGGTCGAGTCCCGTTTCATCTCCGTGGGCGCGGTCGTTCCCTGGGCCGAGGCCGGCGTCGGTGCGGTCGCGACCCAGTCCTTCGCGAACACTTCGTACGGGCCGCGCGGACTCGCCCTCTTGAAGAAGGGACTCCACCCCAAGGACGCTCTTCGGCGGTTGACCGCGAAGGATCCGATGGCCACCCAGCGTCAGGCGGGCCTCGTCGACGCGCGGGGCCGCGCGGCCTCCTTCACGGGCGACGAGTGCTTCGCGTGGGCCGGAGGCATCGTGGGGCGCAACTTCGCGTGCCAGGGGAACATCCTCGCGGGAGAGGAGGTCGTCAAGGGGATGGCCCGCGCGTTCGAGTCCACGGAGGGCGACCTACCCGTCCGCCTCCTCGCCGCCCTCCATGCGGGCCAACGGGCCGGCGGGGACAAACGGGGGCAACAGTCCGCCGCGCTCCTCGTCGTGCGCGGAAAGGGCGGCTACGGTGGGCTCAACGATCGCTGGATTGACGTGCGGGTTGACGACCATCCCGCCCCGATCGACGAGCTCACCCGCGTCTTCAACATCTACGACGTTACGTTGTTGAACCGCGAGAACCCCGGCGACACGGTCTCCTTGACCCCTCCCGTGGTCAAGCAGCTTCAGCGCGGCCTGAGCCAGCTCGGGTTCTACCACGGTCCCCTCACGGGCAAGTACGACCGCTCGACGAGGGCCGCGTTCGAGGCGTGGGCCGGGATCAACAACTTCGAGAACAAGCTCCCCGCGGACGGCAAGATGTGGGGGAGCATCCATCGCGTCTTCCAGGCCCAGGTGGACGCCGCGAGGACGTGACCGGATCAGGATGGTTCCGGGTCAACGCCCCGCTGCTGACCGGTAGACCGGCTCGCCCCCGATCCAGGTCGAGTGGACCCGCACCGCCGCGATCCGATCCGGTTCCTCGAACGGATCGTCCTCGAGGACGACGAAGTCGGCCAGTTTTCCTGCCTCGAGGGTTCCCTTGAGGTTCTCCTCGAACGATGCGTAGGCCCCTCCTGCGGTCGCCGCCCGAAAGGCGTCTTCCACGGAGATTCGTTGGTCTCCGAAGAAGCCATTGACCGCAGAATGGATCCCGTAGAGGGGACCGTACGGCATCCCGTCGGACCCGAAGCAGAGCGGGATGCGGCGTGCGAGGACTCTCCGATACGGGTTGTTCGTCGCGGCGCGCTCGGCGCCGAGGCGGGTCCAGCCGAGTTCTCCGGCTGCGTCACAGAGGTGGGCGTGGGCATCGATGAAGCCCGGCACCACCGTGCGACCATCCAAGTCGATCCGTCTCGTCCTCCGGCCCGCCCAGCGCGCCGACTGGGATTCGGTCCCGACGGCGAGGAGGCGATCCCCGCCAACGGCGAGGGCACGCGCCCACGGGCGCTCCTTCCATCCCGTGAACGTCCGTGCACCGACGACCAGGAAGTCCGCGTCGCCCGCCACGAGCGCGCGATGACGCAGGACGCCAAAGACCTACCGGACGTCCTTCAGCGGTTCGAGGCGGCGCAGAGCTTCGTCCAGCGTGTCGTCTTTCTTGGAAAACATGAACCGCACGAACCTTGCGCCGTCGTGCGGATTCCCGTAGAAGCTGCTCCCCGGCACCGTCGCCACACCGAGTCGCTCGACGAGGTACATCGCGAACTCCCAGTCATCCTCGAACGGGAACCCGGAGAAGTCGGCCATCACGTAGTACGCACCTCCGGGCGCGCGGCAATCCAAGCCGACGGACTGGAGTCCGCGGATGAACCGGTCGCGCTTGTTCCGGTACATCCGCGCAAGCTGCTCGTAGTACGATTCGGGGAGCCCGAGGGCGGATGCCGCGGCGATCTGGAGGGGATGGGGTGCGCCGACCGTCAGGAAGTCGTGGATTCGGCGCATGGCGATCGTTAGGTTCCTCGGGGCGATCGCCCAGCCGATCCGCCATCCCGTCGCACTGTACGTCTTCGATATGCCGTTGATCGTGATCGTGCGCTCAGCCATGTCGCCGACCGTGGCGAGGGACACGTGGCGAGCGCCGTCGTAGAGGATGTGCTCGTAGATTTCGTCGGTCACGGCGACCGCGTCGTGGTCCGCGCACAGGTCCGCGAGGAGACCCAGTTCCTTCCGGGAGAAGACCTTCCCGGTCGGGTTGTTCGGCGTGTTTACGATGACGGCCTTCGTGCGTCGCGTGAACGCGGCCTTCAGGGATTCCTCGTCAATTCGCCAGTCGGGCCATTCCATCCTCACGTATCGTGGCCAGGCACCGCTCATCACCGCATCAGGTCCGTAGTTCTCGTAGAAGGGCTCGAATACGACCACCTCGTCCTCCGGGTTCACCAGGGAGAGCATCGCGGCCATCATCGCCTCCGTGGACCCGCACGTGACGACGAGGTTCGCCTCGGGGTCCGCGTCGATACCGTTGAACGCCTTCGCTCTCCGGGCGATCGCCTCCCGAAGCTCGAGCGCCCCCCAGGTGGTGGAGTATTGGTTGTACCCGTTCTCGAGCGCTCGCTGGGCGGCTTGAACGAGCTCACGGGGCGGATCGAAATCCGGATACCCCTGAGAGAGGTTCACGGCGCCATGGGCCGCTGCGACCCGGGTCATTTCGCGGATGACGCTCTCGGGAAAACGCTGGGCGCGCTCGGAAACGCGTGGATCATCGATCCGGAATCCCGGTGGCGGCCGATCAATCGATGCGTTCCGCATCGTCCCCCTCGCTCCGCGGCAAGATGCGGCCGCGGTGGAAAAACATGTTGGGGAGCACTGAACGGCCCTCCTCCGGTCCCCGGTCAGCATTAAGAACGCGTACGGCCATCCGCTCGGGAGCAGGGACCATGGCCGAGCGCTTCTACGACTTCTGGCGGGTCGACGTGTTCACGGACAAGCCGCTCCACGGGAACCCGCTGGCGGTGTTCCCCCGGGCCACGGGCCTCTCGAAGGAGGAGATGGAGGGCATCACCCGCGAGATGAACCTGTCCGAGACCACCTTCGTCTTCCCATCCACGAATTCGGCGGCCCACTACCGCAACCGGATCTTCACGCCCGGAGGCGAGATTCCGTTCGCCGGCCACCCTTCCTTGGGCACGGCGTACGTGGCCGCCCTCGAGGGACTCGTCCCGAAGCCCGAGGGTCGGAGCGTCCTCTATCAGGAGCTCGAGATCGGGATCCTCCCGCTCGAGTTGTTCGTGGAGAACGGGCAAATCCAGAAGGTCGTCATGACCCAGGGTGAACCCTCCGTCGGCAAGCGCTTGACCTCCGTGGAGGGGCTCGCCAAGGCGCTGAGCGTGCGGCCCCGCGACATCGGTGCGGGCAAGCTGAAACCCCAGGTCGCCTCGACCGGGATCCCCTCGCTACAGGTTCCCATGCGCTCCCTCGAGGCCGTCCAGGAGATCGACTATGACATGCGGGAGCTCGCGAAGTTCCTCGAGAAGCTCGGACCCCACCACCTGGCCTACGTCTTCTCGCTCGAGACGGTAGGCCCGAGCGCTCAAGTGCATGCGCGCGCGTTCTCGCCAGCGGACGGGATCCGCGAAGACCCCGCCACGGGGAGCGCCGCGGGCGCGTGCGGGGCGTATCTTGCGGCCAACGAAGCCCTCCCCGCCCCCTCGTTCGTCATCGAGCAGGGTCTCGAGATGAAGCACGCGAGCCTGATCGAGGTCAGCGTGGAGGCGGAGGGCAAGGTCCCGAAGACGGTGAGGGTCGGCGGGCGCGTGACTCCCCTCATTCGGGGCACGCTCCGCTTGCCCTGACGCCGAGGCGACTCGGGTCCGCCGGGCTACAGCTCGACCTTGATCCCGAGCTTCTCCGTGAGCTCCTTGTACCGGTTCCGGATCGTGACCTCGGTCACGCCGGCCACGTCAGCGACCTCGCGCTGCGTGCGCCGCTCGTTGCACAGGATCGACGCGATGTAGATCGCCGCCGCGGACACGCCGGTCGGTCCGCGCCCGGAGGTCAGCTCCTTGTCCTGGGCCTCCTTCAGGATCTCGACGGCCTTGGACTGGACCTCGCCGCTCAGCTTCAGCTCGGAGCAGAAGCGGGAGACGTAGTCCTGCGGCTTCGTCGGCATGAGCTTCAGTTTGAGCTCCCGCGTCATGAACCGGTACGTGCGCCCGATCTCCTTGCGCCCCACGCGGGACGAGTTCGCGATCTCGTCGAGCGTGCGCGGGACGTTGCACTGGCGGCATGCCGCGTAGAGGGAGGCTGCGACGACGCCCTCGATGGACCGACCCCGAATCAGGTTCTTGTTCACGGCCTTGCGGTACACCATGGCGGCCGTCTCCCGGACGTTCCGCGGCAGGCCCATGCCGCTGGCCATCCGGTCCAGCTCGCTCAGCGCGAACGCGAGGTTGCGCTCCGTCGCGTTGCTCACGCGAATCCGGCGTTGCCACTTCCGCAGGCGGTAGAGTTGGGCACGGTTCCGCGTCGGGATCGACTTGCCGTACGAGTCCTTGTTCTTCCAGCCGATCGTCGTGGACAGTCCTTTGTCATGGATCGTATAGGTCATCGGCGCGCCGGTGCGGGCACGCTTCTCCCCCTGCTCGACATCGAACGCGCGCCACTCAGGGCCCTGGTCGATCATCTGGTCGGTCAGGACGAGCCCGCATTCCTCGCAGATGAGCTCGCCGCGCTCATAGTCGAACGTCAGGTGGCCCGAGTTGCACTCGGGGCATCTAGTGACTTCTTCGGCTTCTTCGATCTTCTTCGCGGGCATGCTTTCCCTCACCAACGAACACGTCCGCCCCGACGAGGGACGGTGCCGCGGGGACCGATGGCCGGACGGCCGTGAAGGGTTCCTTCACGGGCCCGAACACCCGGGTCACGCGGCCAAGGAGGCGGTACCGCTTGTCCATGACGTCGGCACCCCTCGGCGGTGTGAACTCCGAGCGGACCAGGAGGCTCCCATCGTGGCCGATGTTCTCGACCACGCCGAGCCTTCTCGTGCCCCCTCGCATCTAGGACCATGGGAAGAATCGGTCTGTATTTAAGGATATCGGAATTCTCAAGTAGAAAGAACACACCAGCCGAGGAAGTTTTCAAGCGTTTTCCGGTGCGGGGTCGCGGGGTTCCTCCTCGACGAATCCGGCCTCTGCACGCCGCGCGGAATACTTAACCCCGCGCGGTCGTTCCCCGCGCGACCCCTCGCGGAAGTGGAAGCATGGGCCATCGCATCGTCCTCGTCGGCTTCGGGAACGTCGGGCGCGAGTTCGCTCGGATGCTCATCGAGCGACGCCGCGAGCTCCGGCGGGAACAGGGCCTCGAGGCCTCCGTCGTCGCGATCCTGACGGGGCGTCACGGTCGTGTCGAGAACGCGAAGGGGATCGACCTCCGGAAGGCCGTCCAGCTCGCCGAGGCGGGCAAGTCCATCGAGCCGTGCGGCCGGCCTGTCCGCGACGACACGCTCTCCTTCCTCCGACGCGTCCGCGCGGACGTCGTCGTCGAGATCACGCCCCTGCGGATCGCCGAAACGCAAATTGCCGTCGAGCACATCCGGGCCGCCCTGTCGAGCGGGAAGCATGTGATCACCGCGAACAAAGGTCCCGTGGTGTATCATTATGCGCGCCTGCGCGACCTCGCGCGGCGAAACGGGGTCGGGTTCCGCTACGAGGGCACGGTCATGGACGGAGCGCCCGTATTCAACCTGTTCCAGGAGACGCTCCGGGGTTCACACGTCGAGTCCTTCGAGGGCATCCTGAACAGCACGAGTAACTTCATCCTCTCCGAGATCGAGGCGGGCCGCACGTACGACGACGGGGTTGAGGCGGCTCGGAGGATGGGCTTCCTCGAGACGGATCCGTCC
The DNA here is from genome assembly GCA_041483635.1 of Thermoplasmata archaeon. Classification (GTDB taxonomy): domain Archaea; phylum Thermoplasmatota; class Thermoplasmata; order RBG-16-68-12; family RBG-16-68-12; genus RBG-16-68-12. The sequence continues at coordinate 6,612 of JBGPGA010000029.1, forward strand.
ATGGACTTGGAGGGGTGGGATGCGACCGCGAAGGCGTGCCTGATCGCGAACGTCCTGATGGGCGGCCGGCTGCGGCCGGAGACGGTGCCCCGCCAGGGCATCGCGGGCATCTCGCCGGCACGGGTCCAGGGGGCCCGGGCGCTCGGCCGCCGGGTGAAGCAGGTCGCCCGCGGATGGAAGGAGGGGAAGGCCGTCCGCGCATCCGTCACCGTCGAAGATCTCCCGCTCGACCACCCACTCGCCTCGATCGACGGGACGTCGAACGCGCTCCTCGCGCGGACGGACATGCTCAAGGAGATCCTCGTCTCGGAACGGAATCCGGGCCTAAGGCAGACCGCGTTCGCGGTGTACTCCGACCTGATTGCGATTCACGAAGGCCGCCTCCTCCCGTAGGGCACTCTTATATCGAGTGGACCGGATGGCCCGACGATGCGAGTCGCGATGGGCGGGACGTTCGACCTGCTCCATGACGGGCACCGAGCCCTCCTCGGCGCGGCGTTCCGACTCGATCCCGAGCAGGTCCTGATCGGCCTCACGACGGACCGGTTCGCGCGGGAGAGCCGAACGGAGGTCAACCCCTACGCGACGCGAGCGCGAAACCTCCGACGCTTCCTGAGGTCCCGCGGGTGGACCCCGTTCGTCATCGAGCCCATCGACGACGCGTTCGGACCCGCGGACGACCTGCCCGATCTCGACACCCTGGTCGTCTCGGCCGACCGGGCCCAGGTCGGGAGAGCGCTCAACGCGGCGCGCGAGAAGAAAGGTCTCCGGCCGCTGCAGATCCGTGAGGTCCCCATGGTCCTCGCGCAGGACGGCCTCCCCATCCAGTCGCGCCGGATCCGCGCGGGGACGATCGACGCGCACGGGAACCGGCTCACCCCCATCCTCGTCCACGTGGGCACAGACAATCCGGTCAAGCTGCGGGCGGTCCGCCACGTGTTCGAGGACCTCTTCGACCGCGTGCGCGTGCGTCCTGTCGTCGTCTCGACCGGGGTCCCGGAACAGCCGATCGACCAGCAAGCACCCGTCGGCGCGATGAACCGGGCGCGGGCCGCCCTCAAGGAGGCGGACTTCGGGGTCGGGATCGAAGCGGGCCTCGTATGGGACGCTTCCGCCGGCGACTACCTCGACGTCCAGTACTGCGCCGCGGTCGACCGCTCCGGCAGAGTGACCCTGGGCCATGGCCCTGGGTTCGAGTACCCTCCCGGGGTCATCGAGCGCGTGAAGGCAGGGAAGACCGTGAGCGAGGCGATGGCCGAGCTGACCGGAATCCGCGAAATCGGGTCCAAGCACGGGGCCATCGGCTACCTGACGGAGCGGCGCATGGACCGAGACGCCCTCACGGAGGCCGCGGTCCTCATGGCGATGGTCCCGCGGATCCGGCGGGATCTCTACGCGCGATAACTAGCCGGGCGGAGCCACGAACCACTGGGCCTGGCACCGACCGCACCAGATCGCGTTGTTCACCAGGACGTACTCGGACCGCTGCAGCCCGGACATGGGGTCCGGGGTCGCGCCCCCGCTTGCGAACCGCGCGGCCGCCACATGAGTCTTGCAGACGCCCGCGCCGCAGAACCTGCACGTCGCCCGGGCCTGGTTCTCGCAATAGTAGCAGAGCATGCGCAGCCATCGGAGTCCGGGCTCATGTACGTTGGCGTGGCTCCGCGCCGCTAGCCTTATGGAGGCTACTCGCGGACCGTGCCTGCGAAAGTACTGTTCCCTCACAACCTTTTTAGTGGCCCGGCCGTTGAGTCTTCCGGGGATTGCTCCATGCCCGCGAAGATCGCCATCAACGGATACGGAACGATCGGGAAGCGCGTCGCCGATGCGGTCGCACTCCAGGACGACATGAAGGTCGTCGGCGTCGCGAAGACGAAGCCCAACTTCGAGGCGAAGATCGCCGCAAAGAAAGGCTTCCCCGTCTACGCCAGCGACAAGGAGGCTCTCGGGAAGTTCCAGAAGGCGGGCTTCAAGGCCGCGGGGACGCTCGACGAGCTGCTCAAGGAGGCCGATCTCGTCGTGGACTGCACGCCCGAGGAGAGCGGCTACAAGCCCGCGTACGAGAAGGCCGGCGTCAAGGCGATCTGGCAGGGAGGGGAGGAGCACTCCCTGACGAACCTCTCCTTCAACGCGGCCGCCAACTACGCGGACTGCCTCGGCGCGTCGTTCGTGAGGGTGCCCTCGTGCAACACGACCGGCCTGATCCGCACCCTGTACCCGCTCGATGCGCATTTCGGCGTGGAGAAGGTCCTGGCGATCATGGTTCGGAGAGCCGCGGACCCGGGCGACTCGAAGAAGGGTCCCATCAACGCGATCGAGCCCGAGCTCGAGATGCCGAGCCACCACGGCCCCGACGTCCAGAGCGTCCTCCCGAAGCTCAACATCCACACGATTGCGGTCAAGGTCTCGTCCACCCTCATGCACGTCCATGCGGTGTCCGTGGACCTGAAGAGGCCGGCGGAGCCTGCGGAGATCCTCGAGGTCTGGAAGCGGTTCCCCCGCGTGGCCTTCGTCTCGGCCGGCGAGGGAGTCAAGTCGACCGCCCAAATCATGGAGCTTGCGCGAGACCTCTCCCGCGACCGCTCGGACCTCTACGAGATTGCCGTGTGGAAGGACGGGGTTCACGTGGTCGATGGCAAGCACCTGTACTACTTCCAGGCGGTCCACCAGGAGTCCGACGTGGTCCCCGAGAACGTGGACGCGATCCGGGCGATGATGTCCCTCGAGAAGGAGGGCCACCGGAGCATGGAGAAGACGGACCGGACGATGCGGATCGGCGTCCTGCGGTGAACCGCCGGTCTAGGGTCCCCGCTCCAGGCGGTCGATCCGCTTCGTGGCGCGCTGGAACACGCCCATCAGGGCGTGGAACTCCCACGCACTGGGGACGGCGCGGCCCACGAGCCGGCGGAACATGACCTTCGTACGCGCGCGCTTGTGCATGGGATAGTCGGTCGCGTCGAGGAGCGCGGCGAGGGCCTCGTGGAGTTTCTCCTTCTCGAGGCCGGACGCCTCACGCCGAGACCGGGTGCCGGCCCTCGCAGCGAAGAGCTCGTACAGGACGATCGTCGCCGCGTGCGACAGGTTCAGGATCGGGTAGTCCGCCGCGGCCGGGATCGTGACGAGGAGGTCGCAGCGGGCGAGCTCCGTCTCGAACAGACCGAAGTCCTCGCGGCCGAACGCAACGGCCACGGTCCCCTGCATCGGGGCCACCCGGGTCGCGAGCTCCCGCGGCGCGATGGAGATCCGGGCGAACCGCTTCTCGCTGCGCGTGTCGATCCCTGACGTGCCCACGACGAGGTCGGCTCCCCTCGTCGCCGAATCGAGCGAGTCCGCCTTCTTGGCCGCCTGGAGGATTTCGACCCCATGCATCGCCCGTTTGTACGCCTCGTCGCCGAGGGGACACGGCTTCACGAGCACGAGGTCGCGAGCGCCGAAGTTGCGCATCGCGCGCGCGACCGCCCCCACGTTCCCTTCACTCTTCGGCTCGACGAGGATGACTCGGACTCGGGGCATCGATGCGCTATATTATCCAGGATACTATGACCTTCGCATGCGCGTCGCCCTCAAGATCGCGTATGACGGGCGGGCGTTCTACGGTCATCAGAGGCAGCCCGACGCGCGCACGGTCGAGGGAGAATGCCTCGCCGCGTTGCGGGCCGCGCGGATTCTCTCGGACCCAGGCAAGGCGTTCTTCCGGAGCGCGAGCCGGACGGACCGAGGTGTCAGCGCCATCGGGAACGTCATTGCGTTCGACGCGGCGTTGCGACCCGAGGCCGTCCTGGGGGCGTTCAACGGCAAAGCGCGGGACGTGTGGGCGTGGGCCTTCGCCGCTGTCCCAGAATCGTTTCACCCGCGCCACGCCGAGGAGCGGTGGTATCGCTACCATCTCCTGGACCCGCCGCTCGCGGACCGCCTTCAGGCGGCCGCAAAGCTGTTCGAGGGAGAACATGACTTCCGCTGGTTCACTTCGGACCCTCCCGCTGGCCCGTTCTCAGTACGGGGGGTAGACGTGAACGAAGTGGCTCGGGGCACGACGATCGACGTGCGGGCCGGGAGCTTTCGCCGCGGCATGGTCCGCCGGATCGTGGCCGCGATGCTCGCCCATGCCGAGGGGGAGATCACGCTCGACGAGATCGCAGAGGCGCTGCGGGGAACGCGGTATGACTTCGGCATGGTACCCGCGGAACCCCTCGTACTAATGGACGTCCGGTACGGGTTCGGCTTCACATCCCTTCTGAAACCCAAAGTCCTCGAGGAGTGGGCGCGCATCCGGGCGGAACTCGCGTTGCGTTCGGAGTTCATGAGCGGGCTCAGAGGTGCTGCGATCGGCTCCGCGCGGACGGACGCTCGGTAGCGTGCGATGAGCCGCGGGAGCCCTTTGGCAGACTGCTCAAGCTCAGCGGGGCTCGGGGCTCACGGCCTCGGTGGTTCCACGATTGTCCCTATATTCCTGGGCTCGGGCCCGACAACGGTGCATCCGCGTGCAACTCGTTCTCTCCATAGAACCGACGCCCGGCATGTCGTGTCTCGGCTCTCGGTCGCAATTCTCGCGTACGCTCCAAACGTATTTATACGGTTTTCACACATTCCCGCGGTTAGGCTTAAGTGGAGGAGTAAGGGCATGACAAGAAAATTGCTTAGCTCGAACACTCTGCATGCCGCGATTATCGTCTTTGTGATGGTCGCGGCCAGCTTTGTGTTGCTCGTCCAAACCGATCTCGTGTCTGCTCAAGCCACAGACACCCAGCTCGTCGTCGGCCTTCAGAATCCGGCGACTTCGCTGAATTTCTTCGATACAGCCACGAATTCGGTTTGGAAAGCGTATATGCTGGAATTCAACTTCGAACCGCTGTACACGTACGATCCTTCTGCCGCGATCTACCCAGATCTGGCGAGTGATCAACCCGCAACGGGTTGTCCCGCGGGTCAGACTCCGGGACCGTACGCGGGAATGTGCCATGACACCGACTTCTTGAACTTCACGGTGTTCTTGCACTCTGGTACGAAATTCACCGACGGCGTGGCCATGACGGCTGACGACGTTGTGTTCACGTATCAGTCCCTCCCCTGGAGCACGAACGCTCAGGTCATCTACCCGGCGCTCTGGTGGCCCCAGCCGATGGTCCCGCTGTGGAACTCGACGACGTACGGCGGAACCTGCGCGCCCGGTGGGCTGACCTACGGGTGCATGTCCCACATCGCGGTGAAGAAGATCGCCGCGAACGAGGTCGCGTTCCAGTTGATCCCGGTGGACGTAGGCGGCGTAAAGGGTGCTTACGCACTGTACTTCTACGCCACGATGAACGTCCCAATCATCCCGCAGCACATCTGGAAGGCCCACATGAGGGGCGATGCATTCGTAAACTGGTCGGACCCGAACGGCGGAATGGTCTCGGACACCTGGGACCGGAGCATCGACCTCCAGTGGACTCCCTACACGGCTCCCTTCCCCGAGACGATCGGGACGGGCCCGTTCATGCTGACAAGCTACGTTCCCAACTCGGAGACGACGATATCAGTCTACTCGGGCTACTGGGGCAAGGGCCTCAGCCACACGTGGTCCGCTCAGGCCTTCCCATTCTTCCCCTCGTACATCACCTCGGTGAAGTACCAGATTTTCACGAGTCTGGACGTCGTGAGCCTTGCCCTCCAGCAGGGTTCGATCGACACCCTCGTCTGGTCTCTGACTCCGGGGTTCTACAGCCAGGTTAAGGCGAACCCGTCCATCACCGTGACCTCGGTCACAGACAGCGGGTTCTTCTATCTGTCCTTCAACATGCGGCGGAAGCCGTGGGACGACTTGTGCCTCCGGAAGGCCATCTCGAGGGCGATTGACAAGAACTACATCGTCAAGACGCTCATGGGTGGATTCGGCGTTGCGGGTTCCGTGCCGATCGGGATTGTGAACCCCGCGTATGTGAACGGCACCGCCACGGGCGAAGCGTTCGACCCGTCGAGCATCCCGGCGTTGCTCACGGGCTGCGGGTACTCACCTGACCCGGCGACCGGATTCTTCAAGGCGCCTGCCGCCGAAGGCGGCCAGATCGTCACGGCGACGATCCTGACGCCTCCGAAGGACTACGACCCGGTGCGCGCGGACGCGGGCATCATGATTTCGAAGAACCTCAAGCAGCAGGGAGTCAACATCAACTCCGCGCCGACGAGCTTCGACACGATCGTCTCCCGCGGCCTGACGTATGGCCAGGTTGACTACGACATCTATGTCCTCGGATGGAGCCTCGGCATCTTCCCGGAGACATACATCTGCTCGTTCTTCTGCACTAACCAGGATGTGCAGACGAACCCGGCGGGATCCAACTCGGCCGGGTACGCGAACCCGGTGGTCGACGCCAAGATCAACGAGCTGACCTACACGGTCAACACGGCCCAGCGCCAGCAGATCATGCAGGACGTGGAAGGCATCGTGACGAACGCGATCCCGTGGAACGTGCTCTACTACCGCAAGAACCTGAATGCGTGGCGGAACGACAAGTTCGACGGATGGCAGGACAACCCGGTGCTGAACGCCCTCTCCGCCGGCGGCGGCCCGTTGAACTACTACACGCTGGTCAACCTGAAGCCGGCCGGAACGACGACTCCGCCGCTCCCGAGCGGCACGCTGTCGGTCGCGACGACCTTGCCTCAGCGGGTCATCGCGAACCACGTCCAGGCAATTCCGGTCTACGTCTCCCAGAACGGAGCACCCGTCTCGGGCGCAACCGTGTCGGCGTCGTCGGCCCTGCCCAGCGGCGTGGCTTTGAACACCGCTCCGAGTGCAACGACGGACATCACGGGGACCGCGGTCGTCAATTGGACCGTGCCGGTCATCCAGGGAGACCTGTTCTTGACCGTGAACGTGGTCAAGGGTGGCGCGACGGCTGCGAGCTCGAAGCAGCTCGAAGTCACGGTCGGTCCACCCGCGCCCATGGCCCTATTGTCGCTCTCGTCGCTGACCCCAGTCATCGCCCCAGGTGGAACCGCCACAGTGACGACCGACCTGAAGGACGGACTCGGAAACCCGGTGGCAGGACAGACGGTCCAAATCGATCCGACGCTCCTCGTGGGTTCGGTCTCGCCGGCTTCCGCGGTTACGGACGCGAACGGCCGTGCGACCTTCACCTACACAGCGCCGGCGGCTACCCTGATCCCGAACGCGCACCAGCTCGACACGATCCGTGCGAACGTGACGACCCCCGACACGATCGTCGCCGACACCCAGACGGCCACCCTGGCCATCTTCGTGCAGAACGACGTGGCGCCTAACTGGTCCATCGTCTCGGTCGTGGGGACGCCTGGTCTGGTGCTCGGGCCCGTTACGGGCACGTCCACCAATATCACCGTGAAGGTGACGGACTACGCGGGTGCCGCGAAGTCGGGGATCCTCGTGACGCCCCAACTTGAGGCGGGCCAGCACAACGTGACCGTGACCCCCACGAGCTTCACGACTGCTGCCAATGGGCTCGCGACCTTCAGGGTGGACGACGTGGCTGCGCTGACCAACATCACGAACGTTCCCTTGCGGTTCGCCGCATCGGGTCAGCTGGCGTCGACGTCGGATCAGGTGAGCCTGCTCGTCACGAACAACGTGGCGACAGGCCGGGCCGCTCAGCTCTCCTTCAGCAGCCGAACCCTGGCGTTCTCGGCCGGTGGAACATCCGACACGGTGACCGTGAAGGTCTACAACGAGCTCAACCTGAGCGCCTCAGGGGCCGCCGTGATGTTCCAGATTGGCTACGGTGACCTCGGCTTGCCAGCCCAGTTCGCGTTCCCATACTCGTACGTGAACGTGGCCGGCACGGGCGGCGGATACCAGAACATCGAGTACGGCGGAACGGGCCTCGATCTGAACTCGTTCGGCTTGGGTTCGCTCGGTGGTGCCTTCCAGAACTCGACGGGACCCATTGGACCGTCGGTGCCTGGACCGAACATCCACCAGGGCCCAGCGTATGGGGTCGAGAACTTCGTGAACGACTTCGAGGTCGTGAACGGTGGCAACAACTACGCGACGAACACCACGATCGACTCCTGCGACTCGAGCACCTACGTGGCTGGCTTCGATGGCCTGTACCACGTGAACGCGACCGGTGTCACGGATTCGGCTGGGCATTACTCCACGTCGTTCACCGCCACGCCCGTTCCGAAGGATTCTGGCGTACAGGTCTTCGCGTACATCGGGTCGACGAACTCGTTGGGCGTGCAGATTGACGCGTGCAACTTCGTGTCGTCGGTCAAGAACGCGGACCTCAAGCTCGACTCCGGTGTCGTGACGCAACGAGCCCCCGGGTTCGCCCTCGGCTCCCTGACGAGCACCACGCCTGTGTTCACCTCTGCGGCCAGGACCATGAGCTTCACGGCGAAGTTCTACAAGTTGGGCGGCGTTGCAGCCTCCAACGTGCAGGTCTTCGCGGTGCGTGGCCAGGGCTCTGCAACCCGGAACATCAAGGGGACGTTCGGCGGGACCTACACGACGGACGGATCAGGGACTCTCAACTTCACGAACACGGTGTCCCTGCTGAGCCTGTCGCAGGCCTACTACTACGCCCTGCTCCCCGCAGACCCGGCGTACTCCTTCGGCGGCCGTGAACAGATGTTCTCGCAATCCTATGGAGACTTCTGGTTCGGTCCGACGTTCGAGGTCCTGCTCGCGAAGTTCCCGTCCTCGTTCCAGCGTGGATACCTGTTCATACCCACCACGGTGGACTTTGCGACGGCGACTCCCGCGAGCGCGATCGTGCCCGCCGGTTCGACAACCCAGGTGAAGGTGACCGTCCGCACGGGCGACACCGCCTACCACGGGGTGCCTGACGCCTCCGTCTGGAGCGGATCGTTCCAGGCCACAACGGATACGGGCGGCAACGCGACGTTCAACTTCACCGCAGGCCTCGGGGCCGCGGAAGGTTGGGTCTACGTCACGACGACAGATGGCCAGGTCATGCGCGCCTGGTTCGGTATCATGGCCCTGAACCCGATTCTGTCCTACGGCACGATCACGCCCAACGTGGCGGCCGTGGGTTCGGACTCGACGTTCACGGTCACGGTCACGAACCAGGTCCAGGTGGGCGGGACGGCGACGGTGAACCTCCTCGTGGACGGCACGACGGTCTCCGCGCAGCAGGTCTCGCTGACCGCGGGTGGTAATGCGCCGGTGACGTTCCACCATGTCTTCACGAGTGCCGGAAACCACGTGGTAACGATCGGCACCGCGACGTACACGGCGGACGTGAAGGCGGCGGTCTCCACCTTCGACACCGGGACGGCCTACGCTCTGGCGATCGGCCTGCTCGTGGTCGGGGTCGTGGTCGGCGTCCTCGTCGGCATGATGTTGTCCCGGCGCCGCAAGAAGCCGGCGATGGCCATGCCTGAGGATACCGGGTCGTCCACGGAGTCCAAGCCCGCGGAGGAAGAGCTTCCGCCTGAGGACAAGCTCTGACGGCGAATGGACCGGGGTTTGACACCCCGGTCCCCCTTTCAATTTTCCCTCAGATTTCGTGTACTGCTAAAGTTTCTTATAGTTTCCGGAGGATTATCAACAGAATTCGAGGGGGGTAAAACGAGTGGCCTCGCTGGGCAGGTACATCGTGCGCCGTCTCATCCAAGGCCTCATCACCCTCGTCATCGTGACGCTTGTCATCTTCCTCCTCTTCAAAGCGGAACCGGGCAGCCCGATTGACTTTCTTCGAGGCAACCCGACGATCCCGGCCGCCGTGATCAAACAGGTCCAAGACCAGTTCGGACTCAACGATCCGTTCGAGGTCCAGATGTACAAGTTCATGTGGAACATGTTCACCTTCAACTTCGGGGAGTCCACCCAGGGCAAGCCCGTCCTCGACATCCTCCATGACGCCCTCCCCCGGACCCTCCTTCTGTTCGGAGGCGCGGTGTTCATCGAGTACGTCGTCGGGATCCTCGTCGGGCGGTACATCGCGTGGCGGCGCGGGAAGGCTGTCGAGGGGGGCGTCATCATGACGAGCCTCTTCTTCTACAACATGCCCTCCTTCTGGATCGGCCTTATCCTGCTCTTCCTGTTCGGTTTCCTCTTTCCGATCTTCCCGTTACGCGGCTTTAGCGATCCTTCGTTCGTGCTGAAGACCTACCCGTTCGCCGGGACGGATGTGAATTCCCTGTGGTTCCAGATCGTGGACGTCGGCTCACACGTGATCCTCCCGATGCTGACGTTGGTCCTCATCAGCTCGGCCGGGACGATCCTCCTGATGCAGACCTCCATGCTCGAGGTGATGGGAGAGGATTTCATCCTCACGGCGCGGGCCAAAGGACTCTCCGAGCGGATTGTCCGCAAGCGGCATGCGGCCCGCAATGCCTACCTCCCGATCGCCACGAGCGTCGTGATCGCCCTGGGCTTCGTCGTTGGCGGTGCGATCATCCTGGAGCAGATCTTCTCCTATTTCGGGATGGGGTACTGGCTGCTGCAATCCATCATCACGCAGGATCGCTTCCTCGCGGGCGCGATCCTCTTCATGATCTCCCTGCTGGTGATTCTCGGCAACATCGTCGCGGACGTGCTCTACGGAGTGCTCGATCCACGTGTCCGGATCTGAATCCGCGGTGCCCGCGCAGCCGTCGCGGGGCCAGCTTGTCGCACGCAGGTTGGCCTACCTCGGACGGCGCACGTGGTCGACGTTGCGGCAGAGTCGTCTCGGGATGATCGGCTTCGCGATCGTCGTGTTCTTCGCACTCATCGCTATCCTCGCCCCCGTCATTGCTCCGTATCCGCGCCTCTACCTAGCGCCCGATGCGGATCGGTTCAAGGTGAATTCCTTTTCCTATGAGTTGCCGCGAAACCTCACGTATTCGGGCCCCGTGCTCGGACCCACCACGCCCTTGAATGACGCGGTCGGCTCGATGTGGGACATCAACTGGAACGCGAGCCGGGGCATCGTGTACATGAACCTGCTCCGGTACGCCCTGGGCTTCAACGAGAGTCCGTTCCTGGCCACTCAGAACCTGACGGTCAGCTTCGATGTCGCCTCGACGTTCCGGGTTTCACCCATCCCTGGGCTCCCGCTGCATTCCGTGTACTACATGGTGCCCGCGAAGGACTGGACCCCCAACGGAACGACGGGTCCGGTCAGCCTCAACGGGGCCGTGGCGTTCTTCACGGGCAGCGATTTCGTCGCCGCGGACCCGTTCAACCACACGGTCTTCTTCAGCTACCATCTCGATTTCGCGCCGACCATGACGGGCCAGGATCCCGCCTCCGCCGGGACAATGCTGATCGCTCCCCTGCAGAATACGGTGACCGTTGGGCTCGGTCAATTCCCCGTCGGTCCGTACGAGTATTTCTATGCCTCCGACGGGAACCATACCGTCGTGTTTGAAATCAACTATGCGCACGCGGGCTACTGCCCATGCGCCCCCCCGTCCGGCAACCCGCAACCGATCTTTTCGAACGGGACGCTATCCGCCCCGCCGTTCGTCTACTATAACCAGTACAAGGTGACCACGGCGAAGCAGCTGCGGTCGGGTCCCGGCCAGGGGATCTTCCTCCCGCTGGCGAACCACACGCTCAAGGTGATGGATGTCACGGGGACGACGCGCGCGTACCTCCCCCTGACACTGGACGGGGC
>JBGPGA010000030.1:0-17682 GCA_041483635.1 Thermoplasmata archaeon
CGGTCCGCTTCCTGGAAGAGGGCAGCCACAACGTCCGGATGCGGCAGCTCGTCGGGCGTGAGGACGGCGCGCGGCACACCTCCGTCCACGAGCTCGTCTTCGGGAAGGGCGGGTACTCCGTGGCGCACCACCACAAATGGGAACATGAGCTCGTTGTCACCGCGGGTCGCGGCCTCGCGATCGTGGACGGGAAGAGGATCCCGCTCCGGCCCGGGGTCGTCCTCCTCGTGGAGGACAGGGAGGAGCACCAGTTCGTGCAGCACGGAGCGGCTCCCCTCAAGTTCCTGACCGTGACGCCGGTGTAGCTTCACCCGCAACGCCCGGGGTTCGCGTGACGTGAGCAGCGGGAACGAGCCCTCGGCCAACCTTTATGGCCGCCGACCCCTTCGGCGCGGACATGAAGCTCGGAATCACAGAGTACATCGACTGTGCACACCACCTCCCCGGGCACGCCCGCTGCGGGTCCTTCCACGGGCACACGTACCAGGTCGACGTATTCATCGAGGGGGAGCATAAGGGTGGGATGCTCCTCGACTTCGCCGAGCTGAAGAAGGTCACGCGCTCCGTGCTCGCGGAGTACGACCACAAAGACTGGAACACGTTCCTCGAGTACCCGACTGTCGAGAACATCGCGGAGCTCATCGCGAAGCGCCTGCAGGAGGCGCTCCAGTTCCCCGCGCACGTCCGCGTGTGGGAAGGCTACGGCAAGTGGGCCGAGATCTGAGAACCCCGGCGCGCGCGGCGGGCCACCCCATGCGCGGGAGCCCACAACGCATATGAGCGGCCGCCCCCCATCTCGGACCGGATGCGGGGGAGAGGGACCCATGAGGGAGATTTCGTACGCCCACCGGACCAACCACTTTGATCGCGACCCCGATCTCGCGGCGGTCCTCAAGTTGTTCTGGCGCGAATACGCCGGCCACCGGGACGAGCTCCACCGGTTCGGCCAGTTCGCCGGAGAGGACGTCTACGAGACCGTGTACCACGTCGATCATGACGCCGCCCCCGTGCTTGTGACCCACGACCTGGACGGCCAGCGTGTCGACCGGGCGCGCCTGAGCCCTGCGGAACGCGTCGTCCTGAAGGCCGCCGCGCACATCAACCGCCCTCCCTACGAGGGCGGGAGCTGGCACCACCACTTCGCCCTCGGATACCTGCTGGGGGATCCGGGCCTGTACTGCGTCCTGACGATCACGAACCAGACCGTCTACGGCATCCACAAGTACGCGCCCCAGTTCGCGGCCTGGAAGGAGGAGATGCTGTCGGGCCAGGCGTTCGGCGCGACGTGGATGACCGAGATCCAGGGAGGCAGCGACCTCAGTGCGAACGTCGCCGTGGCCCGGCCGGACGGGGACGTCTGGCGGCTCACGGGGGAGAAGTACTTCGCGAGCGGGGCCGGCCTGGCGGACTACGCCCTGGTCACCGCGAGACCCGAGGGCGCGCGAGCCGGCGCGAAGGGGCTGGCCCTGTTCCTCGTGCCCCGTCTCGACCGATCGGGCAGACTGAACTTCCTCGTCCGCCGACTGAAGGACAAGAGCGCGACCCGGGCCGTCCCCACGGGCGAGGTCGAGCTGAACGGGAGCGAGGCCCATCCCGTCGGCCGGGCCGAGGACGGCGTGTACCTGACCCTCGAGGTCCTGAACGTCTCGCGGCTCGCGAACGCCGTCGGGGCCATGGCGACGGCGAAGAAGGCCCACCTGGAGGTCCTGGATCGAGTCCGTCGCCGATCGGCGTTCGGCCGACCCTTGCGGGAGCATCCCCTGATCCGTAGGGACCTCACGGACCTGGCCGTGCGTTCGGCCGGAGGACTCGCCCTCACGTTCCGCGCCGTCGAGCAGTTCGATCGGGTGTGGCAGGAGCGTCGGCCGTACTCGCCGGCATATCAGTACGCCCGCTTCCTGATCCATCTGGCCAAGAATCGCACCGCGGAACATGCGGCCGCCAACACGGCCCTCGCCATGGAGCTGTTCGGAGGCCTCGGCGTCCTCGAGGAGTACGCCATCGCCCGTTGGCACCGCGAGGCCCTCATCACGCCGATCTGGGAGGGCCCCAGCAACATCCAGGCGCTCGACTTCCTCGAGAGCATCCAGAAGCATCACGCGCACGAGCCGTTCCTCGAGGACGTCCTCCCGCGCCTGGAGGCGGTCGGGGGCGAAATCCCCCGCCTTGCGAAGCGCTCCGCGGAGGAAGCGATCCGGACCCTGCTCACCGCAGCGCCGCAGGAGGCGACCTGGTACGCCAAACACGCCATGACCCGGATCGCGGACGCCACCACGGTGGCCCTGCTCCACGATCTGGCCCAAACGGGCGGTCCGCGATACGAGCGACTCGCCGAACTGTATGGCAGGCACTTCCTCGCGGGCGAGGAGTACCCGGTTTCGGCCAAGGACGAGGAGGCCGTGTGGGACCCGGAGGCTTCCTGATTCCGTGGCGCCCGCCCGATGAGCGCATTTTGATAAGGTTGGCGCGGTTGGGTCTCCGAGATGTCCGACCTCGTCGAGGCCATCGACGCCGAAGCACGTGGCGACTTCGCTCGCGCCCTCGAACACTATACGAATCTCACCGGATCCGGAACAGATATGGATCGGATCGGAATCTTCCAGGCCCTCGCCCGCTGCCACGAGAAGCTGAGCCGCTTGCACGAAGCAGGCGGCTGGCGGCGCAAGGCGGGCCAGGGCTACCTCGCGCTGAAGGACGAGGCGATGGCCCGGGACGAGCGCCAGTACCTGTCCCTCGTCGAGTACCGAAACGCGGTCCAGGATCTCCAGGGCGACGCGTCCTTGAAGGAGGTCGCGAAAGAGTACGCGGCCGTGCTCAAGGAGAACTTCTCCGGCGGCGCGGAAGGCCTCACCCATGAGGGCCTCTTCGCGGGCGCCTTCTTCCAGGCACTCGGAGACCATCTCACTGCGGCGAAGTACTTCTTCGACACGGCCGAGGCGATGAGCGAGCAGGCGTCCGAGACGAACGACGAAAGCCTGAGGTCCGCGACGATCCAGGCGTATAAGCGGGCGATGGAATCGGCTTCGAAGGCAGGACGCCCCGACGTCGCACGAGTGGCCCAGATGCGCGCGGCCGACCTCGAGCAGTCCTCGTGAGGTCTCCCGATGTGCACGCTGATCCTGCTCTGGCGGACGGTCGACGGGTACGATGTCGTCGTGGGCATGAACCGCGACGAGTCCGCGATGCGGCCCGCCGAACCGCCGAGCTTCGTGGAGGGGGAGCCCGCTCTCGTCGTCCCGCGGGATCGCCAAGCGGGAGGAACGTGGATCGGGGCGAGCGGAAGCGGCCTCTTCGCCGCCCTCTCCAACCGCCGGGGGAGGATCTCGACGACCGCCCGGTCGCGCGGCCTCCTCCTCCTAGATGTGCTCCGGACCCCGACGATCCCGGCCGTGGACATCCTCCTCCAGCGGGAGACCCAAGAGCACGAGTACAATTTCTTCAACGTCCTCGCCGGGACGCGGCGCGAGCTTCGTTTCTTCCGCTACGACGGCCAGGTCTCCATGACCCGCGGGCACGAGGGGCTGAACATCCTGACCAACGAAGGCGGCAATGGGGTCGGGGACCCTAAGGTCGAGGAGGTCCAGAATCTGCTTTCGAAGGCGTCGACCCGTGCGGTGAACGATGCAGTCCGCACGCTACAGGCCACGCTGCGCACGCATGCCTCCGGCAGCGGAGTGAGCCTCTGCAATCATGGGATGGGCGCAGGCACGGTTTCCTCGACCATCTTGGCCCTCAGCAACGCCGACCCGGGAGAGAACGTCCTCCTGTACGCCGACGGGTCGCCGTGCCAGACGCCCTACCGGGACTACCACGAGGCCATCCGCCGCCTCCCGAGCCCCGACTGACCCTCGGGGGTCGAGTGCGAAAAGCATTTCCCTGAGGCGCCGCTTCGTGGACCCGTTGCCCGGCATTACTGACGTCCACGTGCACCTGGAACCCTACCAGAACCTCAAGCCGACGGTCTTCGAAACGATGCGGAAGACAATGGCGGACTTCGACGCCATGGCGAAACGGATGGAGGACCCCCGAAACCTCCTTCATCACCTCGATGAGGTCGGCGTCGAGCGTGCGTGCCTCATCAACTACGCAGCGCCCGAAGTCATGGGTCTCGGGTTGGACGTGAACGCCTTCGTGGCCCGGTATGCGTCGGAAGATCCGAAGCGCTTGATCGCGTTCGGCGGCGTGCATCCGCGGCTCACGAAAGACCCCGAAGGCGACGTCGAGCGCATGTCCTCGAAGCTTGAAATCCGCGGCTTGAAGATTCACCCGCCCCACCAGCTATTCTCGCCAAACGCCTACGTCGATGGACGCATGCCGAACCTGTGGCGAATCTACCGCGCCGCCGAGCGCCTGCATCTGCCGGTCATGTTTCACACGGGGACCTCCTTGTTCCCAGGCGCCCGGTCCAAGTTCGGAGACCCGATGGCCCTCGACGACGTGGCCACGGACTTCCCAGACCTGACGATTCTGATGGCGCACGGCGGTCGCCCCCTGTGGTGCGACGCGGCCTTCTACCTCGTCCGCGCTCACCCGAACATCTACCTCGACACCTCCTCGATCCCGCCGTCGAGGCTGTTGGAGTGGTTCCCGCAACTCGAGAAGATCGCGGACCGAGTCCTTTTCGGATCCGATTGGCCCGGGCCAGGCATTCCGGGAATCCGCGAGGAGATCGAGGGGATGCGAGCGCTGCCCCTCTCGGACGCGTTCAAGGAGAAGTACTTCGTCACGAACGCCCGGCGAATCTTCCCGTAGGCCATCAGAGCTCGAGGACCGCCTCGATGAGCAGCAAGACGCCGGCGAAGATGAAGAGGATCGAGGAGACGAGCCGCAACCACTTCTCTGACAGGATGCGGGAGAGTCCTGCCCCGATCACGACGCTCGACACGGCGATGAGGCTCAGACCCGCGCTCCCGCCGAGGAACACGGAAATCGGGGCGTCATAGGTCGCCGCCAAGATGATCACGGCCAACTGGGTCTTGTCGCCGAACTCGGCCAGGAAGGCGAAGCTCGCCGCCGTGGCGAACGCGCTCCGCCTTTCCCGGATAGTTTCCGCGGACTCGTCACGGCCCGGCCGCCGGAGCACGCGGACCACCGTCCAGAGGCCGATCGCGATGAAGAGGAGGCCGCCGCCAATCTTGATGTAGGTGATCCAGGGCCCGAGCGTGGTGGCCAGGAGTCCCCCGACCGCCGCTCCGACGGCCGTCGCGGCCACGAGACCGACCACCGTGCCGGCGAGGACTTGGGTCCAAGGATGCCGGGTGGCGAGGGAAATCGTCACGAGCTGCGTCTTGTCGCCGAGCTCCAGGAGGGCCACGAGACCGAGCGCGGCGAAGAACGCGACGGCACTTTCCATGGCCGTCGGGCCATCCCGTCCCCGGTTATCATCGCTTCGGTTGAGACAACCCGTAAGGAGGGCGTTTCCGTCCCGCCACCGGGAGAGCGATGGCGGTCGCGCGCGTGGCGTATTGGAGGTCCAAACTCGGAAAGCGGAAGCAGGGCAAGAGGATGCAAGACGAGAGGGAGGACTTGTTCTCCTTCGCCGGCTTCGTCGGGACGATCTGGCTCGACTCGGTCGAGGATCCGGACGCGAGCCTGAACTTCGCGATCTTCGAGAGCTGGGCCGGGATGGAAGGGAACGGGAAGGACTCGCGGTTCCGAAGGGGCCTCGAGCCCTTCGCGGCCGTCCTGGAGAGACTGCCTCCGGAACTCCATGTGGATGAAGTCGACCTGGTCCGACTCAAGGCGGGTTTCGGCGAAACGGCTTAACCCAGCGGCCCGTTCGGTTCCTAGAGACATGCCCGAGAAGACGAACCGCCTCGCGAAAGAGACCTCGACGTACCTGCGGAGCGCCGCACACCAGCCTGTGGACTGGCATCCCTGGGGCGAAGAGGCGTTTCGCAAGGCAAAGGAGCTGGATCGGCCCATCCTCTTGGACATCGGGGCATCGTGGTGCCACTGGTGCCACGTCATCGACCGCGAATCCTACGAGGACGCGAGGCTCGCGGAGATCATCAACGAGCACTTCGTGGCCGTGAAGGTCGATCGGGACGAGCGACCCGACGTGGACGCGCGATATCAGCAGGCCATCGGCTCGCTAACCGGATCGGGTGGCTGGCCCCTCACCGCTTTCCTCACCCCGGAGGGTAAGGTCTTCTACGGAGGCACCTACTTCCCGCCCCGGGACGCGTACAACCGCCTGAGCTTCGAGCACGTCCTCCGCGCCGTGTCCAAGCACTACAGGGAGAACAAGGGGGAGGCGATGCGGGATGCGGAATCCCTCCACGAGGCGCTGGTCGAGCGCCGCACGTCCGTGATGGACGAGGCCGTCGTCAACGAGGCGTTTCTAAAGGAAGGCCTCGAGGCGCTTCGCGGCGAGCATGACCCCGTAAACGGAGGCTTCGGATCGGCACCCAAGTTCCCGCACGCGGGCGCAGTCGAGTTCCTCCTGGCGCACCTCCACCGGACCGGCTCCTCCGGCCTGCGGAACATCGCCGTACGAACGCTGACTGCGATGGCCCAGGGCGGCGTCTACGACCAGGTCGGGGGCGGCTTTCACCGCTACTCGACGGACGGGCAGTGGATCGTGCCCCACTTCGAGAAGATGCTCTATGACAATGCAGACCTCCTGGGCAACTACGTGCATGCCTGGCAGCTCACCGGGGTGTCGCTGTTTCGCGAGACCGCAGAAGGGATCCTGGCCTGGCTCGACGAGGTCCTCTCCGACCCCGAGCGGGGCGGGTACTACACGAGCCAAGACGCGGACGTGGGCCTGGACGACGACGGGGATTACTTCACCTGGACGCTCGAGGAATTGAGGAAGGCCGTCCCGAGCGAGGAGGCGCAGGTCCTCGCCCTACGCTTCGACATCGGAGAGAAGGGCGAGATGCATCACGACCCGAAGAAGAACGTCCTGTACATCGCCGCGACGCCCGAAGCGATCGCGGAGACGCTCGCCCTTCCGCTCGGACGGGTGCACGAGCTCCTGACCAGCGGCCTCGCTCACCTCAAGGCGGCACGGTCCCGCCGGGAGGCACCCGCGGTCGATCGCACGATTTATGCGTCGTGGAACGGCATGATGGCCGCCGCGGCCCTCGATGCGGCGACGGCGCTCGACCGGGAGGACGTGTCCGCCTTCGCACTCAAGACCCTCGAGCGTCTCTGGAAGGAGCTCTGGACCCCAGATCATGGGATGTGGCACGCCCTCGCGCATGGGAAGCGCAAAATCCGCGGTCTGCTCGAGGACCACCTCTTCCTCGTCGACGCGTTCCTCGCGGCCCAGAGCGCGACGGGGGACCCGAAGTGGCTGCGTCGGGCCGACGAGCTCATGGCCTTCACCCTCAAGCACTTCTGGGACGAGGAGCGCAAGGGGTTCGTGGACCTGGCGGACGACCTGCACGAAGGGGGCGAGGTGAGCCTTCGCGAGATCCGGCGGCGACCCCTCGAGGATTCGCCGTACGCAGGGGCCAACGCCGTGGCCGCCCTGTGCCTCCAGCGGCTTCACGCCCTCACGGGAAATGACGACTACCGGCTCCACCACGACCAGCTCATCCTCGCATCGGCGGGCGAGGCTTCCCGCCACGGCCCCGTCTTCTGTGGAACGTATTTCCTCGCCGCCGAGCTGTGGCTTCACCCCCCAGCAGAAATCGTGATCGTGGGCCCCCGCGAGGATGCGGCGATCCGTGCCCTGCAATCGGCCGCCTGGCACACGTACGCGCCGGGCAAGACGATCCTGCTCGCAGGCGAGAAGGACTCCTACGTCCCGGATGCCGTGGAGCACATGCGGAAGACGGCGCAGGCGCGAGCCGGGCCGGTGGCCTTCGTGTGTCAGGGGACGACCTGCTCCATGCCGACGGGGGATCCGGAAGCGCTGGCCACGCTCCTCCGGGGCGGCCGGGCGCGCTAGGAAACGACGGACTCCAGGTTCTCCTCGAGCATCTTGCGGAAATCCGCGGGAATCGGCTTCGTCTTCTTCTTGTCGTAGTCGTAGGAGACGAGCACGCTGGTCGAGGTCGCGAGGAGGCGGCCGGAGGTCTTGTCGCGAAGCTCGTAGCTCAACGTGAACGAGGCCTCCCCGATCTTCGAGGGCCACACGGAAACCTCGACCCGGTCGCCCCATTCGGCTGGGGAGACGTAGTCGATGTCGATATGGGCCAGGATGAAGTCGATGTCGTGAAGCGAGCGCTTGAACGCGTGCGTCAGGTAGAACTGGGTCCGGGCGAGCTCGCAGTAGCTGAGGTAGACGGCATTGTTGACGTGACCCATCGCGTCGAGGTCTCGGAACCGCATCTGGATCTCCGTCGTGAATCGGGCCATCGGACGCGCCCATGCGGACGCCCGCGAAAAATGTTTGGGTGGTCCTCAACCCTTTCGGACCAAGCGGGTGAACTCCTCCGACATCTCGAGGTGAATCTGCTTTCCCGGGTTCGGCTCGGCCTCGGGTCTCGGCGGCAGACTCGCCTTCGCAAGGTCGCGGTAGATCTCCCAAGACAGTTCGATCCGCTTCCAGAGGGTCTCGTCCACCTTCCGAAGGATCTTCGCGGGAACGCCCCCGACCACACTCTCCTCAGGGAACACGGCGTTCTCCCGGGTGACCGCCCCCGCGGCGACCAGGCAACCGCGTCCGATGACCGTGCCGCTGTTGATTGTCGCGTTCATGCCGATGAGACACTCCCCCGCCACCCGGGAGCCGTGGACGACCGCGGCGTGGCCGACCGTAACCCGATCGCCAATCTCGCAGGGCATGCGCCGGTCCACGTGGAGGACCGCATTGTCCTGGACGTTGGAGTCCTTGCCCACGCGTACCGCGTCGAAGTCACCCCGGAGAACGGCTCCGTGCCACACGCTCGACCCCTCGGCGAGGGCCACGTCCCCAATCAGGGTCGCGGTCGCCGCGACGTAAATCATCGCGGCCGCCAAGACGTGCTTCCTCTCAAGCCTTTCGACGCGTCGTTCGAGAGGGCGGAACGGCCCGGTGGCTATCCTCGGCCCGCGTGCCCGCCCCCGTCGACGAGGAGGGCCGTCCCCGTTACGTAGGACGAGGCTTCGCTCGCAAGGAACAGGATGGCCTGCGCAATTTCTTCAGGCCGTCCTACCCGCCCCATGGGTCGCTGTTTGGAACCGACGAGGAAGCTCTTCAGGTCTTCCCCGAGCTGTCGGGCCTCCTCACGCAACATCGCCGTGTCCGTGTCGCCCGGGCAAACGCAGTTCACCCGGATGTTCTGAGCGGCATGATCGACGGCCATGGCCCGGGTCAGGTTCACGACCGCGGCTTTCGACGCGCAGTATGAGGCGGCGTTCTGGCCACCCACCAGACCCCATCCTGAGGCGGTGTTCACGATGACCCCACCTCCGACGCGAACCATCATCGGAATTGCGGCTCTTGACAGGAGGAACACGGACTTCACGTTCACCGCCATAACTCGGTCCCACTCCTCCTCCGTCGTGTCGACTACGGAGGCGCGTCGGATGATGCCGGCGTTGTTAACAAGGACGTCGAGTCGTCCGAACTCGGCCACGGCCCTCTGCACGGCCGCCTCGCAATCCGAGGATCGGGTCACATCGCCCCGTACGAAGGCGGCCTGCCCGCCGGCGGCGACAATGGTCTCCGCCGTGGCCTGGCCCTCCTCCTTGAGATCGAGAACTACGACGGCCGCGCCCTCCGCACCGAAGAGGAGCGCGGTTGCTCGTCCGATGCCCGATGCACCGCCCGTCACGAGAGCCACCTTCCCGCGCAACGCTCCGGAGCTTCCTTTGTTCGCCCTCATGCACCGGTCCCTCCTCCAGATCTGGCGTTGCGCCGGACCTTCCTCCGATACGCCCGCCATGTCACCGCCCAGGAGTTGGGGTCCTCCAGCGCGGCATCGTCGATGCGGTGCACGGTGCTGTTGTGCGGCGCGGTCTTGACCCTCTCGGGATCCGTCCTTGCCTCCTCGGCAACGTGACCGAGGATCGCGGTGTATTCATCGAGATCCGCCTTCGAGTAGGACTCCGTCGGTTCGAGCGTGCATGGCTCGCCCACGATCCACGGATGGTGACTCGTCCAGTAGTGCACCCCGAAGTCTGCGGCCCGCAGGCCGAGATCATGAGTGTGAACGCCCGTCTCCCGGAAGAGCTCCTCCCAGCTATACCGAACCTGCTCGATTCGGCGCCTGCCTTTCGCATACGGCGCCTGGACGCCGCGGATCTCGAGCATCTTCTTGAGCAGGTAGTTGTTGTTCAGCACCGCAATCTTCGCGACCTCTCTCAGACCTTCGCCCCCGAGACTCATGACCCACGCATAAGCCCTCAGGATCACCGGCGCCACCCCGTACCACGGCCGAATCTTGCCGATGCTGTCCGGGCGGTCGTAGTCCAGCCGGTACCGCTTCCCGTCGAAGGCAATCACGGGGACCGGAAGGAACCGCTCGAGCTCCTTCGTCACGCCCATCGCACCGCCTGCGGGGCCACCGCACCCGTGGGGCGTGGAGAAGGTCTTGTGCAGGTTGAAGTGGCACAGGTCGAACCCGGCCTCCCGTGCCCGGGTGATGCCCAGGATCCCGTTCGCGTTCGCTTGGTCGTAGGCGCACAGGCCGCCGACCTCGTGGACCGCGTCGACGAACTCCTGGATCCGCGGGTTGAAGATCCCCGTGTCCTCGGGGTTCGTTATCATGAGACCCGCCGTGCGTTCGGAGACCGCGGCCTTCAGGGCGTTCAGGTCCGGATAGCCTTTCGGATCCGGGTGGATCGTCACGATATCGAAGCCCGCGGTCTTTGCGCAGGCCGCGTTCGAGGGATGGGAGAAGATCGTCGTGATCATCTCCTGCCGCTGGGACGCCTCGCCCCGGGACGCGTGGTAGGCGCGTATGATCGAGGCGTTCGCGTAGATCGCCGCAGAGCCCGCGCCGGGTTGCAGGGAGAAGGCGTCCATTCCGGAGAGCGCTTTGAGGAAGCCTTCGAAGCGGAACATGATCTCCAAAATCCCTTGGACCGTCGGCTCGGGCTGGAGCGGATGCATGTCTGCGATCTGAGGGAGGCGGGCCAGCTGGTCGTTCACCTTCGGGCTGTACTTCATCGTGCAGGTTCCCTGTCCCACGTCGACGTTCAGGTCTGCGCCGAGGGTCTCCTGGGAGAGCCGCAGATAGTGCCTCAGGACGCGGTTCTGAGAGATCTCCGGGAGAGCCGGAGGCCTCTTGCGGAGGACCGATTGCGGGATTCCCGCGAGCGCGTCTCCCACGGCCTCCCGGACGCCGCGCTCGACCTCCGGAATCAGAAAGCCTCGCTCCCCGTCGGCGCTCAGCTCGAAGATAATCGGCTCGTCCCACTGCGCTTGGTGGAATCTCCGGAGCCGCGGAGTTCCTCCTCGGTTTCGGATGGCAGGGATGTCCTTCATGCAACCACCTTCCGGAGCGTGCCAGCGAGGCGGTCCAGGTCCTCCTGGGTGTGGACCTCGGTGACGCAGTACAGAGCGCAGTCCTTCAGTTCCGGGACTTCCTGCGACAGGTCCTTGCCGCCGAAAATCCCATGTCGGAGGAGCACGCGATTAATCTGCGCGACGCTCTTCCCGGCACGGCGAAAGTCCACGACGAATTCTTGGAAGAACGGCCCCCGGAACCGGGGTGCACGGACTCCGGGAATTTGCGACAGGCGCTTCGCTAGGTAGTGCGACCTCGCCAGGATGGATTCGCAAAGGTCGCGCATCCCCCGAGGTCCGAGGAGGGCCAGATAGACGCCTGCGGTGATCCCCCACAGGGCCGCGGCGGTCCCGACCCACTCCCTGCCCGCCTCCCGCACCGCGAAGGACGTGCGCTCGTAGGCCACATCCCCGAAGCCGTACTCGCCCTCCACGGAGGTGGCCGTAAGGCCGAAGAGACGGGATGGGTACTCCATCACGAACCTCGGCTCGTCACGCGTGGCGATGAAGCCCGCTTGACCGCCCCCGTAGGCCATGTGCATCCCAAGGGGCTGGAGATCGCCCACGACGATGTCCGCCCCATACTGCGCGGGAGGGGCGAGGACGCCCAGGGTGACGGGGTCGACGCCGACCACGGAGAGCGCGCCCGCATCGTGGGCCAGCGCGGAGATCTTTGCACCGCACGTCGCGATTACGCCCAGGTAGGACGGGTTCTCGAAGTAGACGGCGGCGGTCCGCTCGGAGAGGGATGCCTCGATCGATCCGAGATCGGGTTCGCCTGTCACGAGGTCGAAGTCGAAGAGCTTCACCATGGTCCGTGGCTTCAGGTAGTCTCGGATCTTGGAGAGCTTGTCCGCCGCGATCGACCGCGAGACGAGGACCTCCTGCCGCCCGGTGATGCGCGCCGCCATCCGGAGGCCCGTGGCGGTGGCCTGGAAGCCGTCGTAGGTCGGGACGTTGACGACGTCTAGGTCGAGGAGCTCGCCCATGAGGCTCGCGTACTCGAAGAGGGCTTGGAAGCGCCCGTGATCCTCGTACGGCTCGCCCGCGTACGCGGTCAGGAACTCCGCGCGGGAATTGATTTCGTCGCACACGGCCGGGACCGCGTGCTGGTAGCACCCCGCCCCCAGGAAGTTCAGGTTCTCCCGGCACGTGCGGTTCCGGGCCAGGAGGCCCTCGACGTGTCGGCGGAGCCCCTCCTCCGAGGACAGGGGCCCGGGGATATCGAGCTTTCCGCGGAACCGGAGCTCCGCCGGGATGTCCTCGTAGAGGTCGTCCTCGTCCGTCGCCCGCACCTCGCGGAGCATCGCCTTGCGGGCGGCCGGCGCCGAGTTCGGGATGTAGGGATGGACCGTCCTGGAATCTTTGCGCATGGTTCCCTCGGGGCCGGGACGGTCGACCGGGCTTTCAACGGTTTCGGCGGGATCGTCCGCTCGCTGCGCCCGTCTGTCCCCTGAAACGCTTAAGGCCCATCGCGGGTTCCCCGGGTCGACCCCGGAGCATCCGCTCCGTCGGATGCGGCGATAGGATGCGCGTCCTCCAGGTCGGTTGTGGCGTCTGCGGACTCGTGTGCGCCGAACACCTCGCCGCCCACCCGAAGGTCGAGCACCTCGTCCTCGCAGACCGCCGGACCGAGGGCGCCGCGTCCCTGGCCGCACGCCTGCAGCGGGACCGGGTCTCCGTCCGGAACGTGGACGGGACGGACCCCGAGGCCCTGGCTCCGCTGCTCGACGATTCCGATCTGGTCGTCGCCTCCATGCCCTGGCGGCTCAACAAGATCGTCTTGGACGCAGCGGCCCGCAGCGGGACCGCCTATCTGGACTTCGGGATGCCCTTCGACAGCACGGGCCCGGACTTCGAGGCCGCCTCGAAGAGGTGCGCGGACGCGGGCGTGACCGCCCTGGTCGGCATGGGGATGGAACCGGGCATGTCCGACGTGTTCGCGATGCATGCCGCCCATCAGCTCGACCGGGTCGACGAGGCGCATGTCTTCGACGGGGACACGGCGAGCGTGGAAGGGTTGGAGCTCTTCTCCACCTGGTCGCCCGTGGACCTCCTCGACGAGATGAGCGTGCCCGCGGCCGTCTACGAGGACGGAGGCCTCCGGTTCCTGGCTCCGATGAGCTCGAGCCAGACGTTCGAGTTCCCCGAGCCCGTCGGCCCGCTGAGGGTCTTCAAGACGAACCACGACGAGACGTATTTCCTCCCGGTCGGGATCCGGTCCCTGCGACGGGCCTCGTTCAACATCTACATCGACGAGGCCTGGGTGCGGGCCGCGGAGACCCTCCGGAAGCTCGGGCTGCTCCGGGGCGAACCCCTCGAGGTCCAAGGCCTCCGGGTGCGCCCGCTCGACGTGATCGCCGCTGCCTTGCCGAGCCCCGTCCACTTGGCCGACCGAATTCGGGGGACCGCGATGTTCGTCGTCGAGGTCACGGGCCAGCGGGAGGGGAAGAAGGTGCGCGTGAGGGTGTGGACGAGCCTTTCCTACGAGGAGGCCTACCGTCGGCACCGCACGAACGCGACCGCCTACCTCGTGGGCACCGGCGGCGCGGTCGCGGCCGAGATGTTCCTGGAAGGGAAAGTCCGCGGGAAGGGTCTCCTGATCCCCGAGCAGTTGGATCCGGAGGCGTTCCTCACGCGACTGGCGGAGAAAGGTCTGGCGGTCCGGGAAGAGCGCTTCGACGCCTGAGTCGCGCGGGAATCCGCCTCATTCCAGGTTCACGAGGACGTTCTTCGCGTGGGTGTAGAAGAGGATGGCGTCCACGCCCTGCTCTTGGCCCAGCCCCGATTGCTTCCAGCCGAGGAAGGGCGTCTGCGGGAACGTGATCGGGTACTCGTTGATCGAGACCATCCCCGCCTTGAGCCGTTTCGCGATCGTGTGCGCCTTGCCGAGGTCCTGGGTCCAGACCCCCGCGCTCAGCCCGTACGGCGTGTCGTTCGCCCTCGCCACGGCATCGTCCAGGTCCGTGAACGTGAACGCGGCGAGCACAGGGCCGAAGACCTCCTCTCGCGCGACGGGGCTGTCCTCGGGCGGATTCTCGAAGATCGTGGGTCGCACGAAGTTGCCCTCGTGGAGGGGAGGTTCGTCCGCCTTGCCGCCCCCGACGGTCGGCCGCGCGCCGCGGCGGGACGTATCCTCGATCGCCGCAAGGACGCCCGCCTCCTGGCTTCGGGAGACGACGGGGCCCATCTGGACGCCGTCCTCCAGGCCAGGGCCGAGGCGGGTCTTGGCCGCGCGCTCCCTCAGTTTTTCGAGGAAGGGGGCGGCGACGTCCTCGTGGACGAGGAGCTTGGAGCCGGCCCAGCACATCTGGCCTGCATTCTGGAACGCGCCGAAATGGACCCCGACGAGCGCTTTGTCCAGTTTCGCATCGGGCAGGACGATCTGAGGGTTCTTCCCGCCAAGCTCAAGGGTCGCGGGGATGATTCGATCCGCCACGGTTCGGAGGAGCTCCTTCCCCGTCTCCGTTGAACCCGTGAGCGTGACGCTGGCGACGTCGGGGTGGCGGGCGAGGGCGTTCCCGACCTCGCGGCCCGGCCCGGTCACGACGTTGAAGACCCCCGCGGGGAAACCTGCCGCGGCCGCGAGATGCGCAATCTGGAGTGCCGTCAGCGGGGTCAGGGAGGCGGGCTTCAGGACCACGGTGTTCCCCGCGGCCAAGGCGGGCGCGATCCCGCGGCAGGCGAGGAGGAGCGGGTAGTTCCACGGCGCGATGTGGGCGGTGACCCCCAGGGGCTCCCGCAGGGTGTAGTCGAGGCGGGCGCCGGGCACGGGGATCGTGTCTCCTTGAATTTTATCTGCCAGACCTGCATAATATTCGAACAGCTTGTACACGTAGGCGATGTCGCCGCGGGCCTCTTTGAGCGGTTTGCCGACGTTCAGGGACTCGAGACGAGCGAGTTCCTCGAAGTGGTCCCGGACCTGCTGGCCGAGGAGGAACAAGAGACGGCCGCGCTTGCTCGGATCCAGATCGTGCCACTCGGGCCCCTCGAACGCGGCCTGTGCAGCAACCACGGCCGCGTCGACGTCGTCCTTCGTGCCCGACGGCACCCGCGCGACCACGCGGTTCGTCGCGGGGTCCAGAACGTCCAGGGTCGCGCCCGAGGACGCGGGTACGGACTTCCCGCCGATGACGAGCCGCAGCTCCTGCACTTCCATCGTGGGCCCTGGCTCGCCATGGTGGCGGCTTCCTATAAGCGTGTGGCGTTCCAAGGCGGCACCGATGTCCTCTTATCCCGAGGCCCGCATCCCGACCGGAGGAGACGCCCGGATGGTCGATGTGGTCCGCCAGACGCGCCGCCTCCTGTGGCGGGACGCGGCCCGGCACGCCTTCGAGCTCCGCCCCATGCTCCTGGACCAGTTCCGACACGAGGATTTTCGCGGCCGATCCGTGCTCGACGTCGGCACGGGGGAAGGGCGTCTCGCCTTCGTCGCGGCCGGCGTGGGCGGGCACGTGATCGGCGTGGACCTGGATCGGATGAAGCTCCAGCAGGCCCGTGCCTACGCGGGCGTCAAGGACATCCGCCGCGTCGACTTTGTGTGGGGCGACGTCGAGAAGACCGCCTATCACGAGTTCTCCTCCGAGCCGTTCGACTTCGTGACCAGCAACCTCTGCATGTCCCCCGAGATCGTCTGGCACTCGGCACACAGCCTCCGTCCCGGGGGGAAGTTCATCTTCTGCTGCCACCACGGGGACCACTGGAAGGAGACGCGGCGCGGTTCGCGCTGGGCGTTCTACGAGGACACGATGGCGGACCTCCTCGAAGAGAACCAGCTCGAGATCGAGTTCATGGGGGTGGACACGATCATCGCCGAGTTCGACCAGCTCCGGGAGGTCGAGCTCTTCCTCCGAGACGAGACGGTCCGGAAGTGGGTCGAGGACGGCCGCTGGCAGGAACTCTCCGATTCGTTCGACCGGGGCGAACGCCATCTGACCCAGTCATACCTAGTCGTCAAAGCGAGACGCCTCGCGCACCAGGTCGCCCGCCTGGAGTGAGCCGCCTCCCGCCCTTCACGCCCGACGCGGACGCCGCACGGCGTACCCCATGTCCGGGCGGGGTGGGGATCGCAAGCGACCATCCGGGGCTTCGGGGAAAACCCGTCGGAGGAGGAAAATCATCCCGATGAACCGGGATTCGATCTCGCCGTCTCTGGTCATCCTGCGACCCTCGAAGTGATGGAGCGCGGCCGGTCTTGAATACGGTTGGCCCCAATCGGACCCCAATCGGCAAAGCTCATGGTACCACAGGAGCTACCCCGCGCGGGACGGCGGCCGATGTACCTCGGAGCCCACATGTCAATCGCGGAGGGCATTGCCCTCGCCCCGGTGCGCGGGGCGGCGGTCGGGTGTGAGGCAATCCAGATCTTCTCTCGCAGCCCGAGAATGCTTCGGAACACGAAACCCCTCGCGGTCGAGGAGACCGCGGCGTTCAAGGAGAACCTGGCCGCCCACCGGATCGCGCGCGCCATGATTCACGCGAACTACCTCATCAACCTCGGCTCCCCGAAGAAGGCGACGCTCAAGGTCTCCCGCGAAGCCTTCGTCGAGGAACTGAACCGCGCCGAGCTGCTCGGGATCCGGGACGTCATCTTCCATCCCGGAGCCCACATGGGGAAGGGGATGGCCTTCGGCGTCAGGACGGTCGCGGAGAGCCTGGACTGGTGCCTCGACCATGCCGCCGCTCCGAACGCCCTCGCGGTGCTCGAGAACACGGCCGGCGCGGGCACGGTCGTCGGGTCCTCCTTCGAGCAGATCGCGGACATCATGAAGAGGTCCTCGCATCCAGACCGCCTCGGGGTGTGTGTCGACACATGCCACACGTTCGCCGCGGGCTATGACTTCCGCGGCCCGGAAGCGTACGTGAATCTGATGCGGACCCTCGATGCGACCATAGGCCTCTCCCGGATCCGTGCCTTCCACCTGAATGACTCCAAGGGCGATCTGGGCTCTCATGCGGACCGCCATGAGAACATCGGGAAGGGGAAGATCGGCCTGGAGGGGTTCCGCCCCATCGTCAACGAGCCCCGGTTCCGGGAGTTGCCCGGATGCCTGGAGTACCCCGGGGATCCCGCAGGCTACCGCCGAAATCTGAAGACGCTCCGCTCCCTCATCGAGGGCTACGTCCCGCCGCGACGGCCGCACCGGACGCGCAACTGAGACGTCCTCGCACCCCCGCCATGACCGCATATACGCGGGCCAGGAGCGCCATGGAAGTCCGGGAGGACCGGATCTTGCGTTCGAACGCCGGGCCGGCGACGAGGGCTGCCAGGATGGCGGGCATCGCATCCCCGC